>JBDLKA010000029.1:0-36237 GCA_039714075.1 Candidatus Krumholzibacteriota bacterium | reverse complement strand
CCACGAATCCCGACATCATCTACTGCCAGTGGCAGTACGGTTTCCTGAACCGCTACGAACGCAACAGCGGCGAGACCCTGGACGTTCAGCCCCAGCCCGAAGAAGGAGAAATCCTGAAGTGGAACTGGAATTCGGCGCTGATCATCAGTCCCCACGACCACCAGCGGCTGTACTACGCCTGCCAGAAGATCTTCCGTAGCGACGACATGGGCGACAGCTGGACCCGTATCAGCGGCGACCTGACCACCGGCGTGGACCGCAACGAGCTGGAAGTGATGGGCCGCATCTGGAGCGTGGACGCGGTGGCCAAGAACAACTCCACTTCGTTCTACGGCAGCATCATCTCGCTGAACGAATCGCCCCTGCGCGAGGGCCTGCTGATGGCCGGCACCGACGACGGGCTGATCCAGATCACGTTGGACGGCGGCGGCGAATGGACCGAACACGGCAGCTTCAACGGCGTGCCCGACGGCTGTTACGTCAGCGATGTCGAGCCTTCGCGCTTCGACGAGAAGGTCATCTACGCCAGTTTCGATAACCACAAACGGGATGATTTCAAACCCTACATCCTGCGCAGCGACGACTACGGCAATTCCTGGAAATCCATCGCGGGCAACCTTCCGGAAAACGGGACGGTGCACTCGATCGCCCTGGACCATGTGGATCCGCAGCTGGTCTTCGTCGGCACCGAGTTCGGCGTTTTCTTTACCCGCGACGAGGGGGCGAACTGGACCCAGCTGAAGGCGGGCATTCCGACCATCGCCTGCCGCGATATCGAGATCCAGCGGCGGGAAAACGACCTGGTCGTCGCCAGCTTCGGCCGCGGCTTCTACATCCTGGACGACTACTCGCCCCTGCGGAATCTCGAGCCCGCCACCCTGGAGCAGGAAGTAACGATCTTCCCGGTCAAGGACGCCCTGATCTTCAACATCGCCGGGCCCCTGGGCTACCGGGACAAGGGTTTCCAGGGCGACGCCTTCTACACGGCCAAGAACCCTCCCTTCGGCGCGGTGATCACCTATCACCTGAAGGAAGGGCTGCAGAGCCTCAAGGAGATGCGGCAGGAAAAAGAGAAGGAACTGGTCGAGGCCGCCGAACCGGTCCACTACCCCGGCTGGGACGACCTGCGGGCCGAGGACCGCGAAGTGGATCCCGTGTTGCTTCTGACGGTCAGGGACGCCGATGGCGAGGTCGTCAGAAGGTTCACCGGACCGGGCGCGGCGGGCCTGCACCGCGTGGCCTGGAATCTGCGTTACCCGTACAGCGGACCGATCAACCTGAACCAGGGCGGCCCCAGTTCACCCTGGGACGAAGAACGGGCCGGCCCCCTGGTCATGCCGGGACAATACAGTGTGACGATTTCCAGGCGTGTCCGCGGTGAAGAAACGGTCCTCGCCGGACCCGTGGCGTTCAACACCAGGTCGCTGGGCCTGAACACCACCGCCAACCCGGATCACGAGGGCACCCTGGCCTTCCGCAAGAAAGCCGACGAACTCTTCCGCGCCGTCCAGGGGGCCACGCGCACCTACCGGGACGCGGACAACCGCCTGAAGCACATCCGCCAGGCCGTCAAGGTCACGCCCGAGCTCGACACCGCCCTGCTCGATGAGGTCGACGGCCTGGTCATTCGCCTGGCCGACCTCGGCGTCAAACTGAACGGCGACCGCACGGTCAGCCGGCGGAGCGAACCGACCACACCATCGATCAACGGCCGCGCGTCCTGGATCGTCTACGGGGTGCAGAACAACACTTCGGGACCGACCCGGACCATGCGGGACAACCTGGCTTTGACCGGGGAATTGTTCGCACCCGTCCTGGCGGATCTGACAACCCTGGTGACGGTGGACCTGAAGGAGCTGGAAGACCGGCTCGAGGCCGCCGGCGCGCCCTACACGCCCGGCCGGATTCCGGTGTGGAAAGCCGGGGACTGACCCCTGGATAATTCCTTCAATAAGCCCTCGGTGAAAAGTATCACCGGGGGTTTTTCCTATTCCCGCCCCAGCGCCACGATCGGATCCATGCGCGCGGCCTTGTTGGCGGGATAAAGACCGAAAAAGATCCCGATGGAGATTGAAAAAAGCGCCGCGCCCACCGTCACGAACGGTGATATGAAAAAGGGGAAGCGCAGGACGTGGGTCATGCCCCAGGAGGCAACGTACCCCAGGATGATGCCGATGATCCCCCCTATCCCCGTCAGGATCCCCGCCTCGACCAGGACCTGCAGCAGAACATCCTGACGGCGGGCGCCGACCGCCATCCGCACCCCGATTTCGCGGGTGCGTTCGGCCACCGAGATCAGCATGATGTTCATGACGCCGATACCGCCGACCAGCAATCCTATGGAGGAAAGGACGACCAGGACGACCGCGATGCCCCCGGTGACCTTGTCGATGATGTCGCCGTAGGTTTCGCTGGAAATGACGTCGAAATTGTTTTTTTGCCCGGGGCGCAACCGCCTTTCCCGGCGCATGGTCCCGGTGATGTTGGAAATGGTTTCATCGGTATCGTATCCCGGGGCGACCAGAAGGGCGATGTTCCTGTCCTCGAACCCCTCTTTCAAGCCGTCTTTTTCGAAAGTGGTCCAGGGCACGCAGACGTAGTTGTCCCCGAGCTGGCCGATGATGTGTTTGCGTTCGGTCATGGTGCCGATGATCAGATACGGCTGGCCGTAGATCCGCAGGGTCTTGCCGATGGGATCCTGGTGGGGAAAAAGATCCTTCCGGGGGCCGTAACCCAGTACGGCCACGCGATTTCGGGCTGTCACGTCGCCGACGGTCAGAAAGCGGCCTTCGTCCACCGTTATCGAGAACATGAAGGGGAAGTTCTGGGAACATCCGAAAACCTGCACGAACTGGGTTTTCTCCTCCCGGTACTTCAATACCGTGCCGCTGTTGTTGGACACCTCGTAATCGATCAGGCCCACGCCCTCGGTCGCCGCCAAAGCCTCCTCCAGCTGGGGCATCAACTGGGGCCGGCGCATCTTCTCGGCGGGGTCGCCGCCCCCGACCCCGCTGTTGCGGGAAATGTAGATGTAGGGTTGGCTCGCCGAGACCACGTCATCCCGGATCCGCCCGCTCAGACCGCTGACGATGGTGTAGATGGCAAGCAGGGTCGTCACCCCGATGGCCACACCCAGGATCAGCAGGGAACTGCGCATGCGGTTCCCGGTGATGGTCCGCCAGGCCTCCTTGAATCCGTCGCGCCAGTGCACCCGGGGCCTACTCATGGCGGAGCGCCTCCACGGGATCGAAACCCGCCGCTTTCCAGGCGGGATAGGTTCCGAAAACCCCGCCGATCAGGAAAGTGGTGATCAGGCCCAGGGCCAGCGACCAGCCGGCGACGGCAAAAGGCAGCGGCGAGGCCATGGAAATTCCCCAGGCCAGAGCCAGACCGATCAGGATGCCCATGATGCCGCCGACCAGCGACAGCGTGATGGCCTCGACCAGGAACTGCCACATGATGGCCAGGCGCCGGGCGCCCAGGGCCTTGCGGACGCCAACCTCGCGGGTGCGCTCGGTAACCGACACCAGCATGATGTTCATCAACACGATGCCGCCGACCACCAGACTGATGCCCACCAAAGGGACCAGGGCCCCATAAATGGCTTTGGAAATCCCGCCCCAGATGGACAGAAGCTGGTCCGAGGTCGTGATCGTGAAATCGTCCCGCTCGAGAGGCCGCAGACGGTGCCGGACACGCATCAGGAAAGCCGCTTCGTCCTTGGCCTCCTGCAATCTGGCCAGGTTGCTGGCGGCGATCTTGAGGTCGAGGGAACTTCCGGACCCGAACACCTTCTGCCAGGCGGTGATGGGGGTTATGGCGAACTGGTTGCGATTGTGGCCCATGACGGTGCCGCGATCGGCGGCCACCCCGATGACCTTGAAGTGGCGGCCGCCGATCTTGACCTCGCGGCCCACCGGGTCGGATCGGCGGGGAAACAGATCCCGGGCCACCTCGAAACCCAGGATAACGACCTGCCGCGAATTGACCACGTCCTGGCGGGCGATATGACGGCCCAGCAGCAGGGGCACATCTTCAATCAGCGAGTAGTCCTCGGTGACACCGCGCACGCGGGTCCCCCGGAATTTCTCGCCGCCGGCCCGGACCGTCGCGGTGCGGATGATCACCGCGCCGACGGCCGAGGCCTCCTCCATGTGTTCGGACAGCCAGTTCCGGTCGGCCAGCGTCAGGTCGGGATTGTTGAGGGATTCCAGGAAAGCGTCGAAGTCGGTCAGGAACTGGAGATCATTCACGCGCGTGATGGTGAATACGTCCGTGCCCTCGTCGAGCACCGCCTGGGAGACATAGCGGTCGGCCCCGTAGATGAGGGAAACCACGGCGATGACCGACATGGTGCCCACGATGTTGCCCAGCAGGGTCAGGAAGGTCCGCAGCTTGTGCCCGCGCAGGCTGGCCAGGGCGATGCGGACTCCCTCGAAGAGATTCATCAGTCTTCCGTTTCGCCGTCGCCGCCACCGTTATCGGAATTCCCGCCGCTCTTTTTGCCTTTTCCGCCCGTCTCTTCGACCTCGGCCCCGTCCTTCAGCGTACGCAGGATGCGGAAGGGACCGGTGACAACCGTCCGGCCGGAATCAAGGCCGCTTATGACTTCGAAATCATCTTCGCCGGCGATGCCGATCTCCACGGGCATGAATTTCACGAAGCCGTCCTCGAGGATGAAGACGCCCTCGGTTTCCTCGCGTTTGACGTCATCGTTCCCGGTGTTGTTGGTATCAGGATCGTCACTCTTGACCCCGAATCCGAATTCCTCCAGGGCGGCTTTCTGTTTGCGGGCCCGGCTGCCGGAATAGCTGCGGATGTCGGAATTCTTGAGAGGCCATTCCCGCACCGTGACCGAACCCAGGGGAACGGCCAGGGCGTCACCCCTGTCGGCGACCGTGATCTCGGCCTTGGACGACAGGCCCGGCCGGATGTTCGGCAGGGTCCCGTCCAGGGTGATCTTCACCTCGAAATCGACCGCCTCACGGCTGGCCCCCGCGCGCACCCGCAACGGACTGTTGCCGATCTCGGTCACCTTGCCCGTGAATTCCCGGTTGGGGAAGGCGTCGATCTCCACGGTGGCGGACTGGCCGAGCTCGACCTTGACCACCTCGGTCTCGTCGACCTCCACCCAGGCTTCCATGGTGCCCAGATCGGCGATGACCAGCAGCACCGTACCCGGGTTGTTGAGGGTGCCCATGATGGCATTTTCACCCTCTTCCACGTTCAGGCGCGTTATCACCCCGGTCATCGGCGCGGTGATGGTCACCTTGGTCAGGTCGTGGCGGGCCTTGGACAGGTTGGCCTCATACTGGGTGATGCGGTGCCGGGCCGCCTCCATCCTGGCCGTTTCGATGCGGGCGTTGGTCCGCGCGGTGGCCAGCTGCTCCTCGGAGGCCAGTTCTCCCTCGAACAATTTCTCGGCCCTGTCCCGGTCCTGGATCGCTTTTTCCAGCGAGGCCTCGGCCAGTTTCAACTCCGCCCGGGCGGAGTTGATGGTCGCTTCCAGGGCCTGGACCGCGGCGTCGTATTCGAAGGGATCGATCTCCATGAGCAGATCGCCCTGTTTCACCCGCTGCCCCTCGACCACCGCCAGAAGCACGATGGTGCCCATGGCGTTGGCGCTGACATCCACCTTGCGTTTGGGCTGGATGGTGCCCGAACAGCTGACCACCGCCGTCAGGTCCTTCAACCTGATCACCTTGGTCTCGACCTTGGCCTCGGGCTTGTCCCCGGAGGTGAGAATGGACACCACCACCGCGATCAGCAGGATGGCCGCCAGGGGAATGAGGATCTTCTTTTTCACTCTGCAACTCCTCGCAGGATGATTCTGGATGACTTACGTGACCAACAGACTCAGACCGAGCATGACGCCAGACAGCAGACCCCAGGGCAGCAGCACCGAAAGGGCGGCGGGCAAACGGCCCATTTTGAACACCCTTTCGAAACCGATGACCAGCAGGACCAGCCCCCACCAGGTGAAGAAGTCACCGTAGGTCGACAGAATCTGGAACAGGGCTGATCCGGGTTCGGCGCCTGGCATCAAGGCGGCCAACCCGATATTTACCTTGAAGACCGATTCGACCTTCAGGATCAGGGGCAGTTTCACCAGGGGACTGAGGAAGAAGAGCGGCAGCGATCCCCAGGACACGATTCCCAAAGCCTGGTTGAAGGATCCCTGGCCACCGCCCAGACGCACGAAGAATCCCAGGATCAACCCGAAAATAATGATCATCAGCCAGGACGAAAATCCCGCGAGACCAGAGTTGAACATCCGTTTGGCGGGCGAAACGTTTTTGGATTCCTCGTACATCTGATCCGCGGCCTCTTCACCGGCCAGCTGCATCATCTTCGAATCACGCATCAATTCCGCCTGCTCCGGGGCGGATATGGGAGAGATCAGCCAGGTGAACCCGATCATGACCAGGAAAATCATGAGTCCCGGCTGCCACCAGCGCGGTCCGGCGCCCACGTTCTCCATGAGCCGTCCCGGATTGGTGAACAGGTCCGAGATCCGTCCGAAGAAGGAATCGTTCATGATCGGTTAACTCCTTGTGTTCAGTCAGTGGACTCGTCCGGATGAAGCCGCGGCAAAACCTTTCGCCCCGTTCGGGCCAGGGAGCCCTTCGCTTCGGTCCGGGCCAGGGTTTTCGTCTCCCCGTGATTCCGCAGGAACTCGTCCGCGAAGTCGCCCGCCTCGATTTCCGTCAGGATCCGTTTCATGTTGTCCCGCACCCGGTCGTCGATAAGGCGCGGGCCCCGTGTCAACCCGCCGTAGGCCGCGGTGCCGCTGATCCGCTCCCGCATGCCGTCGATCCCGTGGCGGTGCAGCAGATCGGTGATCAACTTCAACTCGTGGACACACTCGAAATAGGCGTTGGTCTCGTCATAACCCGCTTCGACCATGACGTCGAACGCCGACTTGAGCAGCTCGACCACTCCGCCGCAGAGAACCACCTGCTCGCCGAACTGGTCACTGACGCACTCGGCGCGAAAAGTGGTCACGAAACCCCCGCCGACCAGGCAACCGACCGCCTGTGCATACGATGCTGCCAGGTCCCAGGTTTCCGGCGGCGATGCATCGGTCACCGCCAGCAGGCCGGGCACGCCCGAGCCGGCCGCGTGGGCCGCCTCCAGCATGTCCCCCTGCCCCTTGGGCGCGACCAGGAAGCAGGGGCGGCCCGGTGCGGGTTCGACCTGACCGAAAGCCACCGCGAATCCGTGGGCAAACCCCAGGGCGGCATCCGGTTTGAGATGCGGAGCGATGTCCCGGTCATGGACCGCGGCCATGGCCTCGTCCGGAAGCATGAGCATCACCACATCGCCGGCGGCGGCCGCTTCGGCCACCGGCAGCACGGTAAAACCGCTGTCGGCGGCCCTTTTTCCCGCCGCAGACCCGGTCCGGCTGCCGACAATCACTTCCACCCCGCTGCGCCTGAGATTCAAGGCGTGGGCGCGGCCCATGGTGCCGTAACCGATGACCGAGACGACCCGACCGGCCAAGGGACCGTGGGCGACGTCACCGCTCTCCACCACCGTACCCGGTGGCGGAGGGTATTGTTTGAATATTTTATTACCCATGGGCCGCAGGATACCGGGATCGGGGTTTCTTGACAAGAAACCACTGAATGGATAAATTGCGTGCCTGCCGGAAAAATCAGGCTTTGGGGATGTTTTCCGGTTCCAATCTGGAAGATTACGGGTGGCGGCTTAGCTCAGCTGGTTAGAGCATCGGAATCATAATCCGAGTGTCCGGGGTTCGAGTCCCTGAGCCGCTACCACCATTTTCCCGTCATTCCATCAGTATCTTACGCCACACTCGCCAGTGCCTCACCAAGTCCGGAAAGCCCGGAAAAATGTCCGGAGGCAACGTGCCCAAACACCCCTTCAGCACACACTCCTTCAGCGCGGACGTTTCCCGACGGATTGGTGAACTCGTACAGGAATGCTGCGGGGACCATCCCGCCCCCGGGGTGGTGGTGGCCCTGTCCGGAGGGCCTGATTCCGTGGCCTTGCTGCTGGCCGCCAAAACCTGGGCCCTGGAGACCGGTTCGGCCCTGGCGGCCGCCCATTTCAATTACGGACTGCGGCCCGGTGATGCCGACAGGGACGCCGCCTTCTGCCGCGACCTTTGCGCCGAACTGGAAATCGAGCTGTTCGAATCGGCCGAGGACCCCCGCCCGGTGGCCCGGACACGTGGTCAGGGCCTGGAGGAAGCGGCCCGCCACCTCCGGCGGCGGTTTTTCCGGAATATCCTGGCCGAAAACGACCATCTGCATTGCGTGGTCACGGGGCATCATCGCGACGACCAGGTGGAAACCGTGCTGATGCGCCTTTTCCGGGGCACCGGACCGGCCGGGCTTCGCGGCATCCTGCCGGTCAGCGGAAACTTTCTGCACCCTTTGCTGCATCTGGGTCGCGCCGAGATCGTGGCCTTCCTGGAAGAATGCGGACAGCCCTGGCGCACCGACAGCAGCAACCTGGACGGTGACAACGCCAGAGCCCGGATTCGTCGGGAATTATTACCCCTGGCCCGGGGTATCTTCGGCTCCGGAAGTGAAACCGTGCCCGCGCGGCTGGCGGAACTTCTGCAGCAGGACATGGAAATTCTGGAGGGTTTCACCAGGGCCGCCCTGGACGAAATCCGTTCGCCCAACAATCCCGCCCTGTTGAGCGTTTCGGGTCTGCTGGCCCTGGACGCGGGTCTGGCCGCCCGGGTGTTGCGGATCTGGCTGGATGACGGGCAACCTTCAGGCCTGGAGCGCGTCCATGTGGACAACGCCTTGGCCTGGCTTCGGTCCGGCCAGTCCGGCTCGGGGCTGGATTTCCCGGACGGGCGGCGCCTGATCCGGGATTTCGACGATCTGCGGCTCGGGACGGGTCCGGATTCCCGGCCTCCACTGCGGACGGCCGCGGATTATCGTATTCTGGTTGCCGGGGAAGAAGTCGACACGGCCCGAATCAAGGGAGCCGGCGATCCCGCCGACGAGGCCACCTGGCGTTTGACCTGCCCCGCTTCCTGCCTGAAAGGCAACCTGAGGGTACGGCACCCGGGCCCCGGCGACCGCTTTCCGCCCTTGGGCCTGGAAGGATCCAAGAAATTGAGCGATCTTCTCCGGGAACAGCGGATTCCCCGGGAAGACCGTGCGGGGGTTCTGGTAGTGACCGATGATGCCGGTATCCTGTGGGTGGTGGGCCTCGCGCGCGCCGAGAGAACCCGCTTGTTGCCGTCCACTGGACAGACGGTTACTATCTCTGTCGTTAAACGATCCGCACAATAGAGTTTCAGGAATGGACAGGAAAACCGAGCGGTACAACCGAACCAAGGAACGATAATCAATGAGCCCAAATCCTGGTCGCAAGAACTCCGGACCCGGCAACCAGCCGCCCCGTGGCCCCAACAAGGGACCGGGCGTCAAGCCGCCCCAGATCCCCGGCAAGACCGCCGGCTTCTGGATTCTCCTGGTATTTCTGGTTTTCCTGGTCTACCAGATGATCTACATCGACCGGTCCGCCATCCACGAACTGACCTACTCCGCCTTCGAGGAACAGGTCACAGAGGGGAACATCCGCTCCATCGCCAAAACCGGATTGGATGTCAACGGCGAACTGAACGAGAAATTGACCCTGACGGTCAAGGACGGCTCCCTGAAAGAGGTGGACCGCTTCCACACGCGGCTGCTGTCGGACCGGGACGATTTCGCCGACTGGATTTCCGCCACCAACCCCGAGGCATCGCTGGTGGGCGAGCCTCCCAAGACCAACTGGTGGGCCCATTTCCTGACCTACTATCTGCCCTTCCTGTTGATCCTGGGCCTGTGGCTGTTTTTCCTGCGCCAGATGCAGGGCGGCGGCAACAAGGCCTTCAGCTTCGGCAAGAGCAAGGCCAAGATGTTCAACATGGACCAGCCCGAGGTCACCTTCGAGGACGTCGCCGGCTGTGACGAGGCCAAGTACGAATTGCAGGAGATCATCGACTTCCTGCGCGCCCCCCAGAAGTTCCAGCGCCTGGGCGGCCGTATTCCCAAGGGGGCCCTGCTGGTGGGTGCCCCCGGTACCGGCAAGACCCTTCTGGGCCGGGCCGTCGCGGGTGAAGCGGGCGTACCGTTCTTCAGCATGAGCGGCTCGGACTTCGTCGAGATGTTCGTCGGCGTCGGCGCCAGCCGCGTGCGCGACCTGTTCGACCAGGGCAAGAAGAACGCGCCCTGCATCATCTTCATCGACGAGATCGACGCCGTCGGCCGCCACCGCGGCGCCGGCCTGGGCGGCGGTCACGACGAGCGCGAGCAGACGCTGAACCAGCTGCTGGTGGAGATGGACGGGTTCGAATCCAACGACGGCGTGATCCTGCTGGCGGCCACCAACCGGCCCGACGTGCTGGATCCCGCCCTGCTGCGGCCCGGACGTTTCGACCGCCAGATCGTGGTCGACATGCCCGACCTGGTCGGGCGCGAGGCCATCCTCAAGGTGCACATGAAGAAGGTGAAACTGGACGAAACCGTATCCGCCCAGCAGATCGCCGCCGGCACGCCCGGCATGGCCGGGGCCGACCTGGAGAACCTGGTCAACGAGGCCGCCCTGCTGGCCGCCCGCAAGAACCACGACACCGTGACCATGGACGACTTCGAGGACGCCAAGGAGAAGGTGATGCTCGGCCCCGAGCGCCGCAGCCGCGTCTTCACCGACAAGGTCAAACGCGAGGTCGCCTACCACGAGGCCGGTCACGCGGTGGTGGCCTGGTTCGTCGAGGAAGCCGACCCCGTGCACAAGGTGACCATCATTCCCCGCGGCCAGGCCCTGGGGTTGACCGCCATGCTGCCGGAAGAGGACCAGTACACGATCTCCCAGCAGAAGTACCTGGACCAGATCTGCGTCGCGCTGGGCGGCCGGGTGGCCGAGGACATCTTCCTGGGCAAGATCGGCTCGGGCGCCTACGGCGACATCAAGGCCGTGACCAACTACGCACGGACCATGGTCACCCGCCTGGGCATGAGTGAAAAACTCGGGCCCATAGCCTTCGAGGAGGGCGCCGAGCAGGTCTTCCTGGGCCGGGACATCGGACGTCAGCACGTGTACAGCGAGCAGACGCTGCAGTCCATCGACGACGAGGTCAATCGCATCGTCACCGAGCAGTTGGAGCGGGCCAACAGCATCCTGGGAAACAACAGGGACAAGGTCGAGACCCTGACCGCCGCCCTGCTGGAACGTGAGACCATCGATGCCGAGGAATTCGAAATGCTCATGGAAGGGCAGGAGCTGCCCGAGATCCAGATCGAGGTGGATCACTCGTTGACGGACGAGTCCCCCGTTGACGCGGAGGAACCCGTGGTCGAGGCTCCGGAGTCCGACTCCCACGGTGGTGCCGACCCACCCCGCAACGAGTCATGACTCACCCGGAAAAACCCGAAGGGGGCCTGACGGCCCCCTTCGTCGCTCCGGACTGGGACCTGGGCCGTGTAGTCCTTTCCCCGGACGGCCGCCCACTGGTCATGGGCATCCTCAACCTTACCCCTGACAGTTTCTATCCCGGCTCCAGGACCGGCGATCCGGAAGCGGCGGTCGGCCGCGCCCTGGAGATGATCGCCGCCGGTTGCGACCTGCTGGACCTGGGCGCCGAATCGACCCGCCCGGGAGCCGAACCCATCACCGCCGCCGAGGAACAGGACCGGCTGCTGCCCGTGCTGGAAGCCGTGCGCCGGGAAACCGCTCTGCCCCTGACCGTGGACACCGTCCGGGCGGAGACGGCCGCCGCCGCCCTGGACGCCGGGGCCGACGCCGTCAATGACATCTCGGCCGCCTCCCTGGATCCGGAAATGCTGCCCGTGGTCGCCGCCGCCGGTTGCGGCCTGGTGCTGATGCACATGCAGGGAACGCCGCGCACGATGCAGAATGATCCCCGTTACCGGGACGTGCTGGCGGAAGTTCGCGGATGGCTGGCGGCCCGCTGCCGGCTGGCGGAAGAGGCCGGGGTGGCTCCGGCCCGGATCATGGTGGACCCGGGCATCGGGTTCGGCAAGAACCTGGTCCACAATCTGGCCTTGCTCAAGGGATTGGCGGACGTGTCCGGGGACCGTCCCCTGCTGCTCGGGGCCAGCCGCAAACGTTTCATCGCCGCGGTGACCGGTGCGGGAGTGGACGACCGCCTCGGCGGCAGTCTGGCCGCCCTGGCCGCGGCCTGGCAGGGCGGCGCCAGCATGGTGCGTGTCCATGACGTGGCAGCCACCGTTCAGTACCTCGAAGTCATGAAGAGCATCGCCGGATCCTGACCCCGCCCCCGGGCCGGATGTTTCACCGTGGCCTCGGCGTTTCAGGTTGAGTATTGGGCTGGGCGGTGATAGTTTGGGCCAACCATGTGGGAAAGCATAACCAACAGCCCCATCATAGATATCCTCGATATCCTCATCGTGGCCTATCTGCTGTACCGCCTGATCGTGTTCATCAAGGATACGCGGGTGATCCAGATGTTTTTCGGTCTGGGCCTGCTGCTGCTGCTGTCGTTTTTGGCCGGCAGTCTGGGCATGATCGTCGTCGGCCGCATCATCGGCACCCTGCAGACGGTGTGGGTGATCGCCTTCATCATCATCTTCCAGCCGGAACTGCGCTCGGCCCTGGCCAATCTCGGGCTGCGCCGGGGCTTCGGCTTGTTCGGCAGCGTGGATGAAATCCCCAAGGAACAGGAAATCCTGGAAGCGGTCAAACGCTGCGCCAAGCGGGGTCTGGGAGCCCTGATCGTCATCGAACGGGAAGTCAGGCTGAACAACTGGATCAAGAAAGGGGTTCTCCTGGACGCGGAGATCACCGCCGCCACCCTGGAATCCGTCTTCACCGTGCCGGGTCCCCTGCATGACGGCGCGGTGATCATCAGCCAGGACAAGATCGCCGCCGCCGCGGTCATCCTGCCCATCACCGAGCGCGAAGAACTGGGCTACGTTCTGGGAACGCGCCACCGGGCGGCCATCGGCATCAGCGAACAGTCCGACGCCATCGTGATCGTGGTCTCCGAAGAGACCCGGGCCATCAGCCTGGTCCATGAAGGCGACATCCGGCGGGGACTTTCCCTCGACGACCTGAGCACCGAGCTGGAACGGGTCCTTCACAAAAGGTCCGGGGCCGCCGGGAAAAAATCCGCCGACCGGAAGGACAGCGAAAAATCCTCGGTCGACAATCCCGGTGAAACCAGGAGCGAAACCGTTTCCTGAATCCGGCCTTCGAAGAGGGCCTGGCCGGCCGCCCTCTTGACACCCGCACGGTCTTGTTATAGAATCATTTACCGGTATCGAAATCCGAACCAGAGTTTTTCCTGGATATGGGAGACATGATCTTGAATTCGTGCACCATCAACCTGATGTGGAATTGGCGATGGTCCCTGTGGCGCTGGCAGAGCGCCGCGGTGGACGCGTTCGCGTGCACGGAAGGAAGAGGTGACTGACCCGGAAAGTCCCGGAACATCCCGAAACCAACCGTCTCCGAACCCGCCACCGCAGTGTTGGCGGGCTTTTTTTTCCCAACACCGCGATCGCAGACGAGACACGACCTGGCCGGCGCGCCGGCTGTGGAGGCAAGCATGATTTCGCCCAGCAGAACCGAATACCTGGACCGCGACGACGGCCGTGGCAACAGACCCGTCAGGGCGGTGATTCCCGCGGACCTGGAAACCCCCGTGTCGGTGTTCATCAAGCTCCGGCCCCTGGGAGCCGCCTTCCTGTTCGAAAGCGTGGAACAGGGTGTGCAGGTGGGACGGCATTCCTTTATCGGCCTGGCGGCCGGAGCGGACATCCAGCTGCGCGACGGACAGGTCACCATCCGTCGTGGGCAGGGCGCCGATGCCGTGACCCAAAACCATCCCGTCGATCCCGCCGATCCGTTGGGCCCGGTGCGCCAAGAGTTGGCCGCCGCGGCGGTGATCGAAGATGGCGGCGGCGACCTGCCCCCGCCCTTCGGCGGCGCCGTGGGGTTCATGGGTTTCGACATGGTGCGCTACTTCGAGGACATGGATCTGCCGGCTCCCGCCGCCGACGATCTTCCCGATTACCGCTTCCTCTTTCCCCGGACACTGGTCGTATTCGATCACGTGAAAAGCGAAATCGAAATTCTCACCCTGCCCGACGGAAAGAACGCCGGCGAAGCCCACACCGCGGCTTCGGTCCGTATCGCGGCGGTTCTGAAGGCCCTGCAGGAGCCTTTGCCCGAGGATGTCCTGCGGGCCCGGCTGGACACCGGTCCCGCTCCCGGTGACGTGGCGGGCACCCACGACGATCCGGTCTCCAACGTGGACCGGAACACCTTCATGGACAGGGTGGAACGCGCGCGCGAGCACATTCTCGCCGGTGACGCTTTTCAGATCGTCCTGTCCCAGCAATTGACCGGAAAAGCCCCCGCCGAACCCTTCCGCGTCTACCGCGCCCTGCGCATGCTCAACCCCAGTCCCTACCTTTTCTTCCTCGATTTCCGGGAATTCCAGCTGGTCGGTTCCAGCCCCGAAATGCTGGTGCGGCTGGAAGGGGACACGCTCCAGGTCAATCCCATCGCCGGCACCCGCCCTCGCGCCGAGTCGGTCGCCGAAGACAACGCCCTGGCCGCGGACCTTTTGAACGACGACAAGGAAAGGGCGGAACACGTGATGCTGGTCGACCTGGGCCGCAACGACCTGGGCCGGGTCTGCCGCACCGGCACCGTCCAGGTTGACGATTTCATGACCGTCGAGCGTTACAGCCACGTCATGCATCTGGTCAGCCGGGTTTCGGGCCGCCTGGAGAAGGGTCTGGACATGTTCGACGCCCTGCGGGCCACCTTTCCGGCGGGCACCGTTTCGGGAGCGCCGAAAATCCGGGCCATGGAAATCCTCACGGAACTGGAAAGTCAAAGGCGCGGCCCCTACGCGGGTGCCGTCGGTTATTTCGGACGGACCGGAGACATGGACATGTGCATCACCATTCGCACCCTGTTGATGCGGAACGGGCGCTACAGCGTCCAGGCCGGTGCGGGCATCGTCGCCGATTCGGATCCCGCACGGGAATACCAGGAAACCCTGGACAAGGCGCGGGCGTTGACCCGGGCTGTCCGCATCGCCCACCGGGGCCTGTAGGAGGACACGCCATGCACTTGTTGATCGACAACTACGATTCCTTCACCTACAACATCGTCCAGGCGCTGGGTGAACAGGGCGCCGGGGTGGATGTGCGGCGCAATGACGAAGTCACGGTCGCCGAAGCTCTGGCCCTGGCTCCCGAATCGCTGATCATTTCCCCCGGGCCGGGCACGCCCGACGACGCCGGGGTAAGCGTCGAGGTGATCCGCGCCCTGCGCGGGAAGGTGCCCATCCTGGGCGTCTGCCTGGGCCACCAGAGCATCGTGGCCGCCTACGGGGGCCGCATCGGGCGGGCGGACCGCGTGATGCACGGCAAGACCAGCGGGGTCTACCACGACAGCGCCACCATTTATGCGGGCCTTTCCAATCCCTTCACCGCCACCCGCTACCACTCCCTGATCGCCCGGGAGGATGACCTGCCCGCGGACCTGGAAGTCGCCGCCTACACCTCGGGCGGGGAAATCATGGGTGTCCGTTCCCGGATCGACAAAGTGGAGGGCGTGCAATTCCATCCCGAGTCCATCCTCACCCCGGAAGGGAACCGGCTGCTGGCGAATTTCCTGCGGATGGCCGCCCGAAACGGAGGTGGTCATGGAACAGACCGGTAGTCATCGGTCCACCGTCGACTCGGCCGCCATCCTGACTTCCCTGCTGGAAGGCCGGGATCTGCCGCAGGAACAGGCCGTCGCGCTGATGGAAGCAATCATGGCGGGACAGGTTCCTCCCTTCCGCCTGGCGGGTATCCTGGCCACCCTGCGCGCCAAGGGAGAGACCGTTGCCGAGATCGCCGGTTTCGCCCGGGCCATGCGGAACGGGGCGCTGCGCATCAGCCCCGGAAAATCCGGCCTGCTGGACACCTGCGGCACCGGCGGTGACGGCAGCGGCACCTTCAACATCTCCACCGCCACCGCCCTGGTGGCTGCCTCAATGGGCATCCCCGTGGCCAAACACGGCAACCGGGCGGTCAGTTCACGCTGCGGCAGCGCCGACGTGCTCGAGGCCCTGGGCGTGAACCTGGACCTGGAGCCCGGTCGGGTGGCCGCACTCATCGATGAAATAGGGATCGGCTTCCTCTTCGCGCCCGGCCTGCATCCCGCCATGAAGCACGCCATGCCCGTCCGGCGGGAGCTGGGTGTCCGGACGGTATTCAACGTGCTCGGTCCCCTGACCAACCCTGCGGGAGCCGACCGCCAGCTGTTGGGGGTATTCGATCCGACCCTGTGCGAACCCCTGTGCCGCGTGCTGCGGGAGCTGGGCTCCCAAAGGGCTTTCGTGGTGCACGGAGAGGGCGGGCTCGACGAAGTCTCTCTGCTGGGTGCCACCACCGTGGCGGCCCTGGAGGACGGCAAGGTGCGCACCTTCGAGTTCCTGCCCGCACAGGCCGGACTTCGAACCTGCGGACCGGACGATCTTTCCGGAGGGGATCCGGCAGCCAACGCGGCCATCATCAAGGATATTTTCGGCGGCAAGAGCGGTCCCAAAACCGATGCCGTCCTTCTCAACGCCGGCTTCGCGGCGGTGCTGGGAGGTTTGGCCGACAACGTCAGGACCGGTGTGGATCTGGCCCGGGACGCCATCGCCTCCGGCAGGACCGCCGACCTTCTGGCCGCTTTCGCGGCTGCCTCCCAGCAGGGGGTGGCGTCATGAGTTTTCTGGAACGGATCCGGCCCGCCAAGGAAGCCGAAGCGGCCGCCCTCAACCGGCAATTCCAAACCTCGCCCCCGGTGCGCCCAGCCGATATGCCCGTGCGGGATTTCAGGGCCGCGTTAGCCGGTGGTGGAAGTATCATCGCCGAGATCAAACGTCAATCGCCCAGCAATCCCTCCCTCCAACGCCTGGGACCGGTGGGCAACCTTGCCCGGGCCTATCGCCGGGGAGGCGCGAGAGCCTTGTCCATCGTGACCGACGCCACCCATTTCGGAACCTCCCTCGATGATGTGGCCGCCCTGCGCACGGCGGCCGACCTGCCCGTTCTGGTGAAGGACTTCGTTATCGACCGGTCCCAGATCCATGCGGCCTGGGCCGCCGGGGCCGACGCGATCCTGCTGATCGCGCGCATGCTCGACCGCGGTTCACTGCGGGACCTCCACAACGAGGCCACATCCCTCGGTCTGTCTGTTCTGGTGGAATGCCACGCGGCCGACGAAATCGAGCAGGCCCTCCAGGCCGGCGCCACGCTGGTGGGGATCAACAACCGCAACCTGGCCACCCTGACCACCGATCTCGCCCATGGCGAAAACCTGCTGCCGCTGGTGGGCCGGGATGTAATACGGGTCAGCGAAAGCGGCCTCGACTGCCGCCGGGATGTGGACCGTATGAGCCGGGCCGGCGCCGACGCCTTTCTTGTGGGGCACGCCCTGCTCCTGAGCCGGGACCCCGGACGCAAGGTCGCCGAACTGGCGGGAAAAGTTTCCGAAGAAGCCCGGCGCATAAAGATCTGTGGTCTGACCAACCCCGCCGACGCCCGGGCCGCCTTCGAGGCGGGGGCCCACCTGCTGGGGTTGATCTTCGCTTCGAGCCCCCGGCGGGTCGACAACCGTCAGGCCGCCGCCATCAGGGCATCCGTACCCGACGCCCGGCTGTGCGGGGTCTTCCAGGACGCCGACCCGGCAGAGGTCATGGCTGCGGCCGAGAGCTGCGGACTCGACCTGATCCAGTTGCACGGCAACGAATCACCAGGCGAGTGCCGGCAGTTGGCCGAGGCTACCGGTTTACCGTTGATCAAGGCCCTGCGCCCCGCTGAAGCTACCCCGGCCCGGGTGGCCGCCTACGATGCGGCGGCCTACTTCCTGATCGACCGGCCCAAGGGTGATCCCGAATCCTGCGATCACCAGGCTTTACGGCAGGCCGCCGCCATGATCCGGGCCGCAGGCCGGGACGTGTTTCTGGCCGGGGGCCTGGATCCAGCCAACGTGGCCGAAGCAGTACGTGACTGCGCCCCCTTCGGCGTGGACGTGTCCGGCGGAGTGGAAAGCGAGCCCGGCCGCAAGGACCTTGCGGCCCTTCAGGACTTCATCAGGGAGGCGACTTCATGAATTCCAGGACTTCCGGCGGCGGCGGTGCGGGCCGCTTTGGCGAATTCGGCGGCCAGTTCGTTCCCGAAACCCTCATGCCCTGCCTGCGGGAACTCGAAGCCGAATATCACAGGGCGCAAAAGGATCCCGGCTTTCAGGACGCCTTTGCCGAACTGCTGGCCGACTATTCGGGCCGGCCCACTCCCCTGTATCGGGCCCGGCGTCTCGAAAAGGACTTCGGGGGGCGGGCCCATATCTATCTCAAGCGTGAGGACCTGAACCACACCGGGGCCCACAAGATCAACAACTGCCTGGGCCAGGTCCTGCTGGCCGAACGCATGGGCAAGAAACGGATCGTGGCCGAAACCGGCGCCGGGCAACACGGTGTCGCCTCGGCCACGGTGGCCGCCCTCATGGGCCTGGAGTGTACGGTCTACATGGGCGAAGTGGACATGGAGCGCCAGGAACCCAACGTGCGCCGAATGCGTCTGCTGGGCGCCCGGGTGGTTCCGGTGGGCACCGGCTGCCGTACCCTGAAGGACGCCACCAGCGAAGCCATCCGCGACTGGGTCGCCAACGTGGAAGGGACCCATTACATCATCGGCTCGACCGTCGGCCCCCACCCCTATCCCACCATGGTGCGCGACTTCCAGGCGGTGATCGGCCGGGAAGCCCGGCGACAGATATTGGCGGCCGCGGGACGACTGCCCGACGCTGTCGTGGCGTGCGTCGGCGGGGGCAGCAATGCCATCGGCATCTTTTCCGCCTTCCTGGACGACGCGGTGGCCCTGTACGGGGTGGAAGCCGGAGGATCGGACGCCGGCCACTCCGCCGCGCTCTGCCTGGGTGAACCCGGGGTATTGCACGGGTCTTTCAGTTATCTGCTTCAGGACGACGACGGCCAGGTCCTGCCCGCCCACTCCGTCGCCGCGGGTCTGGACTATCCCGGGGTCGGTCCCCAGCACAGCCACCTGAAAGACACCGGGCGTGTCACCTACACCTCGGTGACCGATGACCAGGCCCTGCGGGCCTTCACCGATCTGGCCCGGCTCGAAGGGATCATTCCCGCCCTGGAATCGAGCCATGCCCTGGCCTATGCCCGGGACCTGGCCGGATCCTCCGACACCAAGGCCGTGATAATCGTCAATCTTTCCGGCCGCGGCGACAAGGACAGCGTGGATCCCCCGGAGGTGCCGGCATGACCCGTCTATCATCCTTGACCCAACGTCTGCGCACCGAAGGCCGCAAACCCCTGGTCCCCTTCCTGACCGCGGGCTACCCGGATCCCGAAACCTTCGCGGGCGTCATGGGCGCCGCCGCCGACGCGGGATGCTCCCTGGTGGAAATCGGGATTCCCTTCAGCGACCCGGTGGCCGACGGACCGGTCATCCAGGCGGCTTCCCAGAAGGTTCTGGAACAGGGAATGACCCTCACCAGGACCCTGGCCCTGGCCGCACGGGCGTCAAGAGAACACGATCTGACCGTGGTTCTGATGGGATACCTGAATCCCCTCCTGAAAATGGGACTCCCGGTTTTTGCCGAGGCCTGCGGCGAGGCCCAGGTGGCCGGAGTCATCGTGCCGGACCTGCCGCTGGAGGAATCCGCTGAACTGCGGGACCTCCTGCTGGCGCGGGATACGGATCTGGTGGACCTTGTGGCTCCTACAACCGACCAGAACCGCCTGACCGAACACGCGGCGGCCGCCGGCGGATTCCTGTATCTGGTCTCGACCACCGGTGTCACGGGATCGGCGCCGGGAACCGGAGACAACCTCGAGGATTACGTCGCCCGGGTCCGCCGGGCCAACCCCCTGCCTCTCTACGTGGGTTTCGGCATCGCCGAACCCGCCCAGGCCGCCAGGGTCGCCGCCTGCGCCGATGGCGCCGTGGTCGGCAGTGCCCTGATCCGTACCATCGATGCCGCCGGCTCCGGCCCCGCGGCCGTGGCAGCCGCCGCCGGGTTCCTGACGGAAATGAACGCGGCGATGTCTGCGGGAAAGGAATAGGAAATGATCATCGTCATGAAACAGGATGCCACCCTGGCGGACCTCAGCAGGGTCATCCGCACCCTGGAGGAACGGGGTTTCCAACCCCGGCCTTCCCACGGGGCCTCGGGCACCGTCATCGGTGTGATGGAAGCCTCGGCGGACGACCTGACCGAGGTCGCGAAACTGCCCGGGGTCGACCAGATCTCCCCCCTGTCCAGCAAGTTCAAGCTGGTCAGCCGGAATTTCCAACCCGCTCCCACCGTCGTCAACGTGGGCGATGTCGAGATCGGCGGGGACGAGTTCGTGGTCATGGCCGGACCCTGCGCGGTGGAGACCCGGGACCAGTACCTGACAACAGCCCGGCATGTGGCAAGTTCCGGTGGACATATCCTGCGTGGCGGGGCCTTCAAGCCCCGCACCTCGCCCTACAGCTTTCAGGGACTTGGTGAAGTGGGTTTGCAGATCATGGCCGAAGCCCGTCAGGAAACCGGCCTGCCCGTGGTGACGGAGGTGGTCTCACCCGACGCCGTTCCCCTGGTGGCCAGGTATGCCGACATCCTGCAGATCGGGGCCCGCAACATGCAGAACTACGCCCTGCTCGAGGCGGTCGGCGGACAGCGCAAACCCGTCCTGCTCAAACGGGGACTGATGTCGACCATCGAGGAACTGCTGCTGGCCGCGGAATACCTCATGTCCAACGGCAACAACCAGGTGATGCTGTGCGAGCGGGGCATCCGCACGTTCGAACGGTCCACCCGCAACACCCTCGACCTGTCCGCGGTGCCCGTCATTCGGGAAGCCAGCCACCTGCCGGTGATCGTCGACCCGAGCCACGCCGTGGGCCATGTGGCCTATGTGGCGGACATGGCGCGGGCCGCCGTGGCCGCCGGAGCGGACGGCATCATGGTGGAAACCCATCCCCAACCTTCGCAGGCGTTGTCGGACGGGCCGCAGAGCCTTGATTTTCCCGCCTTTGTGGATCTCATGCAGAGCATGCGCCCCATAGCCGAAGCTGTCGGCCGCCGAATGAAGTTCGTGGGAAATGACATCGGCTGAGACCGGCCGTCACCCGCGCGCGCGTTGAATCAGCGCCAGGTCCGCCAGGACCAGGGCCGTCATGGCCTCGACGATGGGGACCGCCCGGGGGACCACGCAGGGATCGTGGCGGCCACGGGCTTCCAGGGTGGTTTCCGAACCGGAAAAGTCGGCCGTTTGCTGGGCGATGCCGATGGTGGCCGGCGGTTTGAAGGCCACGCGGAACACGATCGGTTCCCCGTTGGTGATGCCACCCTGCACGCCGCCGCTGTTATTGGTAAGAGTGCCCAGCCCTTCCTGCTTCTGGACAAACGGATCGTTGTGGACCGAGCCCCGTTGCCGGGCGCCCCCGAAACCCGATCCGATTTCGAATCCCTTGGCCGCGGGTATCGACAGCATACCCTGGGCCAGCAGGGCTTCCATCTTGTCGAAAACCGGTTCGCCCCAGCCCGCCGGTACACCCCGGCAAACGCAGGAAACAACGCCGCCAACCGAATCCCGATCCTTCCGGGCCGCCTTGACGACCTTTTCCATGGCCTTGGCCAGGGGCTGGTCAGGGCAGCGAATGGCCGTCGCATCCACCATGTCGCGGGTTACCGAACCGGGGTCCACGCCGGCGGGACCCTCTTCCCCGACACTGTCCACCCAGGCGACAATCATGACACCGAATTCAGCGGCCAACCATTTTTCCGCCACCGCTCCGGCCGCCACACGAGCCCAGGTTTCCCGGGCGCTGGCCCTTCCTCCTCCGCTGGAAGAACGGATGCCGTATTTGGCCTGGGTCGTGAAATCCGCGTGGGACGGCCGCGGAATATCATCGAGGCTGGAATAGTCTTCCGGCTTGATGTCCCGGTTGCGGGTCAGCAGGGCAAGCGGGCTGCCGAGGGTCAGACCCTTCTCGATGCCCGAGAGGAATTCCACGGTGTCGGACTCCTTCCGGTCCGTGGTCAAAGGACCCTGACCCGGACGGCGGCGGTCCAACTGGCCCTGCACATCGGCAGTGGTCAAGGCCAGCCCGGGAGGACAACCGTCCACCACCACGCCGACACCTCCGCCATGGGACTCGCCGAAGGTCGTGACCCTGAATAATCTGCCGAAGGTGCTGGACATGACTCTCCATCAGGCTGGACTCACAGGTAATTGTGAAGTCCGATATTTGAACCCACTGATGGCCATAATGTCAGAACCAGAGCAACTTGGCAACGGACAGCCGGAATATTCCGGAGCCGTTTTTGGGGATTTATTAAACTGAAGCCGCCGCCGTCCGCCCATGCACCGGGACGACGGCCGCTTCGGTCGCAAACGATGAGTCCTCCCAGCCCCATCGCCATGCTCCCGGTGCCATGCAACCTTTTTGCCGAAACCTGGAACCAAGCACCGACCGGCGGTGGCTTTTTTCATCCCCTTGACCGGCAACATCTTAAAAAATCACCCTACGGAGGGAATCAAAATTCTACGGAATCACCATCCCGAATCTGTCCCGGTTTTCAATAAAAAGTGTCCCACCTCTCGATCATGAGGTGGGACACTGACACGTTTCACGGGGACCGGATCAGATTAGGCCTTCTGCAGAACTTTCCGGATTGCCGATTTCTTGCGGGGCTTTTTCTCCTGGGGAGGATCCCCTTCCCCCAATATGGCGTCCAGGAACAGACCCACGATATCCGGATCATAGCGCTGGCCCAGGTTGTCCCGCAATATCCGGGCGGCCGTCGTCGGCGCGATGGGTTCATGACTGCTGGTGCCGGTGACCATGGCGACGTAGTTTTCCACCACCGTCACCACCCGCGCGGCCAGGGGAATATCCCGCCCCTCCAGTCCGCGGGGGAACCCTTCCCCGTTGAACCGTTCGTGGTGGCAATGAACCACATCCACGATGGTCTGGGGCAGGTTGAGGCCCTCCAGAAGCTTGGCGCCGTCGGCCGGATGGCGGCGGTACACCGGCCACTGGGTCGGGTCCATCTCCTCGGGCGGCTTCATCAGATCGTCATCCTTGTCCAGCAAACCGATGTCCCGCAGCAGGCAGCCGTAGGTAAGGCTCCGCTCCTGATCCGGCGGGAAACCCATGACCCGGGCCAGCCGGTGGACATGGTCGACGATCGCCTGGGTCAGCTTGTCGTGGCCGAAACAGCGTTTTTCCCGTTGCGCGACCAGGATCCGGACCAGATGCAGGTTGCCGTCGGCATTGTCGTTGTTGTCGTCGAACCGGGCCAGCAGCCTGGCCGTCTCACCGAAAATCTGAGTGATCCGATCTTCCGGGTCATCGCAGGTGAAGTCCTCGTCAAGACCGAGAATGGCCGTTCCCAGGGACTCGCCCTCCCAATTGAGATTGACGATCCAGTCAGCCTGGCAATCGGCGAGGCGATTCTTGACGGACTTGAAGGTGGCCGGAATGTTGTCCGTCTCGACCGGGCGCTGCATCTTGCTGAAATACTGGCGGATCTTCTGGTTGCTCAGATCCAGGCTTTCCCAATGGCTATGTCGCCCGACCATGACCTGGGGCCGCATCATCTCGGGACCCAGGATCGCCAGGTGGCGCACCGGCAGGGCCGGCCAGCTGTGCCTGGCGAACAGCCTCCAGAAATGGGGACGGTCGTCGGCGTCGGGAAGATTCAGGGCCAGGGTCAGCAGGACCTTGGCCGTCGCGCTGTCGTCAGCCTCGGGTAGCGACCAGGAATCCGGCAGGGTGTTTTCCTCCGGACCGCGCCCGGCGGAATCCGGACCTCCCGGGGAATCGGCGGCCGCATTGTCGGCACCGGCCGGGACCGGTGCACCCGCGTCCCCGCCTTTTTCCAGGATCTGCAGCAACAACTCCAGGGCGAAGTGTTCGGCGACGGAGTACTCGTTTTCCTCGCCCCCGCGATTGAGAAGGAGGATGGCCGCCAGTTTTTCCTGACGGATGACCGGCAGGATGATCTGGGGATTGATCTCCTCCAGCAGGCAAACCTCGTCCTCTTCCAGTTCGTCTTCCTGGAGGTCCAGCATGGTCAGGGGCGTGCCCACCTGTTCCAGCTGGCGAACCAGTGAACAACCGATGGGCAGTTGCCATTCCTGGTCGGGATCCTCCATCATGTCTTCCCGTTCCACCAGGAAATGGGCATCCTCAGCCAGTCCGTGGCTGAAAAGGAGGTTGCGCAGGGTGGCCGCGTAATCGGAATGGTCCTTGTACTCGGTCCAACTGCCCAGGGAACCCACCGCCTCGGCCAAAGAGGTATACTGATGGTCCTTGCGCCGGCCCAGGCGGACTGAAGCCTCCTCGGCAGGCCCGTTGAACTCCTCGAGAACCTCGTTCATGGCCGACAGGGCTTCGCCGGACTTCTTGGCCGCCGGCGCTTTCGCTGCCGATTTCTTTTGCGGGCTTTTTGCCGGCTTGTCATCAACCGGGGAAACGGCCGTCTCGGGGGGCTCACTTTCAGTTTCAGGAGCGGATGCCGGTTCCGCCGGTTCGGAAGCTGCTCCGGCCAGATCCTCTTCGGCCTCGGGAACCGTTCCGAAGAACCGCAACGGCAGATCCTCGAACTTCAGCTCTAGGAAATGACGGATCACTTCCCCCGCACCCACGAAAACCGCCTCGCCCCCCTCCGAGTTCAAGCGACGCTGGAAATCGGCGAGTATGACCGCGCCGCCGCCACCCATGGAAGAGAGCCCGGAAAGATCCAGAATCAGGTGGACCTTTCCCTTTTTCAGGCAGCGGTCGGCCAGATCGAGCAGGTTGCTCTTGTCCGAGCGGCCGATGATGCCCGACAGCCCGATGCCGAACAGGCGCGGACTAGTGAGGTTGAGGGGATTGAACCGTGTGGCCATGTATCAGACCAGGGTTTCGGTCAGCCACCGGTCCAGGACCGAACGCAGGAAGCGCCATTCGCTGCCGACCTTTTTGGCCGGGATTTTGCCTTCTTTTGCCAGGCGGCACACGGTCTTGACGTGCATTTTCAGGTATTCGGCGGCCTCGACCGAGGTCATCACCTGACCGTAATTGTCTTCTCCGCCGATGAAAATCCTGGAAGAATCATTGTAGTCAGCCATTGAGGATGTCTCCTTCTTAGATTCTCTCTCGAGTTCAAGTTGCGATGCGTGCCACATCACGATATGGGAAACTTGCAACTCCCATGCCCACCTGCCGGGTGGCGGCAAAACGGTGGAAAACCCATTTTTCCAGGGCTTTAACAGGAATCATCGGGAATTGGAGGGAATCGTCGGATGCCGCCCGGCTGTGCAGGATACCTCAGGGCTGAGAAAGGCGTTGCAATATGCGGTGGAGGTCGCCGGGGTCGTAGGGTTCCCCCCAGGCGCCGGCCGCACCCAGAGACCGGGCCCTCTGCAATCCCGCCGAACCGCCGGAGGAACTTCCGACGACCAGAACCAGGGGCACCGACACCATACCGCTCCGGGCCGACAGGCCGTCCCTCACTCCGGCCAGGTACCGGGTGGGTTCCAGATTGTCACACAGAACCGCCCGGGGCGGCGGACCGGCAGCCAGGAACTCGAGGGCCTGGGTGGGGTCACAGGGGATTTCGACCCGGTAATCATGGTGAGCGAGTTTTTCCCTGATCTGATCCCGGCGAAACCCACTGTCCACCAGCAACAGGTATACCGGGACGCCGTCCGCGGATCCCTGGCGACCGGCAACTCCGGCAGGATCGGCTGCGACAACCCCGAACAGGACATCCCCCTTTTTTCTCAGACTCAGCCAGCGGCGGTGCAGTTGCTGCTCCTGGACGGGGGTCAGGCTGTCCTCCGTCCAGCGGCCCTGCCACCTGCGGAGTTGGTCATCAATCTCCTCCAGGACGGCCAGCGGCGTGCCCGCGTTCCGAAAGGAGGCCACCGCTGCGCCCCAGCCTCCATCGGCGGCCAACACGGCAGCCGTAACACCCTGGTCTCTTCCGGCCAGGATTTCCTCCAGGTAGTCGGCCAATCGTTCAAAGGGATGATTCAGATGGTGGGGGAATGATTCGGGCGAGGATTCGAAACAGGTCACCCATTCGCCCAGAACCCCGCCAAGCCTGGTAAAATCATCGCCGCCCGGTTCGGTGGGCCGTGCCACCGCACCCAGCAGCCGGGCGGATACCTTGAGGCGCGCCAGATGCGAAGCCATCCCGGGAACGGCTTCGAGCGTCCCACAAAAATGGCGGAACCGCTGCAGCAGTTCCGCCAGATAATCGGCCAGTTGGCCGGGGCCGATTTCGCTCTGATTCAAACCGTTCATGTCCCGATCCGGTGGCTTGGGCCTCGGCCCGGGCCTCGACCCACCGGACCGGAAATCAATTCAGGGGCTTGGCGCTGAAATCCGCCAGGTCGTAGACCATGTCGTCATCAGCAGGTTCCTCCGGCTCGGATACCGCCGCCTGATCCAGGGGCATGGCTCCGAATTCGGCCAGATCGTGAACCTCTTCAGCGTCTGGTTCCGCCGCCTGCTCCATCGAAACGCCACCCAGATCGGAAAGCTCGAACACCTCTTCGGTGTCCTGGACTTCCGGCTCCATGACGGGGGCTGCTTCGAATTCCTCGAGATCGTACACCTTTTCCTCATCATCGGGAAGAGGCATATCCACCGCATCGCCCGAATCCAGGTTGAACCTGGCCGGGCCATCGGCATCCGGAGCGGGAAGGACCGGGGACGTCAAGTCGGCGTCCTCCGGTTTTTCGTCCGGGGACATGAGAGGGGAATCCGAGGCAACGAAAGGATCCATTTCCGCAGGGGATTCGCTCGGTTCCGATTCCTTGGCCGGGGATCCGCCCCGGGTGATATCCAGGGAAGCGACCGGCGCCTCAGACAATTCCTTACGGGGAATCGAAGTGGAATCGAAATCGGCGCCGGTCATTTCCGCAAAGGAAGAGCCCATCCCGACAAGCCGGTCTTCCTGCTCGTTGAACCCATCGGCCATGCGGGTCAGCTGGCTGGAAATCCTCGCCGCCGCCGGCCCGAAATCCGGGACTTCCCCGGCCAGGTCGCGCAGGTGGGCCTGGTCATCCTCGGTAATCAGGGCCGCCAGGGTTTCCAGCTTCTTGTGGACATTCCTGAAGGATGGGGTCTGGCCGGTGTCGCCATCCTGGTTGTTCGCCCGGTCGGCCAGTTTGCGGAAACCGGTCGTCAGGTCTTCCAGGGACTGGCTCATCGGCAGCAACCGTTCACCGCGGGGCCCCAGGCGCGCCACTTCCATGGCGATCTTGAAGGCCAGCTTGCTTCCCCTGTCCACCAGGTCGTTCAACCCGGACAAGGATTGGCCGTCCGCTCCACCACCGGTGGTCCGGTTGTCGAGATCCCGGCGGATGGCTTCGATGATGTCGGTCAGGCTGTCGTGGGTTCCGGTTCCGGTTTTGGCCGCACCCTTTTCAATGTGCCTGGCCAGATTGTCCATCTGCCCCGAAAGTTCATCCAGGGCGGCGCATTGGACACTAAGTTGATCCAGAGTGGAGCCGTTCCACTGCCGGGATTTCTGCAACAGGTCCAGGATCTCACCGGTGTTCTCGTGGCCCTTGCTTTCGTGGTCCTGGAGCTTGGAGACGGCCACCTCCCGGGCGTCGAAATACCGGACCATCTCATCGGACAAGCGGCCCACGGCGGGATGGTCGAAGCGGCCGGTCAAGTCCTCGCGGGAATTCGTGTTCAGGGCCTTCTCGAGCCGGTGGAGTTCTCCCTCGACACCCATCAGCCGCTTCTGGCGGGCCTCCTGCAGACGCCAGGCGCCCAGGGTCCGGATCACAAAAGCCTCGGCGGGAGGAAACTCCTTGAACTCCTGGCTCTGCCACTGTTTCTGGTTGTCCAGATCCAGGGCGGTCAGGCGGTCCAGCATGCTCTCGGCGTCCAGGGTGCGTCGGTTGGCCTCCACCGCCGCCCGGGACATCTTGTAGCTGCCCAGCAAAGCCAAAAAGACGATGCCCATGGTGACCATGTACAGGATGTTCAAGGGATGATCGGCGAAATTGAGCAACTGGTCGACCTGCATCAGGTTGTCCGGCTGCCACAAGGTGCGCGGATGAACGCCTTCGGCCAGCAGGATGGCCCCGCCGACCCCCACTCCGGCCACCAGGATGGAAGCCGTGAACAGGAATCCCAGGCCGGTGGCCGATATACCCCGGCGCCGCTTCTTCTTGACGAAGGCGGTCGCCTTGGTTTCGTCCGCGGCATTCTGTTCCGCCATATCGTCCGGCACCGCCGCGGCCGTTTCGGACCCGGCACTCTCTTCGGAGCCCGAGGCCCCCGAGGTCGGAGCGTCCATTTCGGAAAGGTCTTCATAGCCGGACACGTCATCGTAGTCCGCAAACCCGTCAAGAGGGTCTTCGAAATCGTCGAAGTCCTCCTGCTCCGGGTTGGTGGAGTCCAATTCCATGTCGTCATTCCAATCGAAACGATCCTGCTCGCTCATTCCCCGTTCCTTTCACCTTGGGAGCGCCCGAAGGTCGGATTACCCGGATGACACCAGACGCCGCAAACCCCGAAGGGCATCAGAGTCCGCCCCGATCCGCTTCCGGCGCATGCAAATATTCCCGAGTGTGATCGGCTGATATCAGGGAAACAAAAGCCCAAAATGAAGATGGAATGGTCCCGGCGGCGCGGGCAATGGAACAAAATCACCCACCATCAAAATGATAATCAAATTTCATGTTTTCTCAACCTACGCAACACGTTCAAAACAAATCAATTACAATTAGCTTTCCGGCACTCGTCAGGCATGGTCCCTGCATTCCTCAAGCTGGAATTCCGTTTACAGGAAGGGACATTTTCATGCCGAAAACACTGAACAAAGTCGAATCGCCCTGTTTCCGAGGCCTCTTTCCCGACTGGTCCGGGCCCCTGCCCTGGAGTTTTTTCATGATGGAACAACTTCTCGAGGCCCGCCGGGAATCCATGTTCCCCACCAATGGAGCCGGGGCCGACGAGGATGTCAACGTGTACCTGGGCGGCCTGTTGGCGGATTTCCTGACCGGGCGTCACGACCCCCGGGTGCAGTGGGGCGCCGGCCCGGTTCTGCTTCCGCCCGCAAAAGAGCTCGGCCGCCGTTCGCGCGCGGACCGGTACCGGGTCAATGCCGACCACCGGCTGCTCTACCTTGGCCTGATGAACCGGGGGGACGGCCTGCGCAGGCGCCGCGTCCATTTCGGCATGACCGCGGAGGAAACCCGCCGCCGGGACCTGGGCATCGGCCGCAGCTGCTATGGAATGGCGGCGAACCTGATGGAGACCGGGACGGACGCCAACACGGGTCTGGCCCGGGTCCTGCGTAAACTGGAAAGGAATTACGAGGATTACATCCACGTCCTGGGCGTGCTGGCGACGCGTCGCCTCGGCCTGGGTGCGGTCCTGAGCGACCTCGACCTGGCCGTTCTTTTCGACCAGGCCGGTTGAGTCGGCCGCCGTCCCGGTGAATGCCTAGGCGGACCCGCAGAACTGAAGGATCTGGTCGTACAGGACATCCTTGCCGTGTTCGGTGAGAATGGCGTGCCCCCCGTGGGGGAAGATCTGGAACCGCGAAGCCTTGTTCCGCGACTTGTTCTGCAGAACCCTCAGGGATGCCGGAGATGCCCGGTCGTCGTCCTCGCACTGGGCCGCGAAAACAGGGACCCGAATCTGACCGATCTTGCCCCGGGCCTTGTCCATCCCTTCCATCAGATCCGCGTTCCAGCCCAGCCAACTGTGGACCAACTTCAGGCGGTGGAGTTTCAGGCGAACCAGCAGGCGCTGGAAGAAGGACTCGCGCGGCATGATGGCCGGAGACAAAAGCACCAGTGACGACACGCTTTCCTCGAGGGCCAGCAGCAGGGCCAAAGTGGCCCCGAAGCCCATTCCCACCACGTGCACCTTGCCGCCGCCGCGGGACAGAAGCTGGTAGCACTGCTGGGCCTGATACAGGGCCGATTCCCAGGAGACCTCGCTGATGGTGTGCCCCTGGGTGCCGTAATCCGGCAGCCGCAGGACATAGACGTTGTAGTCGGAATCAAAAAGAACCTCGGCCAATTCGTTGAAGTCTCCCGGGCGGGTGGATACGCCGTGGATCAACAGACAGGACCCCTTGGCACCTTCCTTGACCTTCAGCACGCTGCGATCCGGATCGGGAATCTTGCGCTCCTTTTCAAAGGAGGCCACCAGCCGCTGATGGGCGCGCAGGTTCATGACCTGGCCCCGCGGGGTGTCGGGCAATTGGCGGCGCGTCCGCGCCATGTCCCAGGCCGACAGGGTCAGGGCCTGCGTGCTGGTGGTGACGGGGCTCGCGGAGGCCGGCGCGGGCCGGCTCGATGGTGGGGACTGCCGCCCGTTACCGCCACGGGAGGGCCGTCCCCGAGCTGCTCGGCCGGATCCGGACGAGCGGGAATCCGGGGAACGCCGCCTGGAGGTTCGCTGACCTGAAGATCGTGAACCGGATGACCTTTGCCCGGATGACCTTGTTCCGGACGATCTTGACCCAGACGATTTTTGCCCGGACGATTTTTGCCCGGACCCCCGTCGGCCGCCGCCCCGTTTCCTGTTGTTGTCACGTCCATCTGAATTCAAGCTGTTTCCTCTTCCTGTATTTCGATATCGCTCATTCGCGAGCAGACGATGTCGGGCCAGTCGTTTTCCTCGAGCCGGGCCAGAACACCATGGTCGGGATACTTCCCCGACAGGACAAAGGCGGTGCGCATTCCAAGCCTTCCGGCGGTGACCAGATCGGCCACCGGATCATCCGAAATAAATAGGACCTCTTCGGGGGCAATGCCAACCCTTTTCAGGGCCTCCTGGTAGATCGCAGGGGAAGGCTTGCCCACGGTGACCAGGCGTCCGGCCCCTCCGATACCCTCCAGGGAAGCCGCCCAGGCCCCCGGACCGAGGCGGCGGCGGCCTGTTTCATCGAGATAGAACTGGTTGCGGTGAAGGCACAGGATATCCACGCCATCATCCAGCACCGGGCCCAGAACCCTGTCCAGGGCGGATATCGTCAGGTCCGGATTGACCCCCAGGACCACCGCGTCGCAGGGTCCGTCGGTCACCAGTTCAAAACCTTCCTCGATCCAGTAATCCCCCAGCCGCGCCCTTCCCAACCAGTGGATCTTCCGCTTGTTCCTCTCGCGCAGCCATTTCATTCCCAGGCCCAAAGCCCCCACTAGCCGGCTTTCATCCACCGGAAAACCCGCCCGGACCAGGTCCTCCACCAACTCCGCCGGACGGTGGGTGGTGTTGTTGCTGACCAGGCAGAAAGGCCGACCGGTGGCGGCCAGGGAGGTCATCCAGTCCACCGATCCGGGAACGGGCTGATAGCGTTTGTCACGCACCAGCACGCCTTCGATATCGATCAGATAACCCTGGACCGCCCGCGGTCTTTTCATTTTTCCTCACCGCTTTGGGAAGTCAACCGGCCCGCCCGGGCGACTTCCGCGATCATCGTGTCGAAACGGGGGGCGAGACGCTCCCAACAGTAGGCGTCCATGTCCCGGTCGAGAGAGCACACATGGCCGCAGCTGCTCCCGGCGACAAGATCGGTCAGCAGGGCCACCAACTCGTCTTCGGATTCGTAGAAGTGCCGCCCCTTGCAGCGTGTCCCGTAAAGCGACGGATAGACCTGGGCCCGGGGCAGGACGGGATAGCACCCCGCCTGAACGGCTTCGGCCACGGAAATCCCAAAGTACTCCTGTTCGGCGCAACTTACCACGATATCCGCGCGGTCCAGAACGGCGTCGTACGCGGACCGCTCCGGAAGATGGCCGTAGGCTATACACCGCGGACCCATCCGGTCGCGCAGAGCGGCAAAAGCCTTTTCCTGCCCGCGGGCTTCACCCAGCAGGGCCACCTCGAAATCCAGCCCCGCGTCGAGCAGGCGGTTCACCGCTACGGCGAACAGATCGGGCCGCTTGTCGAACTCCCAGCGATGGTTCCACAGAATCAGGGGGCGCTCGCCGCGCGGCCACGCCGGACCGACCTCCGGATCGCATGTCCCGCCCCGGTACCGGGGAAAATGATCTTCCGGCAGCGGCGGCCGCTCCAACCCCACGCCCAGAACGGCGGACCGGGTCCGCAGACGGTCGGCCACCTTGTGGGGCACCGCTTCGGGCATCTTGTTCAGGTATCCCGGCAAGGCGTCCAGGTACAGATCGCGGTGCCAGGCGGAGTTGAAAACCACCCGGTCGGCGGCCAGGGAACTGATGATGTTGGTGAAGCCGAAGTGGAAGTCGAACTCCTCCTCCGGGCTCAAGGGATAGGTCAGCTGGTTCTCGTGCATGTACAGCAGGATGGGCGTCCGGTCCAGGGGAGGATCCAGCAGTCCCCGCAAATCCGCCACATTGATGAACCCGGTCAAAAAGATGAGATCCGGGACCTCGGGGAGCCCCTGATTGATGATATCGGCGAACCAGGCGGCCGCCCCCCTCATGCGCCATTTCCAGAAACGACCCGGCAGGACAAGGCTGGCAAAGCCGTGCCGGGAACTTTCCACGAGGCCCCGGCGGAAAGCCCGGTGGGACCCGCCATCATAGGGTTCAATGAACAGGACGTTGCATATTTTCAAATGCCGCAACCTCTTATATGAAATGACCGCCTGTCAATTAATTGGCGGGATTGATCAAAAAACCTACCGTATTGAATCCATCTTTCCTTTCCTTTATAATTCATTCTGCTGCAAGATCTAGCTGAATTTCGCCCATGATTCATCCCTGGGCCAGCAGTAACGCCGGAAACAAGGACGCGACTCGCCACGCGCTGTCCGTGGGTTGCGCCACAGGTATCGGTGCAGGGGTGAAGAAAAAACGAAAAAAGGAACATGGCCATGAAGAAGATTCTGTTTCCCGTCCTGATCGCCCTGATCCTGGGGACGGTTGCAGCCGAAGCTCGTATCTATGAAAACAGCTCCGTGATCGGCCAAGTGCCCGATCGCGTCCTGGTGACCGTCAAGGCCGGCACCACCATGGCCCTGGACAAATCAGCCGGAACCCCCCGCGTGGGCATCGCCTCACTCGACGCGGCGGCGGCCCAATTCTCCGTTCACAACATGGAACCCCTCTACGGCGACATGACCGTCAAACTGAGGGAAATGATGCAGGACAAGTCCTCGGCCGATGTTCTGGACCGGGTCTGGGCCATCGATTTTCCCGCCGAAATGGGTCTGCACAAGGTCAAGGCCGCCTACGAGGCCCTGCCCGAGGTGGAAGAGGTCCAACTGGTCGACATCTGCAAGATGGACGGCGGCTACCTGCCGGACGACCCCGGAATCAGCAGCCAGCAGTGGTACCTGCGCAACATGTCCCTCGGCGGCGGGGACGTCCGCGCCGTGGGGGCCTGGAACGAGACCCTGGGCGACACCAACATCGTCATCTGCATTCTTGATTCGGGTGTGGACTGGCACCACCCGGACCTGGGCGGGGACCATCCCGACAAGGTGAACGGCGCCATCTGGACCAACTGGGCCGAATACTACGGCACGCCCGGCATCGATGACGACAGCAACGGCAAGACCGACGACATCAGGGGCTGGGATTTCGTGAACGTCAACCCCAGCCAGGGCTGGCCCGGCCAAGATCTGCTGACCCCGGACAACGACCCGATGGACTTCGGCAGCCACGGCACCAACTGCGCCGGCATGGCCGCGGCCATCACCAACAACGCTGTCGGCATTGCCGGCACCGCCCCCGGCTGCAAGATCATGGCCGTACGCTGCGGCTGGACCACTGATTTAGGCCAGGGCGTGGTCCGGATGGACTTTGCCGCCGCGGGCATGATCTACGCCGCCGTCAACGGAGCCAACATCATCAACTGCAGTTGGGGAAACACCTCGTCCATGACCGCCGCGGTGACCTCGGCCCAGAACGCCGGCTGCCTGGTCGTCACCTCGGCCGGCAACGACGACGACGACGTTCCCGACTTCATGTCCACGATGGCGGGGGTTCTTTCGGTGGCCGCCACCGACTCGGACGACGCCAAGGCTTCCTTCTCCGATTACGGGAGCTGGGTCGACCTAGCCGCCCCCGGCGTCGCCATTTACACCACCGCCTACACTTTCGACCCGGTAGCCCACACCTATTCGTCCGTCCAGGGCACCAGCTTCTCCTCGCCCATAGCCTGCGGGGCCGCGGCCCTTCTGTGGTCCGCCCACCTGAACTGGCCGTGGCAGACCATTTCCTCCGCCCTGATTGGCTCCTGCGACAACATCGACGCCCAAAATCCCGGCTACGTCGGACTTCTGGGCTCGGGTCGCATCAACCTGCAGAAGGCTCTCGGGGATAACGTGCAACAGTATCCCGCCGAGTACCCGACCCTGTACGACGCCATCAATTGCGCTTCGGCCGCCGATACGATCAAGGTCGAAAGCACGGCCGCGCTGAGCGGCCCCGTCACCCTGGACGACCGGGGGGTCAAATTCTTCGGCGGGTACGACGCCGGCTATATCACCCGCGACTTCGAAACCTCGCCCACGGTCATCACCGGGACCGCGATCAACTCCGCCCTGCGCTTCGCCGGCGATGTCGGGCTGGATACCGAGGTCGACGGCTTCCGGCTCACCGGCGGCGGCGGCGTTACCGTGGGGGGGATCCCCTACTTCGCCCGCTACGGCGGCGGCATCCTGCTGAACGGCCACTCGCCCACCCTGCGCAACCTGGATGTGACGGGCAACTCGGTGGGCAACGACTCCGACCTGGGCTGTGGCGGCGGCCTCGCGATGAACGCCTGCAGCCCCCTGCTGGAAAACGTCTCCGTCCACGGCAATACGGGGATATTGGGAGCCGGAGTTTTCGTCTATGACAGTTCGCCGACGATGATCGGCTGCGACATTTCCGACAACATCATCATCACGACCAATCTCTCCAATCCTCCCCTGGGCGGCGGCATCGAGGCCCTGGATTCCGACCTGACGATGACCGACTGTGTCGTTTCGGGCCACCTGGAGCTTCAGGACGGCGGCGGCATGTACGTGGGCAGCTACAGCACAAGTTCCACCCTGAACATGACCGGCGGGGAGATTTCCGGCAATTCGGTGACCACCAACGGCGCGGGCCTCTACATGAACGGCGGTACGCTGAACATGACCGGGGTCACCATCGACGCCAACATCAAGTCCCTGTCGGCGACCTTCATGCACGGGGGCGGCATTTTCGCCACCGGGGCCGCGGTGGCCCTGGACAGCCTGCTTGTTACGGGCAATGAAGCCCACATCGGCGGCGGCATCGATTTGACCGACTGCACCGACGGCGTGGTCATGAATTCGGTCGTGGCCGGCAATACCGCCATGTTCTGGGGCGGTGGCCTGAACTACCAGAACAACCCCACCGGATCCATCACCGGCAACACTTTCTTCGGCAATGATGCGGCCGCCACCGGCGGCGGCGGCATCTACGTCAACCTCTGCTCTCCCGCGGTCAGCAACAACATTTCCGCCTTCAACACCGGCGGGGCCACCAATGCCAACGGCATGGCGTTCCTGAGCGCTCCGTCGAGCATCAGCTGCAACGATGTCTTCGGCAACGCCGGCGCCGATTATTCGGGCATCGCCGATCCGACGGGAACAAACGGCAACATCTCCCTGGATCCCCTGTTCTGCGATTCCGCCAGCGGCAAATTCAACCTGACCACGGAGTCCCCCTGCACCGACGCCAACAGCGGCGGCTGCGGCTTGATCGGCGCCCTGACCGACGGTTGCGGCGTTTCACCCGTGGAAGAGGGCGAAGTCGGGGTTCCCATGGCCTTCATGGTGGACCAGAACTTCCCCAACCCGTTCAATCCCCGGACCACGATCCAGTTCGCCCTGCCGAGCGCCGGACGCACGCGGGTCACGGTCTTCGATGTGGCCGGACGCCACATCAAGACCCTGGTGGATGACGATCTGCCCGCCCAGACGCATCAGGTTGTCTGGGCCGGTGAAGACGACCGCGGCCGCGGGGTGGCCGCCGGGATCTACTTCTACATGGTCACCAACGGGGCCGATCGGTCGGTGGGGCGCATGGCCCTCGTCAAGTGATCTTCTGAAAACAAGCGGGCCGGATACATAGCGCCCCAAAAACGTCCTCGTACCTGCGGATTGTTTTTGGGGCGCTATGTATCCGGCCCGCTTGTTTTCAGAAGACCGCTTGGCGACAGACGTGGGAACTTCTACCCGGTGTTTGCATATCACGTCCATGAAAAGCCTGCTTCTCCTTCTTGTCTTTCTCCTTTT
>JBDLKA010000028.1:0-36313 GCA_039714075.1 Candidatus Krumholzibacteriota bacterium | reverse complement strand
GACCACATCGCCCCCCGCGCCCACGAACAGGTCCACGGCGGACCGTTCGCCCACCGGCAGGATTCGCCCGAATTCCGCGCCGACCAGCATGGCGTTGAAGCGGTTGGACCGCCCCAGGATATTGCCTTCACTTACCCAATAGGGCTGATCGCTGCGCCCGAGCCGCCCCTCCAGGGCAACCCGCAGCAGCCAACGGGGCCAGCGGACCCCCGCCAACATTCCGGCCAAGGGCTTTTCCCCCACGAAGGCCACGTTCCCCCGGGGATACCAGAAACCGCCGGCAAGATCGAAGGTAGCCACGGCGTTGCTCTTGGACAGCTTGGCGGTCTCCTCGTCGTAGTAGAAACGCAGCCAGGTGTCTTCCAGGTCTTCGCTTTGCAGCAGGGCCCAGGCGGCGGCGGTTTTTCCGGCATAATAGAGGCAGAAAAATTCCTCGACACCGCCGCGCGGCACGTGGGGCAGCAGCTGGTCGGCGAAGGTCACCGTGAAATCGTCGTATTTTTTCCTGAGCTCGGGAAATCTTGATTTCACGGGTGGATCGTAACGTTCGATCAACCTGTCGATGACCTCTTCATCGTATTGTCCCTCGTCGAAATCCCCGTCCCAGATGCTGCCCAGCAGACGGATCCGGAACACGGGTTCGGTGGCCAGGCAGCGGCTCTCCCAGTAGAGAACCATCTCGTACAAAAGGTCCGGTCGGTCCGACAGGACGTAGAGCGGGGTTTCCCGGTAGGCGAAGGCGTTCAGGTCGGTGCAATTCAACTTGTTGAGCCGGAAGAAGAATTCATCATCCAGTTCCGCGGGTAGCGGTTCGGGCAAATCGGAGGTGGTGGTATCTTCGGGGGTCGCGGAAGTCTGGGCGGACGCGGTGCCGGCAAGCAGGATCAGGCACACGATTGACAGGAGAAGCGGGAACCGACGCATCATTGATTACAGCTCGGCGGCGGGTTCGATGACGGTGCCCCCGGGAATGGTCGCGGTCACGTCTTTCAAAGCAGCACCTCCGTTATCCGTCCCTGCAATCAACTGTCCTTGAGGGAATTATAGACAGCGGAGCGGTCAGGTCAATCGCCGGGGGAATTTCCCCTCCCGGTCACGGCATTATCCCCGCCCTTCTCCACGAAATCCAGGGAGGCCGAATTGATGCAGTACCGCTTTCCGGTCGGACGCGGCCCATCGGGAAAAACGTGCCCGAGATGGGCCTCGCACCGGCTGCAGATGATTTCCGTGCGCACCATCCCGTAGCTGATGTCCTTGATCTCGGCGACCGCTTCCCCATCCAGCGGCTTGGTGTAGCTGGGCCAACCGCTGCCCGCATCGTACTTGGTGTCCGAGGCGAACAACTCCTGGCCGCAGCCCACGCAGAGGTAGGTGCCGTCTTCCTCGTGATTCCAGTACTTCCCGGTGAAGGGCCGCTCGGTGGCGCTGCAGCGGGTCACCTGGTACTGCTGTTCGGTGAGCTCGGCCTTCCATTCCTCTTCGGTCTTGCGGATTTTCCCGTTTTCCTGGTCGGGCAGCGGGGTGCCTGCACCAATGGAATCTTCATGACCGGTCAGCGCCACCACCATCGCGATGGGGCTCTTGACGGTGCCGAGCATCTTGCGGGAACGGAGACTGTGGCGGTAGGCGGGCAGGATATTGGTCAACAGGGCCACCGATCCCAGCAACAGGGTGGCCATTACGAGAATTTTTATCATCAGCGGACCTCCGGGCATCCGATTCCTCTCTACTCGAGTCTGCGAAAGATTCACTTTGCCGCCAGGCGGGGAAGAGTGACCTGGTTTGGAATGCACGGTGGTGAAAATGGTTCCGGAGAGAAGGAAAAAGCCCTGGGATCAGGGTGATTCGGGCTGGGGATCGAGGCCCCCCCGGGGGGCCTTTTGGGCGATTTTTGAAAATCATTAACTATAGAAATAATAATGTGTTATTGAGGATTTTTGCTTGTTTTTCGCCCGACTTCAGACTATACTTGATCTACCTCCCATGCAGCCTCTATCCAGGGAGACCGAGCCATGAAAATCACCCCGTTTGCACCCAACAAATCCGCCCGGTTCGCCGACGCGGCCCTCAAGAAATCCGTGGACGCGGTTGAACAGGCACAGCAGTGCGCAGTCCTGTGGTTCAGCGAAATCATGCACCGCAGGCTGTACAGGAAACTGGGTTACGCTTCCATCAACCAATACGCGCTTGTCGAATTGAAATTTTCTAAAACGCGGACGGGCGACTTCGTCCAACTGGCCCGCAGGTTGGAGCAGTTGCCCGAGGTGCGGGAATCCGTGGCAATGGGAAAACTGGGCTACACGAAGGCCCGCGAGATCGTGAAGGTCGCCACGCCGGAAACCGAGCTGGGATGGGTCGAGGAAGCCGAGGCGAGTTCCCGGAGAGAATTGGAACGCAAGGTCGCCGACGCCCGGAGTCGGGCCCGGCGAAAGGCCAAGGCCAGTCCCGGTCAGGCGGAATTGGTCCCGGATGAAAAACAGGGGAACATTCCCGCCGCGTCTGTTCCGGTTCGCCTTTCTGTTGAAATGACACCCGAGCAGTTCGCGCGCTATGAAGTGATGCTGGAAAAACTCCACCTGCAGGGCCCTGTGGGCAGCCGTGCGGAAATGTTGCTCGAAGCCATGGCCGAACTGGTCGCGGCCGGAAATGTTTCGGATGAGGAAAAGGCCCCCCGGGGGGCCCTGACAAATGGGCCGGCGTTTCAGGTCCATGTCCACCGGTGCCCTGACTGCGGCCAGGCTTCGGTGCCGACTTCAAAAGGGGAACTGATTGTAGAAAAAGAGGTTATTGAGCGCGCGAGTTGTGACTCCCGGATTCGCACACCGGGCAGGCGCAACACGGCCACCATCCCGCCCACAACACGAATGATGGTCCTGGCCCGCGACCGCCACCGCTGCCGAACGGCGGGTTGCGGACACACGAAGTTCCTGGAAGTCCATCACGTCGAACCGCGCGCCTGTGGCGGCAGCAACCGGCCGGAAAACCTGATCACGCTTTGCAGCGCATGCCACCGGTTGTGGCACGAGAAACCCGAAGCCATGGCCGCGATGGCGGAGGCGTGACTCCCGGCCGCAAAAAAACGGCCGCCCGGATACAGGCGGCCGCAACATAAGGCAGAACGTCAGGCAGGATGGAAATCTAACCCACTTCCGAAGTGCACATGGGGCACCGGGTGGCCTTGATGGAGATTTCGCTCTGGCACATCGGGCACGACTTGGTCGTCGGCTCGGCCGGGGGCGCTTCCTCTTCCTTGCGCTTGGCGTTGTTCATGCCCTTGACCAGCATGAAAACCGCGAAGGCCACGATGATGAAGCTGATGATGGTATTGATGAAAACGCCGTAGTTCAGGGTGACCGCACCGGCGGCCTTGGCGTCGGCCAGGGCGTTGTAGGGCCCCGCGGCCTCGGCGCCCTCCTTGAGAACCATGAACATGTTGGAAAAATCAACGCCCCCCAGGAGCATTCCGACAGGTGGCATGATCACGTCTGCCACCAGGGATTTGATGATGGTTCCGAAAGCTGCGCCGATGACGATACCGATGGCCATATCCATCACGTTGCCGCGCATCGCGAATTCCTTGAATTCCTTGAACATTCGTTTCCCTCCAGGGCGAATTTTGAGTGTACCGGTTGGCAGAGCGGGGTTTCAACCCCACAAAACCAACAAAAATGATGTTACAAAGGCAGACGGATTTTATCCATGTTTTGGGGACCCGTCAAGGCCTTGGCCATGGACAGATCCCCGGAAACCCGGCTCATGCCCATCAGCGATACAAGCTCTTAACGCTGCCGAAGCTGGCGTCTTCAACGGCCGAAGGCGGGCATTGGTTGATAATCGCGGCAGATCCATTGCCATCCCAACTGGGCGTCACGTGGACCTGCATCAGGATGGATCCCTCGGCGTTCTGGACCACCGGCAAATCGCCAGGGATCGAAGGTTGCGAGGAGGCGCCAATGAACATGTCCATCCGGAACGTACCCAGCAACATGTACTGCCAGGAATGCAGAATCAGGGCTTCCTGGGCCGGAAGCGGAGAGGCCAGGCCGACGATGAAATCCCCGCCCAGGGGACCGTTGGTGCCTACGTCGACTCCGGAGACGACATTGTCCGCGATGTTGGAGGCCAGTCTGAAGACCATACCTTCCATTCCGGCAGGAACCTCGACATCAAGGCCCAGTTCGTAGGCGTTGATGCTGGGCGAGGTCGGGTTGGCCAGGATCAGGTAGAGGTCGAATGGAGTGTTGATTGGAGCCATCAGGCAATAGTTTTCCCCACTCGGGGAGAAGTAGATACCCATCATGTCGTTGTTCGGATCGAGCCCCGCAAAGGCCGAGGATGCCATGAGGCTGACCACAAAAATCAATACCAACTTTTTCATGACTTTTCTCCTTGGGGATGAAGGTAAATATTTGGGATAGGACCTTGCAAAAATCCTACCATTTTTGGATGTCCATTGTCAAATCGCCGGCCGCATGGCTGGAACCGGAATAAAGAGGGGCCCCCGACCTGGGGGCCCCTCTTCCACGAATGATCCTCGGAAAATCACCCCCCCAGACGCTCGTTCCACTTGGCCACATCGTCGGCCATCTTCTCCAGCAGCGCGGCGGTATCGCCCTTGATGGTGACCTTGTTCATGCCGTCCCCGCCGGCGATGGCGTTGACGACCTCCTGGTCGGACTCGCCGGCGACGCGGCCGAACACGGTGTGTTTGCCGTCGAGCCAGGGCGTGGCCACGTGCGTGATGAAGAACTGGCTGCCGTTGGTGCCCGGACCGGCGTTGGCCATGGACAGGACGCCGGGTCCGTCGTGGCGCAGGGCGTCGGTGCATTCATCGCCGAACTGGTAGCCGGGGCCGCCGGTGCCGGTGCCCTGGGGGCAGCCGCCCTGGATCATGAAATCGTCGATCACGCGGTGGAAGATGAGGTTGTCGTAATAACCACGGCCGGCCAGATTGACGAAGTTGGCCACGGTCAGGGGGGCCTGGTCGGCGAACAGGTTCAGGTTGATGGTGCCCTTGTCGGTTTCAATGACGGCTTTCAGGTCGGCCACGGCGGTCTCCTTGGATTGGGGTTCGAACCCGGTTCAAAACAACCGCAGGAATCTAGCAGGATTCGCCCGGGCCGCCAACCCGCCGCTGAATCCCCGGTTGGTTGACCGTGCCCGGGGCTTCCGGTATGGTCGGGGGCAATCGGCGGACAGCCAATCGGAAACGGGGGAAGATCATGGAACGCAAACGTTACGGCGAAGCTCTCATTCTCGGGATTTCCATCTGCGTCGGCCTGGCCCTGCTGGGCCATTTCATCGCCGGCGGCGTGGTGAAATTCCGGGCGCTGGACCGCACGGTCACGGCCAAGGGCCTGTCCGAGCGCGAGGTGGCCGCGGACGTCGCCATCTGGCCCATCCGCTTCGACCTGGCGGACAACGATCTGGCCGTTCTCAGCACCGAAATGGAGAAGAAGTCGGGCCAGGTGCTGGCCTTCCTGCGGGAAAACGGGTTCAACGACGACGAAATAACCGTCGGCACCCCCGCGGTCGTCGATCGCCGCGCCCAGCGCTTCGGTGGCCCCCAGGACGGTTTCCGCTACCAGGGCAGTTCCACGATCACCGTCTATTCGGGCAACATCGAAGGCGTGCGGGCGGCCATGACCCGCCTGGTGGACCTGGGCAAGCAGGGCGTCGCCGTCGGCAGCGGCGATTACGACACCCGGCCGCAATTCCTGTTCACCCGCCTGAACGATTTCAAACCCGACATGATCGAGGAAGCCACCCGCAACGCCCGCCAGGTGGCCGAAAAATTCGCCCGGGATTCGGACAGCAACCTGGGCAAGATCAGGAAGGCCCGGCAGGGTCAGTTTTCCATCAACGATCGGGACAGCAATACGCCCCACATCAAGAAAATCCGGGTGGTGGCGACCCTGGAATACTTCCTGACCGACTGAAACCACGGAGGACGTCCATGCCGACCACGACCGCGAGCAAAGCCTTCCTGCTGCTGTTGGTGGGGGCCATCACCCTGACGTTCCTGTCCATGATCAAGCCCTTCATCATGGCCGTGCTGCTGGCGGGCATCTTTTCCTCCCTGGCCCAGCCCGTATACCACCGGGTCACCGGGTGGTTCAAGGGACGCCGTTCCGCCGCTTCCATCGTCACCCTGTTGATGATCGTGCTGGTGATCATCCTCCCGCTGGGCTTACTGCTGGGGATCGTCACCGGCGAGGCCATCAAGGTGGGCGAATCGATTTCACCCTGGGTCCAGGACAAGATCAACAATCCCGACAAGGTGATCGTCTGGATGCAGGGCCTGCCCTATTACGACAGGATCGCCCCCTACGAGGACGACATCCTGACGCGCGCCGGCCAGATGGTGGGCGTTCTCAGCAAATTCCTGATCAACAACCTGTCCCACGCCACCACCGGGACGGTCCATTTCCTGTTCATGCTGATGATCATGCTCTACAGCATGTATTTCTTCCTCATGGACGGCGGCAAGCTAATCGACCTCATCCTTTATTACCTGCCCCTCGAAGACCAGGAAGAGCGACGCCTTCTCGACAAATTCAGTTCCGTGACCCGGGCCACCCTCAAGGGAACCGCGGTGATCGGCATATTGCAGGGCGGATTGGCGGGCGCCGCCTTCGCGGTGGTCGGAATTCCCAGCGCCGTGTTCTGGGGCACGTTGATGGTTGTCCTCTCGGTAATTCCCGGTATCGGCACGGGCTTGATCTGGGTGCCCGCGGCGGCGATCCTGATCGCGGGCGGACACATGGCCAAGGGTGTTGGTTTGGCGATCTTCTGCGGGCTGGTCGTCGGCAGCATCGACAACGTGGTGCGGCCCCGCCTGGTGGGCAAGGACACCCAGATGCCCGACCTGCTGATCCTGTTGGGCACCATGGGCGGCATCATGATGTTCGGGGTGCTCGGACTGATCCTCGGGCCGATCGTGGCCGCCCTGTTCGTCACCATCTGGGAAATCTACGGGGTGGTGTTCCGGGATGTCCTTCCGCCCGGCCGCGCGACCAGCGGGGAATCCGTCGGCGGCGATCCGGACGGATCCGGATAACCGACTAGTTCGACAGGCTTTGGGGCAATCTGTTTTTGACCCGAACCCTTGATTTCCCTAGTTTGATATTGTTGGTGGCCGGGATTTCGCCCCCTCGACCGAATCACGGCAACCCTGTTGAGATCGCTCTTTCCAGGGGTATATTCTGATTATGATGTTTGCCCACTCCTCGCCGGGCCGAATCCTGGCGTTGGGTCTTCTGGTTGCCCTGGGGATCCTGTTGCCGGGGTCCGTCCTGTGCGAAACCGACGAAGACCTGCGGGAAGATGAAACCATCACGCCGGACGGCATCCATGTCCTGGACGGTTCCTACGTCATGGATGTGGGCGAGCTGCATATCAACATCACCAATCACGGACTGATCGGCTCCCAATTCACGACCACCCTTCCCTACAGTTCGGCTCCCTCGGGCGAGTGGCCGGGTGGATCGGGAAACGAATACCTTTGGGGAGCGGGATTGTGGATCGGAGGCCTGGTGAACGGCCAACCCGCCGTGTCGACGGGCCAGCCGGAACGCGAACTGCGGCCGGGGCTGGAATTGTTCGACACCATATACGAGGCCCGCAACGGGAAAGTCCTCAGGCCCTGGCCGTCGGACGTCGCCACGGGCAACCGCCTGCCCAACCCCAACGCCGATGATGACCATGACCTTCAATACGACGAGGATTTCCTGAACGGCCATGACGACGACCAGGACGGTGAAGTGGATGAGGACTTCGGCCAGCTGGGCGACCAGATGTTCACCTGCACCATGTATGACAACACGGCCCTGGCGGGGGAAATCTACCCCGAGCACAACCCCATCAACCTGAGCGTCGTTCAGCACTCGGCCACCTGGTTTCGCGAGGATCTGGAAAACATCGTCATTTTCGACTACGAGATTCACAACCGGGGCTTCAAGACCCTAGACGGTGTCTACCTGGGCTTTTACGTCGACTGCGACATCCAGCGCCGGAGCGAGATCTCAGCGGGTAGTGATGACCTGGCGGGATTCTACAACGGGGCCGTGCGGGGCAGCGACGGAGCCTTTCAACGGATCCAGCTCGCCTGGATGAGGGATGCCGATCCCTCCAACCCCCTACCGGGCTGGTTCGGCACCATTCTTCTCGATCACAAGACCGATTTCAGCCAAACCACGGCGCCCCACCGGCCCAAGGTCAGCTCCTACCAGATTTTCGCCACCAATGCCCGCCTCAACCAGGATGGCGAACCCAAATCGGACGAAGACCGGTACTACCTCATGTCCCGCAACCAGCACGATCCGGACCGCCGCCTCGACCAGCCCGGCGACCTGAAATACCTGATCTCCAGCGGGCCGTTCAACTTCATCAAACCCGGCCAGAAACTGGACTACCGGCTGGCCATGGTGGTCGGTAACGGACAGGCGGGAATGCTGGCCAACGCCGTAAAGGCGGCCGAAATTGTTCGTGGCCGCTATTACGACCTCGACCAGAACCTTACCACCGGCCGGAGCGGCATGGAGACCAAGGTCTGCGTCGGGGATCTGCCCCCGCTTGAATCCGGTGGTGAGCGCCTTCTCCGTTACCGCTACTGGATTCCCGATGAAACCTGCGTGGGATCGGGCGCGATATTCGGCTACGAGTATCTCTCCAGCGCCGGCAGTTTTTTCGACACCGATGGTCGCAAGTGCTGGTACGTCAACGCCGACAACTGTGAAGAATGTTTCCGGGCGGCAGGACAGGACTGCACCGCCGAGAACGGGCTTTACTGGTCGGCCGGCCGAAACTTCGACCGGGTCAGATACCCCTACGCCAGGATTTATACGGGCTATGGCGGCCGCGAAACACGCGTGCCCTGGATCGGCAACGAGGAAAGGCCTCCCGCTCCCCCGAACGTGCGTCTGGTGCCCGGCCATGACATGGTGGAAATCCTGTGGGACGACATCAGCGAATACGATCCTGATTTCCTGCGCAATGTGATCGATTTCGAATCCTACCAGATCTGGCGGGTCGCCGACTGGGCCCGTCCCGCGGGAACCGATGACCGTCTTGGACCCGAGTCCTACAAGTGGGGCCTGATTGATGTATATGACGTGATCAACTTCATCCCACCGGGCATCGGGGGGGCACAAACGCGCCGGGCGCTGGGGCTCAACACCGGTCTGGAGCCGGCCGTCTACACGCCGCCCTGTCTGAGCAACCCCACCTTCGCGGGCCTGGACCAGGACATGCGCACCTTCGTCGAAGCCGATCATGCCGGTAATTTCGTCACCAGGCCGCCCCTGCGGGACTCCCAGGGCGTGGTCATTCCCGGGCGGGAAATCCTCATCCGGTGGGAGGCCTGGCCCGCGGTCCTGGACACTTTCTTCGCCGTAACACCTCGCGCAGCCGATACCGGCGTGATCGGCAAACGTTCAACCCGCTACTACCATCACTACGACCGGGAAGTGCACGACGGATTCACCACCTACTATTCCATTGTCGCCACGGACCACGCTCTGCATTGGGACGAGGACAAATGGGTGCCCTCGGGACCCGGTATCGGGTCCGACCCGGGCAACACCTTCAAGACGGCCACGCCCGCTCCTGTCGCCCAGACCGCCGAGATGCGCGCGAAAATGGGCACCAACATCTATGTCTTCCCCAACCCGGCCACCCGCGAGGCCCTGGCCGAATTCCAGAAGCAGCCGCCTTCGGCCAACGATCCCACCGGCGAAAAGGTCATGTTCAACAACCTGCCCGCCGCCCACAACATGATCAGGATCTACACCGCCAGCGGCGACCTGGTGGAAACGATTTCCCACAACGGCCTCACCGGCGGTGGCGGCGCCTTCTGGAACCTGGTGTCGCGCAACGGGCAGGAAGTGGTCAGCGGCATCTACCTGTACACCGTGCAATCGGACGACGACCGGTTCGAGGATTTCCAGGGGCGGTTCGTGGTCATCCGGTGAGGTATTCCTCCCCCCACCTGTCGACCGGCTCCCTTTTGACCCCAAAATGTTGTTTCTGTAATATCATGTAAATGGTGGCCGGAAAACCGCTCTCCGGCCGATTCGTGGCGACCCTGAGGGGATTTCTCTGTCCAGGGGTTGTGCCTACCATGCCGTTCGCTCGCTCTTCGCCGGGCCGGACCATGGCCCTGGGACTGGTGTTGGCTGCCGCCTGCGGGTTGTCCGGGGCCGCTCTATGCCGACCGGACGAAAACCTTCGCGAGGATGAGGTGATCCGGCCCGACGGCGTTCACATCCTGGACGGCTCCTATGTCCTGAACGTGGGCGAACTGCATGTCAACATCACCAACCACGGCCTGATCGGTTCCCAGTTCACCACCAGCCTGCCCTTCAGCACCGCGCCCTCGGGAGAGTGGCCGGGAGGCTCCGGCCATGAATACCTGTGGGGGGCCGGGCTGTGGATCGGGGGCATGATCAACGGCCAGGCGGTGGTCTCGACCGGTCAGCCGGTACGGGAACTTCGTCCCGGTGCCGGTCTTTTCGACACCATCTACGAGGCCAGGAACGGCAAGGTGATCCGGCCCTGGCCCAACGACGTGACCGCCGGAAACCGCCTGCCCCATCCCCGCGCCGACGACGACGGTGACGGGGACTACGACGAGGACCTGCTCAACGGCAGTGACGACGACGGCGACGGCGAGGTGGACGAGGATTTCGGCCAGCTGGGCGACCAGATGTTCACCTGCACCATGAAGGACAACACGGCCTTGGCCAACGAGCTCTATCCCGAGCACAATCCCCTCAACCTGACCGTGGTGCAGCGCGCGGCGACCTGGTACCGTGAAGACCTGGAAGACATCGTCATCCTGGACTACGAAATATACAACCACGGCTACCAGATTCTCGACGGTCTCTATCTCGGTTTCTACGTCGACTGCGACATCCAGCGGCGGGGGGAGATCCAGAGCGGGCACGACGATCTGGCGGGGTTCTACAGCGGGGCCGTCCGGGGCAGCGACGGTTCCTTCAACCGCATCCAGCTGGCCTGGATGCGCGACGCCGATCCCACCGACCCTTTGCCCGGCTGGTTCGGCACCATCCTCCTGGAACACAAGACCGACTTCAGCCAGTCCACCGCCCCCAACCATACCAAGGTCCGCTCCTACCAGATATTTGCCACCAAAGCCCGGGTCAACCAGGACGGCGAACCCCTGTCCGACGAGGACCGTTACATGCTCATGTCCCGTGACGAGCACGATCCGGACCGCCGGATCGACCAGCCGGGCGACCTGAAGTACATGATCTCCAGCGGCCCGTTCAATTTCGTCAAACCCGGCGGAAAACTCATCTATCGGCTGGGAATGGTCGCGGGCAACGGACAGGCGGAAATGCTCGCCAACGCGGTGAAGGCCAGCGAGATGGTCCGGGGCCGCTGGTTCAATCTGGACGGGCTGTGGTACACCGGCTTCGCCCGGACGGAAGCCAAGGTCTGCCTGGGTGATCTGCCGAAATACCCCAGCGGGGCGGAACGCCTGTTCGACTACCGGGCAATGATGCCCGACGAAACCTGCGCCGGGGATCACCCCCGGATGTTCGTCCCCTACATCAACAAGAGCATGTTGTTCGAGGACGAGGACGGACGCTGGTGCATCTACGTCAACGCGGACAACTGCGAGGAATGCTACCGCGCTTTGGGAATGGATTGTGACGTGCAGATGTTCGACACCTTTGCCCACAGGATCAATTGGGACGCCTATCCCAACGCCCGGATCTACACCGGCCTGGGTGGGCGGGAAACCAGGGTGCCCTGGATCGGCAACGAGGAAAGGCCGCCTACTCTCCCGAACCTTCGTCTGGTGCCGGGGCACGAACAGGTGGAAATCCTCTGGGACGACGTGAGCGAACACGAACCCGATTTCATTCGTGAAGTGATCGACTTCGAGTCGTACCAGATCTGGCGGGTGGCCAACTGGACCCGTCCGCCCGGAACCGGCGGCGACCTGGCGCCCGGGTCCGCCGCGTGGGGCATGATCGGGGAGTACGACGTCGCCAACTTCGTTCCCCCGGGAGTCGGGCGTTCGCAGAACCGTCTGCCGCTGGGCCGCAATACGGGACTGGAACCGGCTCTGTACACGCCGGCTTGCCTGGGCGACCCCGCTTTCGGGAATCTGGCCGCAGCCATGCAGGACTTCGTGGACGCCGACGTGGACGGCCGGTTCACCCGGCGTCCCCCCTTGCGGGATTCGCAGGGAATCGTCATCCCCGGACGGGAAATCCTCATTCCCTGGGAAAGCCTGCCCGCGGTCCTGGACACGTTCTTCGCCGTCGCCTCCCGCGATTCGGCGGCCGGGGTGGTCGGCAAGCGCGCAACCAGGTACTACCACCACTTCGACCGCGAGGTCCACGACGGATTCCAACTCTACTATTCCGTCGTGGCTACGGATCACACCTTGTTCTGGGACGGGGAAAAATGGGTGCCGTCGGGGGTCGGCATCAGGGAGGATCCCGGCAACCGGTTCCAGATGACCATGCCGTCCCCAACTCCCCAGACCGCGGAGAGGCGTGCCAGGGAAGGCACGAACATCTACGTCTTCCCCAATCCGGCCACGCGGCAGGCCCTGGCCGAGTTCCAGAAACAACCTCCGTCCCGGGACGATCCCACCGGTGAACGCATCATGTTCACCAACCTGCCGGCCGCCCGCAACACCATCAGTATTTTCACCGCCAGCGGCGACCTGGTGAAGCGGTTGTATCACGACGGCACGGGCAACCGGGGCAGCATTTCGTGGAACCTGGTGTCGCGCAACGGGCAGGAAGTGGTCAGCGGCATCTATCTGTACACCGTGCAGTCGGACGACGGCCGGTTCGAGGATTTCCAGGGACGGTTCGTGATCATCCGCTGACCGGGAACTACAGCGTGCCGTCCTTGCGGCCCACCCGGGCGATCTTGATCAGGTTGGTCGTGCCCTCGACGTGGAAGGGCAGGCCGGCGGTGATCACCACGGCGTCCCCCTTCTTCACGTACCCTGCCCGGTAGGCCGCCTTGATGGCCTGCTTCTCCAGCAGGTCGCCGCTTTCGACGGGAGCGGAAATCAGGGGTTCGGCCCCGAACACCAGGGCCATTTCCTGGGCGGTCTTGTGTTCGGGAGTCAACGCCAGCAGGGGCTGCCGGGGCCGGTGGCGGGCGACCAGGCGGGTTGTGCTGCCGCTCTTGGTGCAGGTGATGATGGCCGTGGCACCGATGTCGTGCGCCATCTCCACCGCCGACAGGGCGACGGCCGCCTCGAAGCTCATGGTTCTATCCAACTTGAATTTCTTGGTCCAGCCCTCGAAGTCGAATGCTTTTTCGGTTTCGGCGGCCACCCGGGTCATGACCTCCACCGCCTGGACCGGGAATTGTCCGACGGCCGTCTCCTCGGACAGCATGATCGCGTCGGTGCCGTCCAGGATGGCGTTGGCCACGTCGGTCACCTCGGCCCGGGTGGGGCGGGGATTATCGACCATGGACCGCAACATCTGGGTTGCGGTGATCACGGGTTTGCCCGCGGCGTTGGACCTGCGGATGATCGTCTTCTGGGCGCGCGGCACCTTTTCCAGGGGAATTTCCACACCCAGGTCGCCGCGCGCGACCATGATCCCGCCGGCGGCGGCGATGATCCCGTCGATGTTGTCCAGGGCCTCGAACTTCTCGATCTTGGCGATCACCGGGGTGTCCTTGCCGGCCGCGGCAATGATCTCGTTGGCGGCGGCGACATCTTCGGCGCCGCGCACGAAGGAAAGGGCGATGTAGTCCACTTCCTGGGCCAGCCCGAATTCCAGGTCGGCACGGTCCTTCGGCGAAAGGATGGCGGCGTCGATGGTCCGGCCCGGCAGATTGATGCCCTTGTGCGACCCCAGCGGCCCGCCCTTGACCACCCGGCATTCCACGTCGGTGCCGTCGGCGGATTCCACGGTCAGTTCCATCAGCCCGTCGGCCAGCATGAGGGTGTCCCCGGCACGGACGATGCCCGGCAGGTCCGGGTAGGTCAGCCCCACCTCGGTTTCATCGCCGGGGACCTCGCGGTTCGTCAGCCGGAAGGACGCGCCCTCGGCCAGGGTGACAGTTCCGGAAGCCAGCGGTCCGGTCCGGATCTTGGGTCCGGCCAGGTCCTGCAGGATCGCCACGTGGCGGCCTTCTTCCTGCGCCACGCGCCGGATGTCCCGGATCAGGGCGGCGTGCTCGTCCCGGGTCCCGTGGGAAAAATTCAGGCGGCAGACGTTCATCCCCGCCTTCATGAGCCGGGCGAGGGTTTGCCGGTCGCGGCTGGCGGGTCCGATGGTGCCGATGATCTTGGTTCTGTTCATGCCGGCCACCTCAGTCGAGAAAGAAATCGGGAATCAGGGGCGTTCCGGGAACGACGGCGTACTTGTCCAGGTCCGTGTCGCCCTCTTCGGCCAGGACCTCTTCATCGATCAGGAACCGGCCCGTGCAGGTGCGGCTGTCCCGGGTCAGGACGGCCCAGGCCGCATCGGCCATGATGGCGGGTTTGCGGCTGGCGTTGATCATTTTTTCCCCACCCAGGAGATTGCGCACCGCCGCGGTCGCGATGGCCGTCTTCGGCCACAGCGCGTTGAACGCCACCCCCTGCTCGGCGAACTCGGCCGACATGCCCAGGACCCACACGCTCATGGCGTATTTGGACAGGGTGTAGGCCGCGTGCCCGGCAAACCATCTGGGATTCATGTTCAAGGGCGGACTGATGTTCAGCACGTGCGGATTGTCGGCCTTCAACAGGTGGGGCATGGCCGCCCGGGTGGTCATGTAGCTGCCCCGCGCGTTGATGTCCTGCATGCGGTCGTACATCTTCGGGGTCGTTTCCCGCAGACCGGTCAGACCCAGGGCGCTGGCGTTGTTGACCACGATGTCCAGGCCGCCGAATTCGGCCACGCCCTGTTCGACGGCGGCGGCCACCTGGTCCTCGAACCGGATGTCGGTCTTGACGGCCAGGGCGCGCCCGCCCGCCTTCTCGATCTGCTCGGCGGCGGAATGAATGGTGCCCGGCAGCTTGGCGTGGGCCGTGGTGGTCTTGGCCGCGATGATGATGTTGGCCCCGTCGCGGGCGGCCCGCAGCGCAATGGCTTCGCCGATGCCGCGGCTGGCCCCGGTGATGAAGATGGTCTTGCCCCTGAGGGTTCTGTCCTGGGCCATGACTCCCTGTCCTTTCACTCCGGCGAAACAGTTATGACCTGGTTGCCCGCCAGTAAGCCCCACCTCCACCCCCGGTGTCAAGAGGGGCGCTTCGGTGCGGCCGGGGCTATACTTCCTGCATGGTCACAAAGGGGAATTTCCAGGGGAGGGGCTCATGGACACGGACTCCTATATCCTCAAGCGCATCGGCACCGCAAAGATTATCGGTCTGGTCATCGGCCTGATCGGTTTCTTCATGATTCCGGCCCTGTGGCCCGAAGAGGGCATGCGGCTACGCATCGGCATCCTGCTGTGGTATACGACCTTCGGGGTCTTCATCGGGATCCTCGGCATGTTCGACCATCATCCCCTGCTGAAATTCCAGATGCCCTGCTGGTTTCGCGGCATCGTTTTCGGGGCCTGGTTGAATCTGGTCCTGGCGTTCCTGATGTACGACAAGCTGAGCCTTCTCATGCAGCAGCTGGAAGGCGCTTTCAGCGGTATCGAAAGCCCGTTCTGGATCGTGTTGGAAGGCGCGGTGGTGGGATTGATCATCGATGCGGCAACCACGAAATACGCCGGTGAGGGGCTGCCGGAAACCAGCCGTCTGACCGATTGAGACCGGACCTCAGCCGACCGTTTCGATTTCGTTGTAGACGGTGTCGCGCAGCACCGGACGCAGACCCACGCCCCGGATGAATTCCCGGATGTCGTCCACGGTCATGCCCTTGCCCGCCGCACCCCCCGCGGCGAAGGTCACGCGCTCGTCGATCACCGTTCCGTCCAGGTCGTTGGCCCCGAACCTGAGAGCGAGCTGCGCGATTTCCCGACCCAGCATCACCCAATAGGCCTTGATGTGCGGGATGTTGTCCAGCAGCAGGCGGCTCAAAGCGATCACCTTCAGTTTGGCTTTCAGGTCCGGGCCCGGCAGATGGGCGAATTTGGTGTTCTCGGGATGGAAGGCCAGGGGGATGAAGCACTGGAAGCCGCCGGTCCTGTCCTGCTGTTCCCGCAGGCGGATCAGGTGGTCGACCCAGTGCCGCGGCTCTTCTATGTGCCCGAACAGCATGGTGCAGTTCGATTTCAAACCGTGCTCGTGAACCATGCCCGACACTTCGAGCCACCGGTCGGAACTCATCTTTTTCGAAGCGATCTTTTCGCGCACCTCTTCATGAAAGATTTCCGCCCCGCCCCCGGGGCAGCTGTCCAGGCCGGCTTCACGCAGAACCGTGATGGTCTCGGGCACGGACATCTTGCCCAGCTTGGCCAGGAAATCGATCTCCACCATGGTGAAGGCCTTCAGGTGCACCGTGGGAAAGGCCTCCTTGAGGGCCTTGAGGATGTCCACGTACACGGGGAACTTCCACCGCGGATGCAGGCCGCCCACGATGTGGAACTCGGTCACGTCGGGCGACCAGTCCTTGCGCGCGATTTCCACGCATTCGGCGGGTGAATACGACCAGGTGCCCTCGGCGTTGGGGTCGTCGGCGTACGCGCAAAGTTCGCAGCCCACGTAGCAGACGTTGGTTGGATTCAGGTGGCGGTTGATGTTGTAGTAGACGGCGTCGCCGTGCAATCGCGTGCGCGCGTTGTGGGCCAGCAGGCCGAGGGCGGGCAGATCATCACTCGCGGCCAGCAGCAAGCCGTCTTCTTCGGACAAGCGTTCTGCGGCGGCGACTTTGGCGGCGACTTCAGCCAGGGGATGATTGTCGGGCAACATCTATAACCTCATCCTGCGGTGGATGTGAAGGCTCATGGTTCATTCCGCTCAAATCTAATCGGTTTCACGCGGTTCGCCACCGGCAGGTTGTCCGCAAACGGCCCCGGACCGAAGTCCGGGGCCGAGTTGGGCGAGAGTCAGGTTGCCTGACTATTTGAGCATGATCATCTTCTTCGTCTGGGTGAAGCCCGGGGCTTCCAGACGATAGAAGTAGACGCCGCTCGCATGGTCGGCCGCGTTCCAGCCGAAGGTGTGCAGGCCCGGGCCGTAGGTGCCCTCGGCCAGCCTCTCCACCAGCTCACCCTTCACGTTGTAGATCACCAGGCGGACGTGGCCCTCGGCCGGCAGGCTGAAGGATATGTCCGTCCGGGGGTTGAACGGGTTGGGGGAGTTCTGGTTCAGCATGACCGTGTCGATCACGCGCCGGTTGTCGGCGTTGAACACGTCGCCGCCCTCGCACGACTTGGTCACCACGTTGGCGCCCGAATCGTAGGTCAGGGAAGTGTGCGTCACGCCGGTGACCTCGAAGCAGTAGTCGGCCGTGCCCCACGCTTTTTTCGCAGTCCCCAGAGTGACCACGCCGTCGGTGCCGGTCACGCCGGACACGGTTCCGACGAGGTCCCCGGTGTGGTAGGCGGTGACGGTGGCGCCGGACACGGGGGCTCCTCCGTCATCGACGATGGTGATATCCGCCCGGCCGTAATACTTTCGGCCGCTCTGCACACGGTACACGTGGATGTCGTCCACATGCATGGTGCCGCCCACCGGGGGCTCGGTGACCGTGATGTAACCGGCCTTGACCTCGTCGTCGCTGCCGTAGGCGTTGGTCGCCGTCAGCGTGACGGTGTAGGTTCCGGCCGCCGTGTAGGCATAGGTCGGGTTCTGGGCCGTCGAGGTTCCGCCGTCGCCGAAGTTCCAGCTCCAGCTCGTCGGATCGTTCGTGGACTGGTCCGTGAACGTCACGTTCAGCGGGTAGTCGCCGCTGGTGGGCGTACCCGTGAAGGCCGCCACCGGGGGCTCGGGAGCCGGGGGCTCGGTGACGACGATGTAGTTCGTCCTGGTCAGCGAGTCCGACCCGTCGGCGTTGGAGACGTCCAGGGTGACGGAGTAGGTGCCCGCCGCCGTGTAGGTGTAGTCCGGATTCTGGGCGGTCGAGGTGCCGCCGTCGCCGAACGTCCAGGACCAGCTGGTCGGGGTGTTGGTGGACTGGTCGGTGAAGGTGACCGTCAGCGGGTAGTCGCCCGTGGTCGGCGTCCCGGTGAAGTCCGCCACCGGCGGGGTCGGCGGCGGGGAGCCGCCGCCCACGGCCGCGGCCGCGTCGACCATGCCGTAGCCCGAATAGCGGTCCCAACCGGAGCCGGACTCGACGTTCACGATGTCGAACGCCGTGCTGACGAGCTGGTTCCGCACCTGGTCCGGGGTGTAGCTGGGGTACACGCTCTTGATCAGCGCACAGACGCCGGCCGCGTAGGGCGTGGCGCAGGAGGTACCGTTGAAGAACATGTCGTAGTCGCCGGAGTCGTAGCCGCCGCTGCCCGAGATATCGGTCGTCGGCACGATGGTCGGGGCGATGATGTCCACGGCGCCCCGGTCGTCCTGGGAGGTTGAACCGTAGTTCGAGCCCCACCAGCGCTCACCGTCGCAGGTGTAACCGTTGGGGTCGGCGTACACGCCGGGGTTCAGCTCGCCCGTGTTGCTGCTGCTGCGCTTGCGGTCGCCGCAGGGGGAAGCCGCGCCCACGCCGATCACGTCCGCGTGGATGGCCGGGTAACTGATGACGCTGTTGTTCTCGTTGCCCGTGGCGGCCAGGATCGTGCAGCCGGCATTGTGGGCGTACTCGATGGCCGCGTCGGTGGCCGGATCGGAGCTGATCGCCGCGCCCAGGCTCATGCTGATCACGTCGGCGCCGTTGTCGGCGGCGTAGTACAGGGCGTTCTGGATGTAGGAGAAGTACATCGAGCCCTGGTTGTTGGCAACCTTGAGCGGCATGATGGTGCAGTTGCCGGCGATGCCGACGATGCCGGTGCCATTGCCCGCCACCGCGGCGGTCACGCCCGCGCAGCAGGTGCCGTGGCCGGCGTTGTTCGAATCGTCCATGGGATTGGTGTCCCCGGAACCGAAGTCGTAACCGGTCGTGCAGTTCAGGTCGTCGTGGTAGATGTCCACGCCGCTGTCGATGATGGCGATGACGACCGAGGGATCACCATAGGTGGTGTTCCAGGCGGTTTCCGCGTTGGCGTCGAAGCCGACCGTGCCCACGGTAGGGCCGGTGTGGCTGTAGGTCGACCAGTCGTAGCTGATCATCTGGGCCGTGTTGTTGTGGCCCCAGTGGTCGGCGTACAGGGGATCGTTGGGAACGTCGGCCGGGAAGGCGATCCAGTCGGGGGTGGCGAGTTCCACCGACGGATCCTTGGCCAACCGGTTGGCCAGTTCCACCATGTCGCCGTCCGCGACATGCATCATGAACCAGCGGTCGGTGCCCACTTCGAGAGCCTTGTCCCGGTTTTTGGGAGTGATGAAGGGCCGTTCGATCAGGCTCACTCCGGCCTTGGCCGCGATCGCGTCCACCGTGGCGATGCCCGTCGTGGCGCCCGGCATCCGCGCACCTCGTTCGAAAGGAATCCCGTTCAGGGATTTTTCCATCATCACGTTGGCGCGGAATTTGACCAGAACGCGGCCCTGTGCAAAGGGGACGACTTCCTCGGCCGTATTGGTGAATCCGTTCTGGACAGGGACGAAGGCCCGGGTATCGGGCGCGGCGAAGGCAGCAGACGAGGCTGCCAGGGAGAGGATCAACAGAAGGGCGAACAATCTGAGTTGCGATTGCATCAAGTCTCCATTCGGCTATTGGTGCGAGGTTGGTGCGAGGCTCTCCCCTCCTCTTCCCTAGACCCCAGACATCCGATAGCTCCCTCAGCCTCCTTTCATGGAAATTATTGACTGGTTCCCAGCCCGAATTCCTAGCTGATTGCTAGTAATTAAAGGTTTCATAATATCTTACCTTGTTTACGATACCGATTCAATGGGAATTATCAGGAATCAAAAACGCCAGGTGAGAGAGGACGAAAAAAACATTCCGGAGTAGGTGTAGCCCTCGATAGAGGAGTCCTGGTCGCGCCACCCGCCGGCCAACCGGAGCTTGGGCGGATCCGCCTTGCCCGACAGGGCCTTTTCGGCCGTGGCGAAATATTCGAAAACCCGGTCGTCCCGGGTCTGTCCCCCCGGCGCTCCGGCAAACAGCAGCGATCCGTAATCATGGTCCCCCGCCGAGGCTCCCGCTTCGAGCCAGACCTGGGCCGGGCCGAGGTATTTCACGGCGGCAAAGCCGTCGATCCCCTCGTGGGCATAACCGTCCAGGAGGGGACTGTCAAAAACATCGTCCGCGACATAACGGGGAAAGTCCGACAGGTTCCAGCGTGAGTCCACCCAACCCCGCACGGCAAGTCTGTCGGACACCCCCTTGGCAATGTTCAGCCGCGCCGCCACCTGGGATGTGGAGGGGAGATTAAGGGTCTCCCAAACTGACGGCGCGGCCGAGTCGTTGTAGAACTTGGCGCCGTAACGGGCCGAAAAGCCCACCGTGACGCGTGAATCAAAAAACTTCTGCATCTCCAGCCGCCCGTGCGGCTCCAGAAAACTCTCTTCGGGCAGCTCCCCGTATTTCCGGACCCTCAGGGCCGCGAATCCCTTCACCAGGTGCCTTTCCCCCAGGTAACGCTTGAAGGACAGGTAGGTGTACAGCTCCGAGTAGTCATAGATCTCGTAGTAGTCCTCGTAACCCCTCAGGGAAACCTGGGCCCCCGCCCCGAAGCCCCTGCGGCCGTCGGCGGAATTGTGGAACCATTCGGCGCCCAGGCCGTGGCGCATGTTTCCCAACCGGGTCTCGTTGCCGAATTGGCTGGCATTGCCCTCGTAACCGAGCTTGAGGACCCGGCCCGATCCTTCTCCCATGGTGAAGGAAGAGGCCAGTTGGAGGGATTGGGTCAAATAACCCGCCGCTGTTTCGTTGTTGACGCCCAGCGGGTTTTCCAGATACCCCGTTCCGATGGTCAAACTGCCCCTGACATCCGCCGCCGACGCCTGGAACCCGGCCGCGGCCAGGATCAAGGCGAGGGAGATCATGATCAGGTTTCGTTTCATCGTGATCCGGACATCCTTCGATTTCCAATCCTTCAGTGCGAACTTTTCGAAGGGAGCGGGGTGGGCGACACCCCGCTCCAAGGAGCACTGTTACCAAGGGGCACTGCTACCTGCGGCCACCGCGCCGTTCCTGGGTCTGCGTGGGCGAACCGGAGCCATCGCCTTCTCCGGGGCAGTCTCCCGTACCGGTGCCGGGGCCGAAGCCTGTGCCGTCACCAGGGCCAGTGCCCGTACCGGTGCCGTCGCCCGGACCATAATGGTTGCCGCCCATGCCGTTCATGGCCCCAACCGCGTCCTCGCCGAAATACTTGCGGAAAAGCTCACCGTACTTGCGGGCCCAGCGGTTCATCAGGCCGGTGCCGTCCTCGGGCTTGACATAGTCCGGGTCCAGGCCGTTGGGAATGCCGTCCCCGTCGGCATCGGGGGCCAGGTCGTTGAAGCCGTCGCCGTCCTCGTCGATGAAGCGGCACACGCCGTTGCCGTCACCGTTTCCGGGACCGAAATCCTGGGCATTTGCGCCGACGGCAAGCAGGGCGGTCAACAGGATCGCCAACAGTAGGGGCATGGGGGTTTTCATAGTGATTCTCCTCGAAATTCCAAAGTTGCATCTCCCCATCAAATCCTCGTTCACCTCTCCCAATGCAACCGACGTACCGCCATGGCCCTGCCGGGGGAAGGTTTTTTAAAACTTTTAATGACAATTAGTTACAGGAAACAAAACGCAGGGAGGATGTGTACCGGGGAGTACGATTCGCAGATTTCTGCGACTTGGGGAGGCCGCGTACCGCAGATTTCTGCGAAGAAAAAGGGAATCACCCGGAGGAGTCCGGATCCTCTTCCTTCCACTTGCCCAGCTTGTAGCGCAAACCGCTTTCGGTCAATCCCAGGTGGCGGGCGGCACTACTCTTGTTGCCGGAAAAGGCCGCCAGGGTTTCCATGACGATCTTCTTTTCCAGGGCCTCCAGCCACAAAGGCAGATCACCCTGGACCATGTCGAAGGTGGGCAGGTCCTTCCGGCCGGCCGCCCGATCCGCGGCCAGGACCGCCGGCAGGTCCGCGGAGTGGATGACTTCGCCCCGGGTCATGACCACCGTCTGTTCGACGATGTTTTCCAGCTCCCTGACGTTACCCTGGAAGTCGTGGGTCATGATGCGGGCCATGGCCTCGGCGCTGAAGGTGCGCGCCGGACGCCGGTATCGATTCGCGTACCGTTCCAGAAAATGGGCCGCGAGCTCGGGAATGTCGTCCCGCCGGTCGCGCAAGGGCGGCAGGACCAGGTTGACGACGTTCAGCCGGTAGAACAGGTCTTTGCGGAAATCCTCCTTCGCAACCAGCGCCTCGAGGTTCCGGTGGGTCGCCACCACGACCCGCACATCGGCGCGCTGGGTGCGGTCCCCACCGACCGGGGTGTACTCCCTTTCCTGGAGAAAACGCAGCAGTTTCACCTGGACAGCAGGAGACACATCACCGATTTCATCCAGGAAAAGGGTGCCGCCGGCCGCCTGCAGGACGCGACCGGGCCGGTCCCGGTCGGCACCGGTGAAGGCCCCCTTGACGTGGCCGAACAGCTCGCTTTCGAGCAGGGTCTCGGGCAGGGCCGCGCAGTTGACGGCCACGAAGGGTCCCTCGGAGCGGGTGCTCAAATCGTGGAGGGAACGGGCCAGCAACTCCTTGCCCGTGCCGCTTTCCCCGCGGATCAGGACCGTGGCGTCGGTCTCGGCCGCCCGGGCCGCTCTTTGCAACAGGTCACGCATGGCGCCGGAGCCCCCCAACAGGCGGAAACCCGCGGTGGTCTCTTCCAGCCGGCGGCGCAGGGCGCGGTTTTCCTTCAGCAGGCGGCCCATGCCCAGGGTGCGCTGGACCACCACCTCCAGCTGGTCCAGGTCGATGGGTTTGGTCAGGAAATCCAGGGCGCCCTTGCGCATGGCCTCCACGGCGCCTTCGATGGTTCCATAGGCCGTCATGACGATCACCGCGATGTCCGGCCGCAGCTCGCGGCATTTTTCCAGAAGCTCCACACCCGACAGGCCGGGCATGCGCAGATCCGTCAGGATGAGATCCACCGGTTCCCCCTGGACCATGGCCAGGGCTTCGGGCGCGTCTTCGGCCTGGCGCACTTCGTGACCCCACTGTTCCAGCACCTGGACCAGCGTTTCCCGTTGTCTTTTCTGGTCGTCGACGACCAGGATCAGGCCAGGAATCATCGGGAGGTCCTTTCGGCGGAAGTTCGATGAAGGGGAAGGATGACCACGAAGCGCGCCCCCTTGTGATCCAATCCGGGTTCGGAGTCCAGCGACAGGGCTCCGCCCATGGCCGCGGCCATCTGGGCCACCAGGCTCAACCCCAACCCGTTGCCCTCCGGACGTGTCGTGTAATACAGGTCGAAAATCCTGTCCCGGTCGCCGGGCGCCACGCCGGGTCCGTCGTCGGCCACCACGATCTCGGCCACCTCGCCGCGGGCGATCAGGGAAACCAGGACCTTGCCCTTGCCGGCCAGGGCCTGGACGGCATTCTTCAGCAGGTTTTCCAGGATCTCGACCACGAATTTCCGGTCCACCTCGGCATCCAGGCCCGGCGCGTACGCGGAAAAATTGATCCCGGTGCCTTCATGGGCCGCCGCCTGGATTCCGACCACGTCGCGCACCAGGCCGGCCAGATCGACCATTTCGAAATCCGGCTGCCGCGGTTTGGCGAACTGCAGGAACTGCTGGATGATTCCCTCGATGCGCCCGCTTTCGGTCAGTACATGCCGTGCCTGGTCCTGAACCCCGTCCGGCAGGCCGGGTGTTTTTTCGAGGACCTGGGAAATCATGTGGATGCTGTTGAGGGGATTCCGGATCTGGTGTGCAACCCCCGCGGCCAGCGAGCCCATGGCCACCAGTTTCTCCGTCCGGCGGGCTTCGGCTTCCCGCTGCCGCAGCTGGGCGCTGACCTTGGCCACCTCCCTGTCCAGGACGTTCTGCCTTTGCCAGGCCAGGAAAAGAGCGGTGATCAAAAAGACACTGACCAGCAGCACCACAATTCGGAGAATCGCGTGGGTCCGGATATCCGCGCGCATCTTGACCAGCAGGGCCGAATCCATGCCCACCCGCAGCAGGACCGGACCCGAGGGCAGATTGACGATCCGGGCAATCTCGAAAACCCCGCCCAGGGTGGAGTCGAACTCGCGGACGACCCACTCGGCGCCCTCCTGCAGGGGTTGCAGATGGGGATCGTCCGCGGGAAAGGGAAAGGCGAGCTGGTCGGTGGAAGCGGCCTGGATCCCCGTCTCGTCCTGGATGACCACGTAGTGGACGCCGCGCCCGGTGCCCAGGCTCTTGATCAGGTGCCCCGGGCCCATTTCGCCGCGGGAGGCCAGAAGTTCATCGGCCTGCACGTTCACCACGACGGCCCCGCCGCCTTTCCGGGCCGCACCTGCGGTAAACCGTTGCTCGCCCTTTCTCGGAACGGTTCGATAGCCCAGGGTCAGGTGGCTTTTTTCACCCTTCAGCAGGGGATCGAGAAAATCCCGGGGCAGGTTGCCATACCCCGCACCCCTGCCGGGCGGAATGGGGTTGGCGGTCTCGAGGCGGCCGGCGGCGTCGAACACGAGAATCCTGAAAAGCCCCATGGTGCCCGCGAAATCACGCAACACCTCCGTGTTCAGGGCACCCGCCTCGTCGAGCCGGGCCAACCACAGGGCGTTGTTGATCAGCCTTTGGTTGACCTCGCGTTCCCACTGGTTGAAGGCACCAAGGTTGTGGATGCTGCTTTCGGCCACGATATCTGCGATGGCCCGGCCGTGGGCCACCATCATTTCTTCCTGGAAAGACACCCGCTTGCGGACATCCCAGAGGAATACCGTGGCCACAGCGATCACTACCAACAGCAGCGCGGTCAGACGAAATACCCGGCGGCGGAACGGCTTGGGGCTCATTCCCGGTCAGTCCCTTCCCAGTTTCAGTCGCGATGCCTTCAACGGCAATCAACTCCTGCGGACTTGAAGCACGCCGGGAACATAGCCTAATAATCCTTGGTTTGTCATGGGGACTTCCTATAACTTTCCCGAACCCGGATGACGGAATTTTTTCAACAGGGGATACTGCTTGAACACCCACACCACCGCCGCGGGCCCGGCCCCGGTTTTCAAATCCGCCGCCAACTGGCAGCTGATGTTCCTGCTGATCATGCTGGCCGCGGGCTATCTGTCCATCGCGGTCAGCCAGATCGCCCTGGGACTGGCCCTGGCGGTCTTGCTGTACCGCTGGGTGGGGTTCAAGGAGGCCCCGCCGGTCACGGGCCTGGAAAAGACCGCCGCCCTGCTGGCGGTGTGGGCCCTGGTGATGATCCCGTTTTCGACCAACAGCTCCCAGTCGCTGCTCTACTACCGCCGCTTCTACCTGTTCGCCGCCATCTGGGTGACCGCTTCGGCGGCCACGACCGAAAAGCGGCGCCTGCTCATGTTTGGTTCCATGCTGGCCGGCGCGCTGGCTACCAGCATCTACGGACAGATCCATCACGCCCAGTTGGCCGGAGGATTCCTGAGCCGGCGCATGACGGTTTTGTTCAACGCCATGACCAGCGGCGCCCTGCTGATGATGGCCATCCTTGTCGCGGTCGGGTTCCTGATCGTGCCGGGCATCCGTCGCCGAGTGAAAGTCATGATCTCCGTCGCGCTACTGCCCGTGGTCCTGGGCCTGGTCATGACCATGACCCGCAGCGCCCAGCTGGGTCTATTGGCCGGCCTGGCCCTCATGCTCCTGCTGGCCAGGCCCAAAGTTTTCGGCGCATTCCTGGGACTGCTGCTGCTGGCCACAGTGGTCCTGGCGTTGTTCGGGGAAAATCTGATGTCCGAGCGCATGTGGAGCCGTATCAATCCGCAGTACGTGATGTCGGGGGACAACACCAGCCTACGTCTGGAGATGTGGCGCGGCGGCCTGGAAATGGTCAAGGCGCATCCGGTAACCGGTGTAGGCGACCGCGGCCTCAAGGAAATTTCCCCCGACTACTACACCAGTGAAGATGGGCTCTACTTCGGCCACCTGCACAACAACATCGTCCAGATGGCCGTGATCTGGGGGATTCCCGGACTGATCCTCGGGCAGGCATTCGTTTTTGCGGGGTTGTGGTTCCTGGTCAAAAAGTGGCGGGGTTTGCGACGCCGAAAGCGGGACCCGGCCCTGTTCGCCGCGCAGTCCGGCTGGGTGCTGGGCGCCATCGGGGCCTGGGTCAGTTTCTATATTGCGGGATTTACCGAGTGGTATTTCGGCGACGCGGAATCCATGCTGATCTACCTGGCCATCCTCGGCTGCGCCCTCGGACCCGACGACCCGGGGGCGCCCGCCGATCGATGACAGCCGGCTAGTGGATGTCCGCCTTGGCCGCCAGGCGCAGCTGGGGCAGCAGGCTGACGTCGAAGATCTTCTTGGGTTCCTGCCTGACCGCACGTATCTCTTCCACCGCCAGACGAATGCCCGCCAGGGCCGTGGTGACTTCGAAATCGTTGTAACGGAAACCGAAATTACGGAGCTTCTGCATCGAGGCGACCAGCTTGGCTTCGGCCTTCATCATGCGGTTGCCGGCCAGATGTTCGTACCCTTCGCAGGCGTCCAGAAGGCCCATCCAGAAGGCCTCGTCCCGTCCCCGGGCGAAAGACAGTCCCTCGGAGGACTGGCGAACCGCTTCACTGAAATCGCGACAGTTGAAGGCGGTGATGGTCTTGTGCAGGATGTTGTCCATTCCCAGGCTCTCCTTGCCGGTGGCGAAGAGCCTGCTCCGGTTCACCAGCGGATCAGCCGGCGGGCTCCTCATCTGCTTCCATGTCTTCGTCCACGGTGTTGAGGAAACGTTCCGCTTCCTCCTCGTAGGCGAACTTCGTCGTGTCTTCGACCCGGTCCACGTACAGGACCCCGTCCAGGTGATCGCATTCGTGCTGGATCACGACGGCCGGAAATCCCTCCAGGGTGAGGTCGATCTTCTCCCCTTTTTCATTCCAGGCGGCGATCCTAATCGAGGCCGGCCTTTCGACCCATCCCCGCAGGCCCGGCACCGAGAGACAGCCCTCGTACATGCCCAGGCGGTCGTCTTCGTCCAGGACCGTGATCTCGGGATTGATCAGGACCCGGTACTGGTTGCGGCCTTCTTCGTCCACTTCGCCGCCGGCGATCACCAGCCGGACCGGATTGTGGACCTGGGGAGCGGCCAACCCCACTCCGTTGTATTCGACCATCGTGGCGAACATGTCCCGGATGAGGCGCTGGACCTCGGGTCCGGTGATCTTGTCCGGGTCGATGGTTTCGCATTTCTGGCGCAATACGGGGTGGCCCATGCGGGCGACCTTCAAGATGGCCATGACGGCGATCCTCCTGGAAATCGGTGCGGGAAAGGTCGTAACGCTTTCACCATAATCAATTCCGGCCAGGAAGACAAAACCGCGATGCAAAATCCACAATGCAAAAAAAAGGCCCAACGGCGGGATCCTGGTCATTGCCTTGTTTAAAGCCCGGGAGGTCGTTTCAGGGCCGTCCGGGCTATTTCAGGGCATTATTGGCCATTGCGGAACAGGGCCCGAATACATTGCAGATCGCACGGTTTCTGGCCATTTCGCCCCCCATTAAAGGATGAAGCGGGTGGCCGACCGGGCAAAAAGGCCAGTAATGTGGTATGGTCCGGGGAAGGAATTCAATACGGGAGCGCGCCGTGAAATCCCATCGCCCCAGAAAACGGTTGTCGCTGACCCAGCTTACGATGCTGGTGCTGGTCGCCGTGGGTCTGGGTGCGGGCCTGGCCTACCTTTCCTTCGGAGACAAATCCCTGCCCCAGTTGACCAGGAACGTCCGTTACCGAATCGGCCTGGCCGGAGCCGCGCCGCCGGGCCAATGGGGTGTCTACGAGGCGGTGCGGGGCGAATCGGATTTGGATCCCGAGCAGGTGGCCGAAATCCGGCGCCTGCGCAGCCTGGGGTACGCGGGGGGAACCGTGCCGGCCAGGGCCGGGGCCGGCGTCACGGCCCACCAACCCGATTCCGCTTCCCGGGGTCTGCGTTTTTTCACCTCGGGCCACATGCCCGGGGCCTTCCTGATGGATCCCTTCGGCCGGACCCTGCACACCTGGCGCCTGCCCTATGAAGAATGCATCAAACAGAGCCCCGCCAGCGCCGGGACGTTTCGCGACGACGCCAAGGGCGTGACCGCCTGCTGGCGCCGGGCGCATCTGTTCCCCGGCGGGGATGTCCTGGCCATCTTCGAAGGCCACGGTTTGGTCAAGATCGACCATGATTCGAAGGTGATCTGGAGCTATCCCGGCCCCTGCCATCACGACCTGGAAGTGGCACGGGACGGGACCATCTTCGTTCTGACCCGCGAGACCGAGATCGTGCCCGATATCAACCCCGACCAACCCGTTCTGGTGGATTACATCACCCATCTTTCCGCCGAGGGGGAATTGCTGGGTGCGGTCGATCTGCTGACCGCCTTCAAGGGTTCGGTCTACGCCTCGTGCCTGGATCAACTGGCCGACTCGGGCGACATCTTTCACACCAACACCCTGGAAGTCCTGGACGGGAGGGCCGCCCACCTTTCGCCCCTGTTCGCCGAAGGGAATTTCCTGATTTCCCTGCGGGAGCCGGGCTATATCGCCATCGTGGACCAGTGGACCGAAAAGGTGGTGTGGGCCATGAACGGCATGTGGAGCGCCCAACATCAGCCCACCCTGCTGGAAAACGGAAATATCCTGCTGTTCGACAACCGGGGCCACAAGGGCCGGTCCAAGGTGATCGAGATCGATCCCTTCACCCAGGAAGTGGTCTGGTCGTTCGCCGACAACCCCATCCACCCCCTTTATTCCAGGACCTGCGGCTCGTGCTCCCGGTTGCCCAACGGCAACACCCTGATCACCGAATCGGACAACGGCCGCGCCCTGGAAGTGGCGGCCGACGGGTCGATCGTTTGGGAATTCCGGAACCCCCAGCGCACGGGCGAGGAGCAGGAATTCATCGCCGCCATTTTAGAAATGGTGATACTTCCTGATGATTTCCAACCAGGGTGGATTTCGGCTCCCCAATAACTTGACTCGCTTGTCGAGCCCCGGTAAGTTTGCGGTCGATTGCGGTAAAGTTCGCCTGGCGATTCCACTCCCTCAATGACAATCCCTTTCGAGGCGATTCCAGGAGTTCCATGACCGACCTCGCGCAGTCTCAGCCACCCGGGACACCCCTGTCCACCCGCATCGTCTCACTTCTGCTCAACATCCTGATTCTGGCGGCCCTGCTGTATGTCTTCCTGTTTTCCATCGGTATGTTCGGCGCGGCTTTCAAGCTGGTAGGCAAAGAATTCAGCAAGCACCTGATCGCCACGACCACCAACCCGGTGATCGGGCTGATGATCGGACTGTTGGCCACTTCGCTGATCCAGAGTTCGTCCAGCACCACCTCGATCGTGGTCGGCATGGTGGCCGGCGGGGCGCTGACCGTGCAGGGGGCCATCCCCATCATCATGGGCGCCAACATGGGCACCACCGTCACCAACACCCTGGTGGCGATGACCTCAATGAACCGGCGCACGGAATTCCAGCGGGCCTTCGCCGGGGCCACCATGCACGATTTCTTCAACCTGATGGCCATCGCCATCCTGTTTCCCCTGGAGCAGGCGACCCGTTTCCTGGAAAATTCCGCCACGTGGCTCAGTCTCCAGCTGGTGGGCGCCGAAGGGACCAAGTTCCCCAATCCCATCAAGGCGGCCACCAAGCCGGTGGTGCACAAGGTCCAGGACCTGCTGACCGAAAACCTGGCACTGACCAAGGGCGTGGCCACGATCATCATGATCGTCGTGGCACTGGCGGGCATCTTTTTCGCCCTGACCTTTCTGACCAAGGTCCTCAAGCGCCTGGTGCTGAACAAGGCGGAAGGTTCGTTTACCAAAAGGCTGGCCGGCGGCGGGCTGGCCGCCATGGCCATGGGCGTGATGATCACCGTCGGGGTGCAAAGCAGTTCGATCACCACCAGCCTGATGGTTCCCTTGATCGGGTCGGGCATCGTACCCATTGAAATGGCTTTCGCGGCCACCCTGGGGGCCAACATCGGCACCACGATCACCGCCCTGCTGGCCTCGCTCACCGGCACGCCCCAGGCCGTGACCGTCGCCCTGGTCCACCTGTTGTTCAACATTTCGGGGATCGCCATCATCTATCCGGTGAAGGCCGTCCGCAATATTCCCATCCGGATGGCCCAGGGGCTGGCCCACAGAACCGCCGAAAAGAAGCACTTCGCGTTCCTTTACATGGTCGGCCTTTTCTTCATCATGCCGTTCATATTCGTGCTGATCGACAAGGCGATCCGCGCGATCTGACCCACGGGAGGGTTACATGAGTTTCCGATCGATACTTGATCTGTTCCGGGAGGACAACTGGAGCAATGACCTGGTCGACATGATCATGGAGATGATGGACCTGGGCAGCGACATGTTCGACTACACCATCGGCGTGCTGGTCAAGGGCGAGCCCGACAGCGACCCGCAGCACATGCTGTACAACCGGGACAAGCGGATCAACAAGCTGGAACGCAAGATCCGCCGCCGCGTGGTTTCCCATCTGTCGGTGCGGGGTTCGCGGGCCGAAGTGCCCTCGGCCCTGATCTTCATGAACGTGGTCAAGGACGGCGAGCGCATCGGCGATTACGTCAAGAACCTGCACGAGGTCAACGACATGATGCCGGACGGGCTCGACCGCAAGGTCTACCGGGATCACCTTGCCGCACCCGCCGCCACCATCACCGAGTTGTTCACCCAGACGCGGCAGGCCTTCCTGGAAAGCGACGAGGAACTGGCCGGCAAGGTCATCAAGAAGGCCAAGGCCCAGGGGCGGGAATACGAGGAGACGATCCGGTCCATCACCACCAGCGAGCTGGGCACCCAGAACGCGGTCTGCCTCGTGCTGGTGCTGCGTTTCTTCAAACGGGTGGTGGCCCACATGAGCAACATCGCCTCGACGGTGGTCATGCCGGTGGATATGATCGATTTCTATGACGAGCCGGAGAACTGAGTCTAGGCTTCCGGGTTGCCCATAAATGCGATCCGGAAGGGGAAGAGCCGGGCCGCAAGCACGTTTTCCTTCACTGCGGGGTCGTTCGCCATGATCAGGCGGGCGGCCTTTTCGTTTTCCGCCTCGAAGATCACAACTCCGAAACTCGATTCGTCAGTGTTGAGGGTGCGCCCGGCCAGCTTGACCACGCCCTTGTCCTTCAGCTCGGACAGGTAGGCGGCGTGGTTTTCGATAACCTCGTTTTCGCGGTCGGTCAGGCCCTCGCTGAGCATGTCCGCGCGCATCGACGTCAGTTTGTAGAGAAACTGTTCCATGATCGACCTCACCTCTGGAACTGCATCGTGTAGAGTTCCTTGTACCGCCCCCCGCGCGCCAGCAACTCGTCGTGCGTGCCCACCTGAACCACCTTCCCGGCCTCCAGCAGATAGATCCTGTCGACGTTCTGGATGGTCGACAAACGATGCGCGATGACGATGGTCGTGCGGTCCTTCACCAAACGGTCGATCGCTTCCTGTACCAGTTGTTCCGCCTCGGTGTCCAGGGCGCTGGTCGCCTCGTCCAGCAGCAGGATGGGCGGGTTCTTGAGGATGGCCCGCGCGATGCTGATGCGCTGGCGCTGGCCGCCCGACAATTTCAGGCCGCGGTCGCCGATGATGGTGTCGTAGCCGTCGGGCAGTTTGGCAATGAACTCATCGGCGTTGGCGGCCTGCGCGGCAGCCTTCACGTCTTCCAGCGGGACGTCCTTCATGCCGTAGGCGATGTTGTTCAGGACCGTGTCGTGGAACAGGATCACTTCCTGGGTGACGATACCCATGTTCGACCGCAGGGCGCTCAGGTTCAAATCAAGGATGTCGTGGCCGTCGATCGTCACCCGGCCGCCGTCGGGGTTGTAGAAACCGGGAATCAGATCGACCAGGGTGCTTTTGCCCGAGCCGCTGCTGCCCACCAGGGCCACCACCTCGCCGGGCTCCACCTTCAGAGAGATGTCCCGCAGCACCGGTTCGCCTTTGATATATTCGAAATCCACGTTTTCGAACGCGACCCGGCCCGCCGCCGCGGTCAGCTTGAAGCCGGCCTCGCGGTCGGTCACTTCGGGCGCCGCGTCGATCACCTGGAAGATGCGGTCGGCCGCCGCCATGCCCGCCTGGATCTCGTTGTTGACCGCGCCGAGACTCTTGAGCGGCCGTACCATCGAAAAAATCATGAACAGGAACACGATGAACAGGTCGGGCGCCATGATGCCGCCGGTGAACACCTTGCTGCCGCCGAACCAGAGCAGGAACAACGCCACGACCATGGACAGCTGCTCGGTCAGCGGCGACGAGGCCTTCATGGTGTAGTTGATGCGGAACACCTGCTTGAACAGCGCCTGCGACTGGGCCATGAACTTGTTGTTCTCGAACTTCTCCATGGCGAAGGCCTTGACCACGCGGATGCCGTAGACCGTCTCCTGCAGGGTGCTGGTCAGGTGGGCCATCTGCTCCTGCTGCAGGTGGCTCAGGTGGCGCAGCTTCTTGCCGATGCGGATGATCACCGTCAGGCTGGCCGGCATCAGCACCAGCGCCATCAGTGTCAGCTTCCAGCTCAGGATCAGCGCCACCGCCAGATACATGATGATGAAGATGGGATCCTTGACCAGCTTGGTGAAACTCAGGCCCACGCACTGCTGGGCGACCATCACGTCGTTGGTCGCACGGCTGATCAGCTCGCCGGCCTTGTGCTTGTGGAAGAACGACATCGGCATCGAGGTCATCTTCAGGTACAGCTCGTTGCGCAGGTCGCGGATCACGGCCTGGCCCACGTAGACCATCAGCACTTCCTGGATATAGCAGGACAGGTTCTTGGCCAGCGCCAGCAGGAAGAACGTGATGCAGATGCGCAGCAGGGCCTCCTGCTTGGTGCCCTGGAGCATGTTTTTCGAGGCCCATTCCTTGAACTTGAACTTCAGCGAGTCGAGGCCCGAAAAACTGTCCTTCAGACTGTCGTAGCGGGCGCGGCGCTCGTCGTCGGTTTCGGCGGGTGGGCCGGATTGCCTCTGGGCCAGTTCGAGACTCCGGGCCGGGTGGCTGTCGTGGGGGACCCCCGCTTCGTCCTGGACGACCAGGTCCGATTCCGCCGGCGAGGCCGTGACCTGCACCGCCTCCTGATTCCCTTTGAGGAATAGCGCGTCCAGGAAGGGGGAAATCATGGTGATGCTGAAGATGCTCATGAACGAGAACACGACCATGAACACCACGGCCAGCGCGAGCTGGATGGAGTACGGCTTGACCATTTTCAGCATGCGGAGATAGGTCTTCATCTATCAGGATACCCCTCGGAAAAATACGTGGTTGCGGGGTTCCAATGTCGCTGTTCGCGGGAAATCGGTCAAGAGGCGGCCGCCGATCGTCATTCGCCGCCGATTTCCTTCCGGATCACGGCCACCATTTCCGCGAACTCCTCTTTTTCGTAACCCTGGGACTGGAAGATGATGGTCCCCTCCCGGTCGATGACCTGGGTCCGCGGAATATAGGCCTCGGCGTACTTGGCGTAGGCTTCGCGGTGGACATCGAGGGCGAACGGCCAGGTCAGTTCCTTTTCCAGCACGAAGGGGCGGACGACCTGCAGGGTTTCCTCGCGCGCGATGGACACCATGGCGAAGTCGGGGCCGCGGAATTTTTCCCACACCTCTTTCTGCAGGTGGGGCATTTCCTCGACGCAGGGCCCGCACCAGGTGGCGAACCAGTTGACCAGGACGACCTGGCCCCTGTGGTCGGACAGCGTGAAAGGATTGCCGAACAGGGTGGGAACCGTGAAGTCGGGCGCCGGTTGGCCGACCTCGGTCAGGGTGGTTTCCTCGACGGTGGGCTCATCCTTCTTCTTGCCGCAGGCGGCGAGCAGGACCACGGCCAGGATCAGGGCCGTAACGATGGTCAGGTTTCGCATCATGGGCATGCCTCGCTGGTGGGTTGATGGGCCGCAAGGCCCCTGCGGGACCCTGTTCTTGACTGTTGGAACAGAAATCCGGGGCCAGCCTCGGATTTTCGGATCATACGTAAAACCAAACCAATCCCCAACCAAAAACCGCCCGGGGCTGTTGAACACCCCGGGCGGTTCTTTCGAAATGGATCAGGCCCCTACTTGAGCATGATCATCTTTTTGGTCTCGCTGAAGTCCGGAGTCTCCAGCCGGTAGAAGTAGACGCCGCTCGCGTGATTGCGGGCATCCCAGGTCACCGAGTGCTGGCCGGCGGACATGATGCCGCTCTTCAGCGTGGTGACCGCCTGGCCGCGCACGTTGTAGACCGTCAGGGTCGCGTTCATGCTGCGGGGCAGGTTGAACTTGATCTCGGTCATGGGGTTGAACGGGTTCGGCGCGTTCTGGTCGAGGCTGAACTCGCTCGACACGAAGCTACTGGTCTCGACAAACTCGGACCCGTTCACGTCGCCGCTCTCGCAGGAACGCGTGGTCACGTTCGAACCCGGATCGTAGGTCAGGGTGCCGTGGGTGATGTTCGTCACTTCGAAGCACCATTCGCCGACGGGCTTCTTCATGCCGGTGGCCTGCAGGGTCAGTGTGCCGTCGGCCGCCGTCGTACCGCTCGTGGTCCCGTTGGTCGGCCCGTTGTAGCTGACCGTTACGGTGGCGCCGCCCACGGATCCTCCCTGGTCGTCGATCACGGTTATGTCACAGACACCGAAGTAGTTCGGGCCGGACTTGGCGCGCGAGACCGCCATGTCCGACACGTGCATGGTCGTCGGACCGCTGCCCGGCTCGGTCACGGTGATGTAGCCCGTCTTGGTGGCGGTGTCACTGCCCTGGGCGTTGGTCGCCGTCAGGCTCACCGTGTAGGTGCCGGCCGCCGCATAGGTGTACGACGGATTCTGCGCCGTCGAGGTGCCGCCGTCGCCGAAGGTCCAGCTCCAGCTGGTCGGATCGCCGGAAGACAGGTCGGTGAAGTCCACGTTCAGCGGGTAGTCGCCGCTGACCGGAGTCCCCGCGAAGTCCGCCGTCGGGGCGGTGGGCACCACGTCGCCCACCTCGAAGGCGATGTAGTCCACGAGCAGGTTGTCCAGGGCGACGTTGCCCCAGTTGCGGTCGGTGTCGGTCGCCCGCACCGTAACCGCGCCGCTCAACGGTCCCAAGGGCACGCTGAAGGTCTGCTCGGTGGCGCTGGAAACAGTGGCGACGTTGGTGAAATTCACACCATCGGTGGAATACGCGAAGACGAAGTCGTCACCCTCGGTGTTGTTCGAACGCAAGGCTTCCAGGTGGAAGGTCGCGTCGGAGCCGGCCGGCAGATTGAAGCTCCACTTGTGCTCCGCGTAGCTGTAGCGCTTGACCGGATGGCCGGTGTACTCCACCTCGGTGATCGTCTCGCTCACCCCGTCGCTGAACTTGGTGTCCACGTAGCTGCCGCTGACCGTGCCGATGACCGACACTTCGCTGTCGGCGGTGACGAATGCGGTCACGCCGGGCTCGGTAACGGTGATGTAGTCGACCTTGGTGTCGGTATCGCTGCCGTAGGCGTTGGATGCCGTCAGGCTGACCGTGTAGGTACCCGCCGCGGTGTAGGTGTAGGACGGGTTCTGCTGCGTCGAAGTCCCGCCGTCGCCGAAAGTCCAGCTCCAGCTGGTCGGCGCGCCGGAGGACTGATCGGTGAACGTCACGTCCAGGGGATAGGATCCGCTGGTGGGTGTGCCCGTGAACGCCGCGGTCGGGGGCGGCGGAGCGGTGACGGTGATGTAATCGACCTTGGTGTCGGTGTCGCTGCCGGTGGCGTTGGTCGCCGTCAGACTCACCGTGTAGGTGCCGGCGGCCGTGTAGGTGTACGAGGGATTCTGCTGCGTCGAGGTGCCACCGTCGCCGAAGGTCCAGCTCCAGCTGGTCGGCGCGCCGGTGGACAGGTCGCTGAAGTTGACCGTCAACGGGAAGGTGCCGCTGGTCGGCGCGCCGCTGAAGGCCGCCGTGGGGGCCACCGGACCGCCGCCGCCGACGGCGGCGTCGACGTTGACCATCCCGTAGCCGGAATAGCGGTCCCAGCCCGTGCCCGACTCGACGTTCACCACGTCGGTGGCAGTGCTGGTCAGGGCGTCCCGCAACTGGGCGGGTGTGAAGGTCGGGTTGGCCGACAGGACCAGGGCCGCGGCGCCGGCCGCGTAGGGCGTGGCGCAGCTGGTGCCGTTGAACCACATGCTGTAGTCACCGGAATCATAACCGGCGCTGCCGCCGATGTCGGTCGTCGGCATGATCGTCGGGGCGATCACGTCCACGGCGTTGCCGGCGTCCTGGGTGGTCGAACCGTAGTTGGAGCCCCACCAG
>JBDLKA010000027.1:0-36496 GCA_039714075.1 Candidatus Krumholzibacteriota bacterium | reverse complement strand
CGAAGTCTATCTCGAGGTCTGCCTTTCGTCGAACCTCCAGACCGGGGCGGTGCCGAGCCTGAAGGAGCATCCGCTGCCCCGTTTCCTGGACGCCGGAGTCAAGGTGGCCCTGTGCACGGATAATCCCACCGTCAGCAGCACGAGCCTGTCGCGGGAATACGAGTTGGCCATGGAAAACTTCGGCCTCACCGAGAACGATGTGGTCGCGTTGGCCCGGATGTCCTGTCAGGGGACCTTTCTGGCCGACGGCTGCCACTGCGATTTTCCCTCCGCCGACTGATCCCGCGGGGGCGCGCGCCTGCCCATGTCGCGGATAATCCCTGTCCGTTTGGGAACTTGCCAGCCCCGGACCGTAGGGTTAGTTTGCCGATGACACCATTAACCATTTCTGGTCCAGCCCGGGAGCGTCACCCATGAAGCGGAAGATCAAACGCATTGCCATTCTCACCGGCGGAGGCGACGTACCCGGGCTGAATTCGGCCATGAAGCAGGTGGTCAGCCGGGCCCACAAGGCGGACATCGAGGTCCTGGGTTTTCGGCGCGGCTGGGGCGGTTTGGCCAATTACCGCATCGACGGCGACGAAGACTGGAACCGCCAGTGGGTTTCCAAACTGGAATGGAACGAGGTGCGCACCATCGACCGCACCGGCGGCACTTTCCTGCACACTTCGCGCACCAACCCGGCCAAGGTCCGGGAACAGGACATGCCCGTCCACCTGCGCACCAAGGACAGGAAATATCCGGCCGACATCACCGACACCATCGTGGCCAACCTGGAGCACCTCGAGGTCGACGCCCTGATTCCCATCGGCGGCGACGACACCCTCAGTTACGCCGCCCGCCTGAACCAGGCCGGGTATCCCCAGGTGGCCATCCCCAAGACCATGGACAACGACGTTTTCGGGACCGATTACTGCATCGGTTTCGGGACGGCCATCACCCGCAGTGTCCAGGCCATCAACGACCTGCGGACACCCATCGGCAGCCACGAGCGCATCGGTTTGATCGAACTGTTCGGGCGCAACAGCGGGGAAACCTCGCTGATCGCCAGCTATCTGGCCAACGTCGACCGGGCCATCATCTCCGAAGTTCCCTTCGATATCGAAAAGTTGGCCGCGATGATCGACGGGGACCGGGACAAAAACCCCAGCCACTATGCGCTGGTGACCATCAGCGAGGGGGCGGTGCCCCTGGGTGGTGAGGTCATGGAGACCGGCGAAGAGGACGCCTACGGTCACAAGAAGCTGGGCGGCGTGGGTTTGTGGACCGCGGAAAAAATCAAGAAATTGACGGGAAAAGGCGTTACGTATCAACAATTAGGGTATATGATGCGCTGCGGTGCCCCCGACGCTTTGGACCGCATGGTGGCCATGAATTTCGGAAACCTGGCCATGGACATGCTTCTGGACGGGGCCAGCGGCCTGATGACCGCCCTGCAGGACGGCAAGTACACCACGGTCGGGCTGAATTCGGTCATCGAAGGTGTCAAACGCGTCGAAGTGGACCGTTTCTACGATGTGGACGAGTACAAGCCGGTGATCCGGCGGGTCCAGAATCTACCGATGTTCCTCAGATAAACCAGGGAGTTGCCCCTCGCCCATGAGAAGCAGCCGAGCCCTGCGATTGATTGTCGCCATTGCGGTATTCGGGACGGTGGGGTTTCTGCTGCGCGGGTATGTCACCGACGACACCTTCATCCACCTCCGCTATCTGCAGAACCTTCTCGACCGAGGGGAATTCTCCTTCAATCCCGGTGATCCGACCTACGGCGCCACCAGCCCCCTGTGGATTTTCGGTCTGGCCCTGCTGGTGAAGCTCGGCCTCGGACCCATGGTCGCGGCCTGGGTTCTGGGAGCCGTCAGCGGCCTGATTCTCATCCTCGCTGCCGACGCGGTCATCGAGCGGATGACCTTCGCGCCCCACTGGAAATTCGCCCTGATGCTGCTTGTGGTCAGTGACGTGTGGTTCCTGCGCTGGGCGTTTTCGGGCATGGAAACACCGTTGGCCACCGCCCTGCTGGTGGTTTTGCTGTTGCCGCTCGTGTCCCGCCGGACCAGCGGTCCCATGTGGCACCGTTACCTGGCCTGGGGCGTGGGGGCCGGTCTGGCCGGACTGGTTCGCCCCGAGTACTTGGTGATGGTTCCCTTGGCGCTGCCCTGGTTGTTGTGGTTCGAGTATTTCCGGGCCGGCGGGATGGAAGGCAGATCCGGGCGGCATCAGGCCCGGCCCCATGCGCCCGTCCTGGCCTGCATATCCGGTTGGTTGCTGGTTGTTCTGCCCTGGCTGGTTTACGCCTGGTTTTCCTTCGGCCGCATTGTTCCGGAAACCGCCAGCGCCAAGAGCGTCGGCTTTTCCCTGAATCCCCTGGTCTGGTTTCCCTACATCTACCGGTCCGTCGGAATCCTGGCTGTGGCGCAGGGCATCATCTGGGTCGGGTTGTTCCTTCTGATCATCCTGATCCTCAGACGCCACAAATACCTGGAGAATTTCCAGACCAGGGACCAGGCCCAGGAGCATCACCAGGTCCGCCGGGCCGGTGAATCAGGATCCGAAAAAGTGGGGACGGGCCCCTGGTCCATCTGGGGTCCGGTGGCTCTGGTGGGAATCATGCTCACCTGGGCGGTGGTTCTGCTGGGTGGGTTGGCCGTGCGGCAGGTTTGGGTCATTTCGCGTTACGTCAGCCCCCTGGCTCCGGTCATATTGCTCGCCTTGAGCGTGGTGGCCGAATGGCTGATGCAGGGGGTCGCCGTCACGGTGGCCATCCGCAAGACGGGCCGGGCCATCATTTTCGTGTCGATCGTGGCCACCCTGGTTCTGAATTGGTGGGTATTCACCAGCCAGGTCCTGCCGCACACGCGACAGTTTCCGGTGGGAGTGCGGGAGTGTTATCTCGAGCTGGGGGATTGGCTGCGGAGCAACACGCCTGAAGACGCGGTGGTGGCCGCGCTGGATATCGGCGCCCTGGGCTTCGCCAGCGACCGCACCGTGCTTGACCTGATGGGACTCGTCAGTCCCCGGATCATGGAACTGGGCCATGAGATGGGCTTCGAGGAGATGGTCACCAGCGGCGCCTGGCTGACGGCGGGCACCCGGTCGGGAGAGCCGGGCCGGATTCCGGATTTTTTCGTGGACCGGAGCGAGGGGATTCCCCGCTGGGACGGCAAGACCATCCACGGCGTCCGTTTCGAACTCCTGGATACCTGCGTCATTTCGGGGCTGGGTCTGAGCGAACCCCAGCCCTGGACCGTGGCCCTTTACCGCCTGGTGGCCGGGGAGACGAGGGTCAAATCCTCCATGGGCGGGTAGTTGTCCGCCGCCAGCCTTTTCACCACCATCACGCTGACATCGTCCTCGAAGGGTTGCCCCTGCCCGAATTCCCGGACGCGCCGGACGATCTCCGCCACCAAATCCTCCGCCGAACAGTTGCCGCAGCCCCGGACGGTGTCTATCAGACCCTGGCGGCCGAATTCCACGATGTCGTCCTCGCCGGAACCACCGGCGGGGTCCACCCTTTCGGTGACCCCGTCGGTGAACATGATCAGGGTCTCGCCGGGTTTCATGGTGATGTAGGCGCGCCGGTAGACCGCGTCCGGCAGCGGGCCGAGCACGGGGCCGCAAACCTTAAGTTCGAAAACTTCGCCCTCGCTGTTCAGCAGCAGGGGGGGGCAGTGACCGCCATTGACATAGGTCAGGCTGCCCGTTTCCTCGAGTTCGCCGTAGAAAAGGGAGATGAACCGGCTGGTCAGTCCGCTGTGGTGGATCACGCGGTTCAGACGGCTGATGGTCGCGGTGATCTTTTCGTTCTCGGCCTGTCCCATGCGCATGCCAATGACCACGTCGCGGGCCTGCAGGGCCGCCGGCAGTCCGTGGCCGCTGGCGTCGGCGAGCATCAGCCCGAGCACGCCTTCCTCGACGCGTTGGACATCGAAGACATCGCCGCCCACCTCGGCCGCGGGATGGCTCACCGCGGCGATCTCGTACCCGTCGAGCGAGGGCATGCGCGCCGGCAGCAGGGAGTGCTGGATGGCCTGGGCCTGCTTCATCTGGTTGACGTAGGCCTGTTCGCGGAGCTTGAGGCCGACCGAGGCCCGGATCGTCTCCAACAACACGAGAAGATCGTCCTCGCTGCCGTGGTGGCGGATGCCCAGGCTCAGGATGTAGGAGGGGTCGCGGCCGATGAGGATGGCCGCCGAGTCCACGTCGCTGAACTGGGCCTCCAGATCGGGGTCCCAGCCCGGGGATTCGGGAGATACGATCCACAGCCGGCGCCGCTGGATGTCCTTGACCACCTGGTAGTCCTTGCTGACGGTCTTGCCGGTGATCCGTGGTCCGTGACCGCTGATGCTTTCGATCAGCAGGTAATCCCGTTCCCTCTCCAGGTAGAGCCGGCCGCTGACCACCCCGAAGTCCGCCATGTCGTCGCTTTCGACCAGCAGCTGCAGGATGTCGAGCAACATCTTCTCATCGCCCGCCGAATGGTCGATCCGGTCCATGAGACTTTCCACGGTTCGGTAGAGATGCTTGTGCACGGAGGTCCTCCGGTTCTGGCGGCGAGGCCCGGGTCGGCGTGGTTTTTCCTGTCTTTGGTGCCGGGAATTTATGTCCGCAGCGGGCTTTCGGCCATCATCCGGGAAGAAATTTTTATTGTCTGCAACTGTTTTGTCCTCCCGGCGTTTCCAAACCCACCCGTTTCGAGGACTGGACGCGGCCCCGGGACGGGGATATCGTATCTTCAGCCGCTGATCGGATATCCGGACCCGCGCTTGGGCGGGGCACTGCAACGAAAGGGACTTTCGTGGACGACGCCGCCAGGATCGACGCCTTGAGAGGCGACTACCATGCCATGCGCTCGGAAGTGGGCAAGATCATCGTGGGCCAGGAGGCCGTGATCGAGGAGATGATGATCGCCCTGTTCGCCGGGGGACACGTGCTGCTCGAGGGAGTGCCCGGCCTGGCCAAGACCCTGCTCATCAGCAGCCTGGCCCGGGTCATGGATCTCAGCTTCAACCGCATCCAGTTCACCCCGGACCTGATGCCCAGCGACATCACCGGATCCGAAATCCTGGAGGAGGACCACGGAACCGGGCGCAGGGAATTCAAGTTCATCAAGGGGCCCATCTTCGCCAACGTGATCCTCGCCGACGAGATCAACCGCACGCCGCCCAAGACCCAGGCCGCCCTGTTGCAGGCCATGCAGGAACGCCAGGTCACCACCGGCGGCCACACGTTCGACCTGGACAGCCCCTTCTTCGTCCTGGCCACCCAGAATCCCATCGAGCAGGAGGGGACCTATCCCCTGCCCGAGGCCCAGCTGGACAGGTTCATGTTCAACGTGAAGATCGATTACCCGACCTACGACGACGAGGTGACCATCGTCGAAACCACCACCGGTTCGTCGGAGATCGACTTGAACCGGGTCCTGGACGGGACCGATGTCCTGGGCAACCAGGCCCTGGTCCGCCAGGTGCCGGTGGCGGAAAACATCACCAGTTACGCCGTCAGGCTGGTGCGGGCCACGCGGGTCGGCAGCGGCGAGGAAGCGGGTCCCGCCGGGGAATACCTGGCCTGGGGCGCCGGGCCCCGCGCGGCGCAGTATCTGATCAAGGGAGCCAAGACCCGGGCGCTTCTGGACGGCCGCCCCACGCCGGACCTGGAAGATATCCGGCGCCTGGCCCTGCCGGTGCTTCGCCATCGTCTGGTCTCCAATTTCCACGCCGAAGCCGAGAGTGTCAGCAAGGACCAGATCGTACGCATGATCCTGGACGAGGTCACCCCGTGAGCAGCCCCCTGCTGACGCCGGAACTCGTCGGCCACCTCGGCCGGCTCGATCTGGTGGCCCGCCTGGTGGTCGAGGGTTTCCTGACCGGTCTGCACAAGAGCCCCTACCACGGCTTCAGCGCCGAGTTCTCCGAGTACCGCCAGTACATCGCCGGGGAACCGGTCTCCCACCTGGACTGGCGGGTCTATGCCAAGACCGACCGGCACTACCTGAAGGTGTTCACCGAAGAGACCAATCTGCGGGCCACCCTGCTGCTGGACTGCTCGGCCAGCATGGATTTCACGGGGGATGAATCGCGCCCCACCAAGAAAGCCTACGCCGGCTACCTGGCAGCGGCCCTCAGCTATCTTTTGCTGCGCCAGAATGACGCCGTCGGCCTGGTGACCTTCGACGAGGCGCCCCTGGCCATGGTGCCCGCCCGCTCGATGAGGAAACAGCTGTTCCAGGTCCTGAAGGTTCTCGACGATCTTCCCGCCGGCTCATCCACCCGCCTGGGCAAGGTGCTGCACCGGGTGGCCGAGCGTGTCCAGCGCCGCGGTCTGATCCTGTTGCTGAGCGACATGATGGACGACCCGGAGCGGATCATCTCGGGACTGAAACATTTTCGCCACAAGGGGCACGAGGTCATCGTCTTCCAGATCCTGGACCCACGCGAAATGGATCTCGGCTTCCACGGCGAGGTCGAATTCGAAGCCATGGAGGAGCCCGGCCGCCGCATCCGGATGGAGCCCTCGCATCTGCGCGAAAGCTACCGGCAGCGGTTCGGCCAGTGGCAGGAATACCTGCGCCGGGAGTGCCGCCGGCAGCTGGTGGACCTGGTGGAGATCACCACCGACACCCCCTTTGAAAAAGGGCTGGGAGCCTATCTCCAGAAGCGTCGGCGGATGTACTGATGCCGTTGTCTTTCCTCAATCCCACGCTTTTGTTCGGGACCGCGGCGGCGGCCCTGCCGATCATCATTCATTTCCTCAGCCGCCGCCGGGTGCGGCGGTTGCCGTTCAGCGACCTGCGGTTCCTGGACGAGGTCCAGTCCCGGCAGGCGCGCAGCCTGGGAATCCGGCGCTGGCTGCTGTTGCTGCTCAGGGTGCTGGCCATCCTGCTGGTGGCCCTGGCGGCCGCGGGTCCGCGCTACGGAGGGGTCGGCGCCGCCAGCGGGGACCGCTCGGTCCTGTTCGTCATCGACACCAGCGCCAGCATGGGGACGCAAATGGATGAAGGCACCCGCCTGGAGGCCGCGCTGGCGGCGTGCGAAGAAATGATCCGGGCGCTGCCGAGTGGCGCCGCGGTCCAGGTCGTCACCGCCGGCGGCCGGACCGCCCCTCTTTTCGGGGATTGGCTGCCCGCCGGGGCGGGGGCGGTGGGGGGACTTTCCCTGGTTCAACCCACCGATGGGCCCTGGGACCTGGCGGCCGTCCTGCGGGAAGCGGCGCGCGTCGTGGCCAGGGCGCCCGGCACCCCGGTGGAAATCGTGGTGCTGAGCGACCTTCAGGAAACGGGCCGGGATTTGAAATGGGAACCGGCCGCCGAAAAACTCAACAATGCCGGCGCGACCAGATTCCTGGTGTACCGGGTGGGTCATGAAGCGCCCGGAGGCGGTATCCTGGCGGTTGATCTTCCGGACCGGGCCGTCCGGCCGGGGGAAAACATCACCCTGGGGGCCCGGGTGCTTCCCGAATTCGACGAGCAGGTTTTCTCCCTGGAGATCGACGGCCGACCCGTGGCCGAAGCGGTGACCCGGGGTAGCGGCGCCGGCCCCGTGGCGGTTGAATTCCCGGTGACGGTTCCCGGGGTCGGGCTGCACCGGGGTGTGATCCGCAAGGAAAGCGACGCCTTTGCCGGGGACGACAGCCGCGCCTTTGTCCTGGGGGTGCCCGACGCCGTCTCGGTCCTGCTGGTCCATGGCGCGGACAGGCCCGCCGATACGGTGGGCGGGCGCGGCGGTTGGCGCTACCTGGCCCAGGCTCTGGCTCCGGGAAACGGTCCTTCGCCGTTCCGGGTCCGGCCGGTGGCGGGTGCCGATTTGACGACCGGGGCCATGTCCGCCAGCGATCTACTGGTTTTCGTGGATCCCGAACCGTTGGGACGACGGGCCCTGGAAGGGTTGCTGGCCTGGCTGGACCAGGGCGGCGCGGCCCTGTTCCTGGTGGGAGACCCCACCGGTGCGGGCTACCTTTCGCGGACGCTTCTGCCCGGTCTCGGGCTGCCCCCCGCGGTGGATTTCCAGGCCGTCACCGGCGCGGGCCAGCACGTCAGGGTGATCGACGCCACCCATCCCGTTTTCGCGGGGCTGGATCCCGAGGCGGTCGGCACCTTCGAGGAGGTGTCCTGGCGGCGGTGGTTCCGCCTGACCGAGGGTGAGGGCACCGTCCTTTTGACCCTCACCGGCGAGGACCCGGTGTTGATCGAGGGAGCGCGCGGCGAGGGAAAATTCGCGGTGTTGCCATTCAATCTCCTGCCCCAGGGAAACGATCTGGCGGCCAGCCCCATGGCCCTGCCTTTTTTCCAGCGCCTGGTTTCCTGGCTGGCGGTGCCCGGCCGCCTGTCCGCCGCGGTCAATATCGATGTGGGGCAGGAGGCCGTGGTTCGTCCGCTGCCGTCGGAATCCGGATCGGCCATGGAGAAGGCGGAAAACCTGCTGGTAACCGGCCCCGGGGACGGGGAAAAAGCCGCCGCGTCCCTGGATTGGCAGGGCGGAGTGCCCCTTTTGCGGGGGGGAACCGTGGCCAGGGCGGGATTCATCACCTTCCTGGCCGGAAGCGATACCCTGGGCGTGGTGGCCGCCGGCATTCCCGCCATGGAATCGACCCTGGAACTGCAGGATCCTCACGACTGGGGTAAAATGATGCAGGACCTGGACCTGGATGTCATCGGCGATCTCTCCGACCAGGCCCCGGCCGACTTCATGGCCTCACTCGGAGGCCGGGATGTGGCGCCCTGGCTGCTGGGTTGTGCGCTGGTGCTGCTGCTGGGCGAAGTCTGGCTGGGCAGGGGTGCGCGGATGCGCCCCGGGCCGGGGCCGGAAAACGTTTCATAATCGCTTGCATATTTCTCCAGGGACCGTTTCCTTGGGATGGGATATATGACTAAAGATGTCCGTGTTTTCGCGGCAACCGTTTGCTTTCCGCCCACGACATAGGATGAGCGGGAATTCAAGGAGCCGGCTTCCATGTGGAATTACTCGGAAAAGGTGTTGGACCACTTCATGAACCCCCGCAACGTGGGGGAGATCGAAGACCCCGACGGTGTGGGCGAAGTCGGATCCATGGCCTGCGGCGACGCCCTGCGGCTGTCGTTCAAACTCGATGAAGACGGGAAAATCGCCGACGCCAAGTTTCAGACTTTCGGCTGCGGTAGCGCCATCGCCTCGAGCAGCATCCTGACCGAAATGGTCAAGGGAAAGACCCTGGAAGAGGCCGCGCAAATTACCAACGAGGACATTGCCGAGGAACTGGACGGCCTGCCCCGGGAAAAAATGCACTGCTCCGTCATGGGCCGCGAAGCCCTGGAAGCAGCCATGATCGATCATTACAAGCGCCTGGGAAAGGGTGTCCCCTGTGATCTGATCAAGCAGGAAAGCCTGCTGTGCCACTGTTACCAGGTGACCAAGGATACTGTCCGGGAAGCCATCTACAACCACCGTCTCGCGGATATCGAAGACGTCACCAACTTCACCAAGGCCGGCGGCGGCTGCGGTGACTGCCATCACGACATCGGCGACCTGCTGCGGGATTGCTGGGACAAGATCGAACGCGGCGAGGCTCCCGCCCCGAAGCAGGGAGGGGGCCTGGTTCAACTCGACTCCATGCCTACGGCCCCGGCCGTCGATCATGATCCCGCCGACGGGGAACTGGTCGGCCGGATCCAGGAATTGCTGGTCGAGGACATCTCGGTGGCCCTGCGCAACGACGGCGGCGACATCGAATTCGTGCGGTACCGCGAAGGCAAGGTCTTTGTCCGGCTTACGGGAAGCTGCGCCGCCTGCAAGAAATCCGACGCGACCATCAAGGGCTACGTCGAGGCCCAGTTGCGGGAATTCATCCGGGAAGACCTGGAAGTGATAGAGGTGGACAAGTGATGAACAGCGGCAATTCAGGATTCAACATGATGGACGGGGTGCCCGAGCCGCCTGCAAAGGGCATCTACTTCGACAACAACGCCACCACGCCGGTGGCCCCCGAAGTCGTCGAGAAGATGATTCCCCTGTTGACCGATCATTTCGGCAATCCTTCCAGCATGCATTCATTCGGCGCCCGGGCCGGCGATGAGGTCGCCGCAGCGCGGGACAGGATCCAGGCCCTGCTCGGAGCATCCCAGGCCAGCGAAATCGTGCTTACCGGGGGCGGATCCGAAAGCGACAACCTGGCCATCGTCGGCACCCTGCACGCGCAACCCCGCAAAAGGCATCTGATCACCACCGCGGTCGAGCATCCCGCCGTCCTGGGGCTGTGCCGGGATCTCGAAAAACGGCAGGGGTATGAAGTCACCTATCTGGCGGTGGACGAAGCGGGCCGGTTGGATCATGAGGAACTCCGCCAGGCGCTGCGCCCGGACACGGCCATCGTCTCGATCATGATGGCCAACAACGAAACCGGGGTCATTTTCGATGTCGAGGCCGCCGGGCGGATCGTCAAGGAGAACGGTTCGGTCTTTCATGTGGACGGCGTGCAGGCCGCGGGCAAACTGCCCCTGGATCTGAAATCCTCGTCCATTGATCTTTTTTCAATTTCGGGTCACAAGCTGCACGCTCCCAAGGGAGTGGGCGCCCTGTACGTCCGCAAGGGCACCAAGATCCGTCCCCTGATCGTGGGCGGCCATCAAGAGCGGGGGCGTCGGGCCGGGACGGAAAACGTGGCTTCGGTGGCCGGCATGGGGGTGGCCTGCGGGCTTGCCGCCGATAATATCGAATACGAGAACACGGTCGTCCGGTCGTTGCGGGATCGTCTCGAAAAGGGGCTGCTGGACGCGATCCCCGACACCCAGGCCAACGGGGATCCGGAGCACCGTCTGCCCAATACCACCAACATCAGTTTCCAGTACATCGAGGGCGAAGGAATCCTGCTGCTGCTGGATCGCGTGAAGGTGGCCGCCAGCAGCGGCTCGGCCTGCACCAGCGGCAGCCTCGAACCTTCCCACGTATTGCGGGCCATGGGCCTGCCGTTCACCCTGACCCACGGATCGATCCGCTTTTCCCTGTCCCGGTACAATACCCGGGACGAAGTGGATTACGTGATCAAGGCGCTGCCCCCGATCATCGAACGGTTGCGCATGATCACGCCGTTCAACGAGCAACGCGCCACGTTCTAGCCGGCCCTCCTGTTCCAGCGGAACAGCCGGCGGCAAGGTCCACCATGGATAGCCGCGACGAGGGGTGCAGCGAATCGGCTGGATTGCTGCACGCCGCCTTTCCTGACACCGCTTCCGGCAAGGGCCTGGTCGAGGCCGTCGCGAGGGTGACGTCCGCCCTGGATCAGCAGCGGGACGGGCCGCTCCTCTTGTCGGGCCTGCACGGGGGGACGCGGGCCCTGCTGCTGGCCGGCTGGTTCCGGGACACCGCGACCACCGGTCTGGTCGTGACGCCGGACCGGGAAACCGCCGACCAGCTTGCCGACGACCTGGAAACCTGGTTGGGCTCCAGGGCCGTGATCCACCTGCCCCAGCAGGAAGTTCTCGCCTTCGATCACAATTCTCCCGAACCCGCCCTGGTCGGTGATTTCCTCACCGGCCTGGACCGCCTCACCCGCGGCGGACCCCACCTGGTGGTCACCTCGGTCTACGCGCTGCGACAACGGGTGATGGCCAGGGCGGACCTGGCCCGCGCCGCCCTGCGCCTGGAATGCGGCGGCCGGGTGGACATCGATGGCTTTTGCCTGGCGCTGTCCCAAAGAGGGTATCGGCCCGCCGGCATGGTCGCCAAGGTGGGGGACTACGCGCGCAGGGGTGGTCTGCTGGATATTTTCACTCCCGCGGCCGAACCGCTGCGCATCGAATTCTTTGATGACGAGATCGAATCCATCCGCAGTTTCGACGTCGAAACCCAGCGCACCACCACCCGGACCGAGGCCGCCGTCGTACTGCCTGTCAGCCACCTGCTGCTGGATGACGACGCGGTCCTTTCCTGCCTGGACCGGGTGGAAAGGGCCGTCGCCGAAGGTGACCTGGATCGCGATTTCCTGGATGACCTCGAGGGTCGCTTCGACGACCGCCTGACCGATGACGGCCTGGAATCCTACCTGCCCTGGCTGGGGCCCGTGTCCACGGTGGCCGACTATCTTCCGGAGGGCACGCCTGTTTTCTGGACGGATCCTCCCCGGCTCAGGGAGCAATCCGACCTGCTGGACAACGAACTGCCGCGCCTGCGGGCCGGGCGGCTGGACAGGGATCCGGCGTTGCCGGAAATCGAGGAACTGGTGGCCCCCGCCCGGGACCTGGCCACCACCCGGCTGGAACATGTCTTCCTGACCGGGTCCTGGATCAAGGGGGATGCCAAGGCCCGCTGGCTGGATGCCGAGCCCGCCGCCGGCCCGGCCTTCCAGTCCACGGGACAGAAATTGCGGGGCGGCAATGTCGCCGAGTTGCGGGAAGACCTGTTGGACAGGGAAAAGCAGGGCCAGACCGTCCTGCTGTTGTGCGACAACAAGGGGCAGGCCGACCGCCTGGCCGATCTTCTCGACGACACCGATGAAACGCCCCCGCTCACCCGCCCCCGCGTGGGCTCCCTGTCGGCCGGTTTCCTGTGGCCCGACGCCGGTCTGGCCTGTTTGACCGATCACGAATTCTTCGAACGCTACCAGCGGCCGACCAGGACCCGCCGCCGCAGCTCCGGGCTGGTCAAGGAACGCGCCTCGCTGTTGCCGGGTGAATATGTGGTGCACCTGGAGTACGGCATCGGCCGCTACCGGGGCCTGGAAGTGATCACCGTCCAGGGGGCCGAGCGTGAATGCCTGGTGCTGGAGTACGCCGAACAGGGCAAGGTCTTTGTCCCGGTGGAGAACATCGACCAGGTCGAGCGCTACAGTTCGGACCAGGGGGCCAATCCTCCACTGGCCAAGCTGGGCTCGGGAAGCTGGCTCAAGGTCAAGGGCCGGGCCAGTAAAGCCATCCGTGCCATGGCCGCCGAACTCATCGAACTCTATGCCGCGCGCAAGGCCAAGCCCGGATATGCCTTTCCCGGGGACATGCCTTTGCAGAAGGCGCTCGAGGATTCCTTCCTGTTCGAGGAAACGCCCGACCAGCTGACCGCCATCGCCGACACCAAGCGGGATATGGAAGACCCCGAGCCCATGGACCGCCTGGTGTGCGGGGACGTGGGCTTCGGCAAGACGGAGGTCGCCATCCGGGCGGCCTTCAAGGCGGTGACCGCCGGGAAACAGGTGGCCGTCCTGTGTCCGACCACCCTGTTGGCCCAGCAGCACGGGGAGACCTTCGGCGAACGGTTCCGGGATTTTCCGGTCCGGGTGGAAACGATCAGCCGCTTCCGTTCGGCCGCCGAACAGAAATCCATCCTGGCCCGCTGCGCCGCCGGCGAGGTGGATGTCCTGGTGGGCACCCACCGGCTTCTGTCCCGGGATGTCCGGTTCAAGAACCTGGGACTGCTCGTCATCGACGAGGAACAGCGGTTCGGCGTCCGGCACAAGGAGCGGATCAAGGAATTGAAACGCCAGGTCGACGTCATGACCCTCAGCGCCACCCCCATTCCGCGGACCCTGTATCTGGCCCTGATGGGCGCCCGGGACATGTCCCTGATCAACACGCCCCCCCGGGACAGGCTGCCCATCCACACCGAATTGTGCACGTTCAACAAGCAGATCCTGGTCGAGGCGATCCTGCGCGAGCTCCACCGCGGGGGGCAGGTGTTTTTCGTCCACAACCGGGTGCAGACCATCGAGGGCACCGCCAAACTCATCCGCGAACTGCTGCCCAACGTGCGCGTGGCCTGGGCGCACGGCCAGATGCAGGAGGAAAAGCTCGAGGGCATCATGACCCGGTTCCTGAAACAGGAGTTCGATGTCCTGGTGGCCACCGCCATCATCGAGTCGGGTCTGGACATGCCCCGGGTCAATACCATCATCATCGACCGGGCCGACCGGTTCGGCCTGGCCCAGCTCTACCAGCTGCGCGGGCGCGTGGGGCGCAGCAACCACCGGGCCTTCGCCTATCTCATGACGCCTCCGGGAGAGCGCCTGACAACCGAGGCCCGCCGCCGGCTGGCCGCCCTGGAGGAATTCCAGGCCCTGGGTTCGGGTTACCACATCGCCATGCGCGACCTGGAAATCCGGGGCGCCGGCAATCTCTTGGGCGAACAACAGCACGGGCACATGGAGGCCATCGGGTTCGATCTGTATTGCCGGCTGCTGGAGGAAACCGTGGCGGAACTCCAGGGCGGCGGTGGTGTTGCACCGCTGGAAGTGAAGACGGAGTTCCGGGTTTCCGCCTATCTCCCCGACGATTACGTGGGGGACCCGCAGCAGAAAATGGATCTTTACCGGCGTGTCGCACGGATCCGCAAGACCGCGGCGGTCGACCGGATGCGGGATGAATTCAGGGATCGGTACGGTTTGCTGCCTCCGGCGGTGGAAAATCTCCTGGCCATCCAGAGATTGAGAATCATGGCCGGGGGATTGGGCATCGAGGAAATAAAAGGCGGCCGTCAGGGTCTGGATTTCTTTTTCGCTGGCGGACAGGAACCCCCACCCACTATAATTCAGGGTTTGATGGAATCAGGACCCAAAGGCCTTCAATTCAAGGCCGTCGATCAATTCATCATGAAAGTGCCCGCGGCCCGTCAGGAGCATCTGGTCGTGGCGTCCGTCATGCTCGAGCGTTTGGCCGAGCTGCGAAACAAGGAGTCATCATGTCCCCGAGCCCCGTAAATTCCCAGACCGTTCGGAACAACCGGAACGTCCGGTCCGTCCCGGCAGTTGTCCTGCTGACCCTTACCTCCCTGGCCGTCCTGCTGGCGGTGCTGTCCGGTTGCGGCGGCGGTGGGGAGAAAGACGCAGTGCTGGCCACCGTCGGCAAGGTGGAGATCAAGGCCGGTTACTACGAGGATCGGCTGGTCAGGCTGGAGGAGAAAGAGCTTCCCCGGTCCGCCGACGGACTGGCCCTGGACATGTCGCTTCCGGAAGGCAAACAAAAATTCCTGGAAACGCTGATCAACAAGGAAATCATGGTCCAGACCGCGCGAAACATGGGTCTGGAGAACGACCCCAACATCGCCAAGGCCCGCGAAACCCTGTCCGCCTACGAGGCCAGCCAGGCGATGTGGGACAAGGTCATCCAGGAACCCGCCAGCACGATCAGCCCCGAGGAACTGGAAGCCTTCTACGCCAAGATGGGCTCCTCGAGGATTTGCCAGTATGTCATCTGCAACTTCAAGGATGATGCCGAGGCGGCCCGGAAAATGGCCGTCGAAGGGGCCGACTGGGAAGATGTGGTCCACGAATACCACGACGGTGGGGATCCCCCTTCCGGCGTCTATGAAATCCCGGTTCCCTTCGGGCGCTACAATCCTGAATTCGAGGACGGGGTCTTCAACACCGAAATCGGGGAAATCACCCCGCCGATAACTACGGTTTACGGCTATTGGGTGCTGAAGGTCCTCCAGGAGAAACCCGGCAAGAAGCCCCCCCTCGAAGAAGCCAAGGCCCAGATCCTGGACGTGACCCATGTGCGGAAGCTCTCGCATCTGAAAGAGGATTTCCTCAAGTCGGTGGAAGAAAAATTCCAGTTCACCATCCACGAGGACGGCCTGTGGAAGTGTTATCAAGGTCTTCCCGTCGGCGAAACCCTGTTCAAGGAGGGTACGCAGGATCCGCGCAAGCAGGATGAGCTGGCCCCCCTCCAGATCGCCACCGAAGACATGGATCTGGTGCTGTATTCCTACATGGGCCGTGACGGCCTGCAGGAATACACCCTGCTGGACTACAAGATCCATTTCGACAAGATGAGCGTTTTCCAGCGGCCCAAGGATACCGAAATGCTCGGCGGCCTGCGCAGCAAGATCAGGGCGGAATTGGGGAAAACCCTGCTCAACTTCGAGGCCGAGGACCGGGGAATGTTCGAGGATCCCGATGTCATGGCCAAGGTCAATATCAAGATCGAGGAGATGATCGTCGGCAAGCTGTACAGCGAAGTCGTCCAGATCGATGAACAGGTCACCCCCGAGGATCTGGATGCCTTCTGGGCGGACCATTCCCAGGAATATTTCGCCCTGGAGAACCGGGCCGGTCGCCAGGTCATCTGCCGCAGCGAGGAGAAGGCTGCCGAAGCCTGGTCCCAGGCCGAAAAAGGGATGGCCTGGAGTGAAATCCTGGAAACCTACGGCAGCGACGCCGACAACAAAGCCAATGCCGGCGCCCTGGAAAATGTCGTCCTGAAGGATGACAACCCCGTTTCCACGGCCCTGTTCGCCCTCCAGGCGGGCGAGGTGAGCCAGCCGTTCCCCCTGGGCGATGGCCGTTTCGGCGTCGTCATGCTGGAGTCGATCGTTCCCCAGAGGCCGGTCGAGCTGGCGGAGGTCAGGGAACCGGTCGGCCAGCGGGTCAGGGACCAGCGCAAGGAGCAGATGTTCCAGGCCAAGCTGGACCAGTGGAAGGAAGACATCCCGGTGACGACCTTCGAGGATCGCCTGGCCGATCTGGCATCCTGGGAGGAATTGAGGACCACGGAGATCGTCGGCGAGCCGGTGGCACGCAATTAATCGCGGGGAAAGGTTTGTGGAATTGAATACCGAAATCCGCAAAATGATGCCGCCTGTGGGCGGGGTGCTTCATGCCCCCCGCCTGGCGGCCGGCCTGGTTTTGTTGATGGCCCTGTGGGGCTCGGTCGCCGGGGCCCAGGGCTCGGGACCCCGCCTGGTCGACCGGATCGTGGCCATCGTCGATGAAGAGGCCATCCTTCAGAGTGATCTGGACCGCGAAATCGAGCTCTTCAAGATGGAAAAGGAATACGCGGGCGAACCGATTCCCGCCGATTCTCCCGAAGTGCGCCGGGAGATGCTGGACCGCCTGATCGAGAGCAAGCTGATCATCGCCGCGGCCAAACAGGCGGACATGGACGTGGATGAAGAGGCGATCGAGCAGAGCGTCCAGGAAAAGATCGACCAGTTCGTCGAACATTTCGGATCCCTGGACAATCTGCGCCGGGAATTGAACCGCAGCGGGATGACCCTTGACGATTACCGGGCCCGCATGAAATCCCAGCTGCGGGACCAGCAGTATCTCCGGCTGGTCGTCGGGAAATTCATCCGGCCCAATATCGAAGTCCTGGAAAACGAGGTGCGGGACTACTACCTGGCCAACCTGGAGGAAATGCCCGCCGAACCGGACAGCCTGACCATCGCCAACATCCTGGTTCCGGTCCAGCCGTCGGTCGAGGTGCGGCAACAGATCCAGGACAAGGTCTCCGAGATCCAGGCCGCCCTGGCCTCGGGACGACCCTTCGCCGATGTGGCCAGCGAGTATTCCGAGGGACCGAACGCCCAGCGGGGCGGCGAGGTGGGGGTGGTGGCGCCGGGCGATCTGTTCGATCCCAACCTGGATCGCGCGGTCTTCAACCTGTCCGTCGCCGAGGTCAGCGATCCGGTGGTCAGCTCCCGGGGCGTCCACCTTCTGCGGCTGGACTCCGTGACGGACGACGGCCGCCGGGCCATCAGCCAGGTTTTCCTGCCCATCGAGGTGGCCCAGGAGGATGTCGACGCAGCCCGGAGCGAAATCGACAACGCCCGCAGCAGGATCCTGAACGGGGAGTCGTTCGGGCTGGTGGCCTCCGAGGTCAGTGGTGACCCCGCCTCCGCGAGCAAGGGTGGGGTGCTGGGTACTTTCCGCCTGGAGGACCTGTCGGCCCAGTTCCAGGCCGCCCTGGCCGAAGCCGAGGTCGGCGAGGTTACCGAGCCCGTTATGACTTCGGCGGGCTGGTACATTTTCCAGATCAACGACCGGATCGCCGGGCACATGTACACCTACGAGGAATTGAAGGACAATCTGCGCCAGGTGGTCGAAGGCCAGAAGATCGAGGAAGCCCTGGCGAAGTACGTCCTCGACTTGCGGGAGCAGTTTTTCATCGACGAGAAGAGCTGATCCCGAATCCGGGACCCGGAACCCCTGTTCAACCTTGTGAAGTCGCGGCCAATGGGCCGCGGCTTTTTTTTGCCCCCAATATACCGAATTCCGGGCACGGATCATGCAAACAGGTCTGATGGAAAAAGTCCCCCCTGTGGGGTTTTAGGTGAAAAAAGACTATCAAAACAGGCCTAACTACCGTCTGGAGGCGGAATTGAAGTACCCCAATACGCGATCAGACAAGCTTTCCGAGGGGCCCCTGGATTCCCGGACGGTGATCGGTTTTTACCACGTGGACCTGGCCTACGATGACCAGAAAGCGGTCGACAACGTCAGTTTTACGGTCCCCAACGGTGAATTCCTCTGTCTGACGGGGCCCAGCGGGGCCGGCAAGAGCAGTATCCTGCGGTTGATCGCCATGGACGCCTTTCCCACCAAGGGCGAGGTCATGGTCCGCGGCATGCTGTCCTCGAAGATGAGCCGCCGCAAGGTGCCCCGGCTCCGCCGGGAGATAGGTTTCGTTTTTCAGGATTTCCGTCTCCTGGAGGACCGCAGCGTCGAGGACAACATATCGTTCGTCCAGCTGGTGGTGGGGATTCCCCGGGCGCAGATCGTCACCAACAACATGAGGGTGCTGACACAGGTCGGCCTGTACGACAAGAGGCACCGCCTGCCCCGCCAGTTGAGCGGCGGAGAGCAGCAGCGGGTGGCCATCGCCCGGGCCATGGTGAACAGCCCCAAGATCCTTTTGGCCGACGAACCGACGGGAAACCTCGATCCGGTCACGGCCCAGGAAATCATCGACCTTCTGTTCCGCATCAACGATTCCGGCACCAGCGTTATTTTCAGCACCCATGACCACGGCATCGTCAAATCCTTCGGCCAGCGGGTCATCGTGATGAATGACGGCCGGATCACCTCCGACGAAAAACGGCGGGTCCCGGTGGACCGCTCCGTGAGTCTGGCGGACAGGATGTACCGGGCGACCGGTAGGAAGGACATCGTCAATGCTTAACAGAGCCCAGTCAGCCCATCTGATCAGGGAGTCGTTCGCCGGTTTCCATCGGCGGAAGTTGACCACCGGTGTCACCATTCTGATCATGGGATCGGCCCTGCTGGTCCTGGCCATCCTGACCCTGGCCACCCTCAACATGGGCCACATGCTGGAATCGGCCCGGGCGGGGATCGATATGAGGGTCTTCCTGAACGACGGACTGGGGCCCGAACGGATGGCCGCCCTGCAACCGCGATTGCTGGCCATCCCGGGCGTGCAGAAGGTAGCCTGGATTTCTCCCGAAACCGCCCTGGGCCAGTTCAAGGAAGGCCTCGGCGAGGATGCGGAAATCGTGGACCTGCTCGACGCCAATCCCCTGCCGGCTTCCTACCATTTGACCATGACCCCGGGCGCCCGCAACCAGGAGTCCGTGGAGAAGGTGCGCGAGGAGATCGCGGTCTGGGAGGAAGTTTCCGAAATCCTGTTCAACCAGGGTTGGATCGACGCCCTGGAGAGTTGGACCTTCCGCTTCCGCATGGCCAGTCTCGTGGTGGGGCTGATCGTCTTCGTGGCGGCGGTGTTCGTCATATCCAACACCGTCAAGCTGACCATGGCCTCCAGCGCCCGGATCATCCAGATCCAGAAACTGGTCGGGGCCACCAACGCCTTCATCCGGACACCGTACCTTTGCGAGGGCATGATCCAGGGCCTGTTGGCCGGCATACTGGCCATGGGACTGTTGGCCGCGGCCGGGTACGTGTTGAATGACCGGTTGGGCGGGCTCGTCTTCTTCACCGGCGGCCAGATCGCGGGCTTCATCCTGTTCTGTGTCGTGCTGGGCCTTACCGGCAGCTATTCCGCCATGAGAAAATACCTGACCATGCAAAGCGAGATATGATGCGGCGTCTGGCGATCATCATGCTGATTGGCGCCGCGGTGGCGGCCATTTGCGGATTTCCCGCGGCGGGTCAGGTCGAAGCCGGCAACATGGCCGGCAACCAGGCGAACCCGGACCTGCTTCGGGAAAGCATCCAGGAAAATACCTCCGAACTCGCCGAGATCCGTTCGCAGATCGATCATCACCGGAAACGGATCAGTAATCTGGACCAGGAAGAGGCCTCCGTCAGGCGCGGTCACGAGGATATTCAGAAGGAAATCGAATTGAGTCGTCAGTTCATGAGCGACATGGTTCAGCAGGAAATCAAGCTTCAGGAACGGAGCAATCTGCTGGCCCGGGAACTGGAAATCAGGAGAAATACCTTCGCCGACCGCAAACAGACCCTGGCCAGAAGTCTGCGCTCCATGTATATCCGGTCCCAGCGCAGCGATCTGGAACTGGCCCTGACTTCGGGAAGTTTTTCCGAATTGCTGACCTCCGTCAAGGTCAGCCGCACCCTGGCTCGTCTGGGAGCGGGCCTGCTCGAGGAAGTCCGGACCGAGGGGCAGATTCTCCGGCGTGAGCAGCGCCAGATGAACGCGGCCCTGGCGGAGATCTGGCAGACCCGGGAGGAACAGAACCTGGAGAACGACCGGCTGGAAGAACTGATGGCCGAGCAGATGGGTTCCCTGCGCGAACTGGAAACCGAGCGCAAGGAATTGAAAACCGATCTGATGCAGATGGGTCTCAACAAACAGAAGCTGTCCTACATCCTGGAGGACCTGGATCAGCAGCGCGTCCAGAAGAAGGTCCGGATCGAGGCCGCCGGCAACTCGCTGGTGAAGCAGGCCGGTGATCTGGATTGGCCCGTGCGCGGCACCCTCCTGCGGGGCTTTGGACGTTCGGTGCATCCCAAATTCAAGACCGTCACCCTCAACAACGGGTACAACATCGCTGCCCCCTCGGGATCCCCGGTGGCGTCCGTCGCCAACGGCACGGTCGAATACTCGGACCAGTTGCCCGGGTTCGGCCAATGCGTTATCCTTGACCACGGCGCGGGGTACTATACCCTTTACGCACATCTGGCAGGGGTATTCGTAGCCAAAGGCGATAAGATCGCCAGGGGTCAGGTCATCGCCGAAGTCGGGAAGCCCGCCGCCGGGGATGAACCCCAACTGTATTTCGAAGTGCGCCAGGGGCGAACCCCCCTGGATCCCGCCGATTGGCTGCGACCCCGTTGAGAGGCCCCGGAACGGTCCCGATGACCGGCCCGGGCTGGGCAGATCAACCGGGATGGGAGCATCGCCTTGGGCAGGAGCCATTTCCTCGGCCGGACGGCCGTTCTCGATAAACTGCAAAAGGTGCGCGCGGCCGGAAAACTCGGCCAGCCTTTCCTTTTTATCGGCCCGGAAGGGTCGGGCAAGGAAAACACCGCCCTCGAATTCGCCCGTCTGCTGAACTGTTCCTCGCCTGATTCCTGCGGTCCCGAACATCTGTGCGAAAGCTGCGTCAAGGCTCTCGGCTTCCAGCATCCGGATATCCGCTGGATCGGACCGGCGCCCGCCTCGCTGGACGACGCCGGGGTCCGCGACCTGCTGGAAAAGAAGATCGCCAACCCCTTTCACCAGGATCCTGCCGCGGCCACCGCGCAGGTCCGGATCGGCGATCCGGAAAAACCCGAACCCATGACCATCCGGTCGCTGATCCACTTCCTGAGACGCCGGGCCTTTCAGAGTCCCTTCAAGGTGGCGGTCATCGCCGACGGCCACCGCATGAATCCCGCGGCCGCCAACGCGTTTCTCAAGACCCTAGAGGAGCCCCCGCCGGCCACGGTCATCTTCCTGTTGACCAGCGGGGCCGAGGGCATGCTGCCCACCATCCTGTCCCGGTGCCAGAAGATCCGTTTCGAACCCTGGGCCGAGGATGAACTGGCGGGAATGCTGGCGGAAATCGGCGGGGTCGACGACCAGCGGGCCCGCGCCGCCGCCCGCACCGCCGAGGGCAACGCCCGCCGGGGTCTTTCCCTGCTCGGGACCGAAGCGGGCATCCTGCTGGACTGGGCCGGCTGCCTGTTCGAGGGGATCCACCGGGGCGACCGCGCCCTGGCGGCGATCGCCGCCGACGAACTCCACCGCGGGGCCATGGGCCACATGTGCGTGCCCGAGGATATCGGCGCCAAAAAATTGATGGCCGACAGCGGGCCGCCCCGCCGGGACCGCGCCATCCGGCTATGCGAATTGCTCAATCTCCATTACAGTGACGCGGTGCTGTCGCGTGAACTCGGCGACGGAAGAAGGGCCCGCCTGCCCGCCGCCGCCGCCATGACGGCCAGGGCGGCGGAGGTCCGCCACACCCGGTCCCTGCTCGAGGACATGAAACATATCGAGGACTCGCGCCGGGAAATCGACAGGAACATCAACATCGGTCTTGCCATGGCCGTTTTGTTCGAAGGGCTGATAGATCATGCCGAACGAGACAAGTCCTCCGGGTCGGTCCGATCCTGAAGGCGACCGGCGCCGAGGCCGATCCCGCCGGGGGAAGGCCGCGGAAGTTCCCGGCGACCAGGAACTGGTTCTGGTCCAGTTCAAGGGCCACCGCAAGGGCTTTTACCACAACCACCGCCGGTTGAAGTTGGCCGTCGGCCAGTATTGCCTGGTCGAGGCCGACCGGGGCCGTGACATGGGGCGGATCAACTACATCGGCCCGGGCAAGGCCGAGTGGTGGCAGATGGCCCGCAAACAGGGGGTCGTCCAGTTGGCCGGAGCCCAGGACCTGGCCCGCCTGCACGACAACCGCGGTGACGAGTGGGAATTCTGGGACATCTGCCAGGAAAAAATCCAGGCGCGCAAACTCAAGATGAACCTGGTCACCGTCGAACGGCAATTCGACCACAAGAAAATCACCTTCTACTTCACGGCGGAAAAACGGGTCGACTTCCGGGAATTGGTGCGGGATCTGGCCGGCATCTTCCGGACGCGGATCGAATTGCGCCAGATCGGCGTCCGGGACGAGGCGCGCCTCAAGGGCGGGATCGGTGTCTGCGGGCGGGAGTTCTGCTGTTCGACCTTCCTGCATGAATTCGTCCCGGTGACCCTGAAGATGGCCAAAGTCCAGGCGCTGCCCCTGAATCCGGGCAAGCTGTCCGGTCCGTGCGGGCGGCTGCGCTGCTGTTTGACCTACGAAAACGAAGTCTACCGCCAGGTCCGCCAGAGCCTGCCGCGCGTGGGGTCCGCGGTGGAAACTCCCGAAGGGTCAGGGACTGTCCGCAAATTGAATCTGTTGCAGGAGTCCGTGAGTGTTGCGGTTCCCGGAGGGGAAGGGTTGAGGGAATGGCCGGCCAATCGTTTGTGGTGGGAAGAGTCCCGCGACCTTCCCTCGCCCCGGCCCCGGCCCCGGCGGCGCGGCAAAGGCGACCAGGGTTGCCGTGACGGCGGCTGCGGGAACGGCCCCCGCGGGGGGAAGGGCAATTGATCGACAGTCACGTCCATCTGAACCGCCGCGAGTTCGCCGCCGAGGCCGCCGACGTCCTGACCAGGGCCCGGGCTGGTGGCGTCTCGGGATTCCTCAACGTCGGCTATGACCTGGAAACCAGCCGGGAATCCATTGCTTTGGCCGAGGCCAACCCCGACATCCTGGCGACTGTCGGAATCCATCCCCACGACGCGCTGCTGCTGGCGGACGAACAGGGCCTAGTTACCGACGAAGGGAACCGCGCCCTGCGGACCCTGGAGGAACTGGCGGCTTCGGACCGGGTGGTCGCCATCGGCGAGATCGGCCTGGACTACTACCGGGACCTTTCGCCCCGGCCCGCGCAGAAGGCCGCCCTGTCCGCGCAACTGGCCCTGGCCGACCGTCTGGAATTGCCCGTCGTCCTGCATGTGCGCGACGCCTGGAGCGAAACCCTGGAACAGATCGATCATTGCGGTGTTCCCCGACGCGGCGGTGTTCTCCATTCGTTCAGCGGAGATGCCGCCGCGGTCGACTGGGCACGGGACCGGGGATTTTTGCTGGGCATCGGCGGTCCGGTGACATATAAAAACAGCAAGTTATCCGATCTGGTGGCCCGGGCCGGGGTGGACATGATCCTGCTGGAGACCGACGCACCCTGGTTGCCGCCGGTGCCCCATCGGGGCCAAAGGAACGAACCTGCTTATCTGATTCATACCCTGGAAAAGGTGGCGGAAACCCTGGGTCTGGATCCGGGCGAAGTCGACCGCACAACGACGGAATCGTTTTTCCGGTTGTTCGGAGGGCCGGAGGCGCCATGAGCGCCGGGCCCGCACTCAGGCCGGTACGGAGAATTCCTTGAGCGAAAGCCAACACGCCATTCTGCGCAAATACGGCATTCGTCCGGTCAAACGGCGGGGGCAGAATTTTCTCGTGGACGGGAACCTGGCCCGGGCCATCGCCGCCGATACCCTGGCCATCGGCGACAACGTTCTGGAACTGGGGGCCGGGGGCGGAGCCTTGACCGTCCATCTGCTGGCCGCCGCGGCCCGGGTTGCCTGCGTCGAGGTGGACCGCAACCTTTGCGAATTGCTGCGGTCGGAATTCGGGGCCCGCGAGGAGTTCCGGCTCATCGAAGGTGATCTGGCCAAGCTGGATTGGGCCGGGGCCCTGGCCGAAGCAGGGGCACGTCCCGTGGTGGCGGGTAATCTGCCCTACGTTTTGACGAGTAAGGTCCTGTTTGCGCTGGCCGATCTTCGTGAGAGCATCAGCGGCGCCGTATTCATGGTTCAGAAAGAGGTGGCCGAGCGGCTGGCGGCCTCGCCGGGCGGCCGGGATTACGGCATCCTGGCCGTGGTCCTCGGTTCGGTGTTCGAGGTCAAGGTCATGCGCGCCGTGCCGGCCTCGGTCTTCTGGCCCAAACCTGAAGTGGAGTCGGCCATCATCCGGCTCATTCCCCGCGGGTCGTGGTCCCGAAGTGAATTCGAGAACTTCACCCAGGTGGTAAAAACCCTTTTCGGCCAGAGGCGGAAAAAATTGCGGACGCAACTGCGGGGGCATTATTCACTGTCCCCCGAGGCGGTGGAAGAGCTTGCGGCCCGGGTCGGTGTTGATCCGGACAGTCGGCCCGAACAGATCGATCCGGAGGGATTCCGGCATCTGGCCGGGGCATTGATCCGAAAGGACGACGGTTGATTTCAGGGCGAGGCATGCTCCTGCTCCTGCTTCTGGTTCTGGCCCCGACAGTGGGAGGGGCTATGTCCGCGGGCGCCCAGGAATCGGAAACATCCGGGGCCGAAGCACCCGCCGATACGTCGGCCGCCGGTAGCGACACCACCGCGGTTTCCGGTGTGTCAGGACTCGATCTTTCGAATATGTCCCCTCTGGAACGGATCCAGGCCTTGGCGGAATTATCCGAGCAGGGCATTCAACAACAACCGGATTCGACCAGGGAGGCCGGTCCCTTTTTCCAGGGAGTCCAGAACGTGCCCAAGGTGGGGGCCCTGGCCAATGTCCGGCAATACACCTATTACGGGGAACTGATCACCACCCTGACCTTCCGGAAAAATTCCCTTTTCACCAACAAGTTCAACTGGTCCTGGGAGGAGTACCGCAAGCAGGACAAGACCGTGGAGAAACGCGACAATAAATTCACCTACGGTCTGGGTGACAACCTGCCGGTGAAAGTGAATCTGGACGGCTCCTGGAACTGGAGCGAGGACAACACCGTCAACACCGCCGGTTACGCCAATCTGTCCAAACGCGACCAGAAGCGCGTCGGCATGAGCGCCAACAAACTCAAGTTCAAGACCGGTTTCCTGACCAATTCCGCCAAGGTGTCCGCCGGGTTCATGGATCAGGCCAGCGTCAACCAGAACCAGCGGAACGATCTTCAGGAAGGCAAGATGGACGCCGGGTTCCAGTCCGGCCTGGATATCACCAAGGGGATCAGTATCGCGGGCCGGATCTACGGCACGGCCACGGCCGGAGACCGGGCCCTGGGCGCCACGACCAGCCCCTCCTCGGCCAACGGGGACTCCCTGGGTTTCGGGGTCTATTACAACAAGGACTTCGTCCTGGGCCGGGTGGTGGTCACGCGCAGCAATTTCGAGAAGAAATACCTCGACTTCAAGAAGAACAGCAACGGCCTGATCGACACCGTGGGGGTGGACGAGGACCAGAAGGTAGTCACCGAACTCGAGACCGTGGACGCCATCTCCTACGAGATGATCAACAACTTCAGTTTCGGGGCCTTCGGGTTCGATACCAAGCTGACCCGTCTGACCGACGACCTGGACTACTCCCAGAGCGGCGTGGGGCTGCGGCAGAAGGAACATGACGTGATGGACCTTACCCTGACCTATGCCTCGGGTCGGGATTCCATCGCCATCGGTTACGACTACCTCTTGAAGTGGGACGACCAGCGCTACAAGGCCGCCACCGAAAACCGGGGGCGCCAGTACAACAAGGCGCGGGACTACGAATTCAACTATTTCCGCGACCTGTTCCGGCGAACGAGGCTCAATCTCAGGTACCACGAGGGGCTGAGTCAGGACATCGCCGAGAACCAGCACAACGAAAACGACAAGGACCGCCACCAATCCGATTTCAGCGCCAGCCTGGAAAGGACCTGGGCGCAGAAATTCAGGGCCGACATGGTGTTCGCCTACCAGCAGGTGCAGGATTTCAATATCCGGGAATCCCGGTCCTCCAACAACAACGTGAAGGATTCCTACGAGGTGTCACCAGGGTATGACTGGACCATTTCCCCCTGGTTGAACCTGGATCAGAGCTACCGGGTCTACATCCAGTACACCAACTATTCCTTCTCGGGCTCGCGGAAGGATGACTACAGCAAGCGGGGCAACCTGGCCACCAGGGTCGTTGTCGATCCCACCAGCCGTCTGAAAATCACCCTGCGCCACGACTACAACAAGCGGTTCGCCGCGACCAAGACGGCCACCGAGGCTTCCGGGAGCTCTTTCTACAGTCGGGATCTCAATCAGTCCATCAACAGGATCGAAATGGACCTGAGGTTCATCGCCGCTCCGGGCGTCACGCTCGAGGCGTCCACCTACCGGACCCGGGACGACCGGGAGACCCTGGGGACTTCGAGCAAGACCACGCGCACCTATTCCGGGGAACTGTGGGTGGGCGCCAAGGTGCTCCGGAAGCTGGGCAATACAAATCCCCTGGAACTTTCCGCCATGGTCAGGAAGTATAATGCCTTCGGACCCAGTGTGACCGAGACCAGTTCCGATTATTGGGAAGCCGACGTGTGGCTGAAATGGGGGTTTTGAGTTGAGGCCGTTCCCGACAGGTAAAATGATGATCGCGGGCGGGAAACTCAGCTTCGCGATGCTGTTGGGGGTGGGCGCGGTCCTGTTGTCCGGATGCCTGTTCTCGCCCCGGGAACCGGAGCCGCCGGGCGCCGGGGTGCAGATCGACTACCTTCCCCAGAGCAAACCGGCCAACGTCTGGGCCAACCTGGAGAAGTCCCTGGAGGCCATTCATTCTCCCGGTTGGGAGGACAATATCAGCCTGGACGAGTTCAGGTACGTTCCCGATGACGAGGCCGCCAACCAGTTCCCCGGAATTTTCGACGGATGGGACCGCTCCCGGGAAGTCACCTTCATCAACAATTTCTACAACAGCGGGGTCAGTATCACTGCCCGGATGGTCCAGGCCGGCTTCGTCTTTCCGCCCCCCGTGGGCAATGAAATGACAATTGAGGACATCATTTACGATGTGCTGGTCATCAACGACAGCGATGCCTCGGAAGTCCGGTACCGGGGAAAATGCGACGTTATCTTTAGACTTGAGGCCAATAAGTGGTATATTTACGAGTGGAGGGATCTCCAGGGCGAAAGTGACCCTGATACAGGCCAGCTTCTCAACACGATGGGGGTGTTGCGCGGAACTTTTGGTAGCTAATTGCCTTTCGATATGTTAAAATAGCTGGCTAATACCTCAAAAAAGGGCTTCCGTTCCGTGCCAACGAACCATTCGGTTGCGACCTCTGGGGAAGCCCCGGCCTGTTGGAGGAAAGTGATGAAATCGAAGTTTTTTCTGCTCCTGGCGGCTTTTGCCCTCCTGATTGCCCCCGCCGGTTGCATTTTTTCACCCGATGAAGATGACGGTGGCGGTGGCGGCACCAAGCCCCCCGAGCTGCCTTTTCCCAGTTCTCCCGATGTGCTGATGAACAACTTCCGCACCATCTACGAAACCCGGGACATCGACGAGTACCGCAAGATCATGCACCCGGATTTCCTGACCATCCTGCAGGATGCCACGATCCAGGAATTCCCGGATGTGGGGACCACCCTCGACGTGAACGAGGAATTGAGGATCCACGAACGGATGTTCTCCGGGGACGCCCAGACCGATCCCAACGGGGATTTTGTTCCCGGCGTGAGCAGCATCGCGTTCAGTACGTTCCGGGCTCTGGATACCTGGGTCGTTTCGCCGGAGAACGACATCATCCCCAACGCGGAATGGGCCCCCTTCGAAGTGGACTTCCTGTTCGACCGCGGGCAGAACTTCTCCACCCTCAAGGTCGAGGGTACGATCAAGTTCTACGTGACCAGCAAGGATACCGTCCACCAGGGAACCACCAAGCAGTACTACCAGATGATCGGCCAGGTGGATCTGACGAACCTGCCTTGACGCAGGCCTGGATTTGATTTCCGGAACAGGGAGGGAGCTTCACCGCTCCCTCCTTTTTTTTGCGGAAGCGCAGGTCGGCTCTGGCCATGAATTCCCTTCTCGGCTAGTATTCAGGAACCATTCCGTCCCCTTCAATCATCATCCCGGCAGGGACGCCGGGATCAGGAACCCGCCAACGGAAAGCACCGCCTTGAACCTGTTCAGCCGAGCCTTCGCCAATTCCCGCCGCCGTCGCAAATCAGGGGGGAAATCCCCGCGCAAGACCCGCGGCAAGACCGCAGGCCGGCGGTCCCGGTCCAAGTCCTCCCCAGCAGGGAGCGTGGCGCCCTGGCTGGTCGGCGCCGCGGTGGTGGTGGTCGTGGTGGGCATCGGGTTGCTCAAGTGGTCCCGGTCCGGTTCGGGCCAGGCCGCCCTGCTTTCCCTGGGTTCGGACAAGATGTATGCCGATGTCCAGACCACGGTGGAGTCGGCCCTGGCCGGGGCTTTGCCCAATTTCCGACCCGGTCCGGTGGGCCCGGCCGGCGAAGCGGCCTCGGACCGGGGGGGCGACCATGACTGGCCGGCGCCGCGGTTCGGGCCCGAGGCCGCGGTGCGCTGCCGCGTGGTCGCGGTCCCGGACGATATCGCGTGGTGGGATCTGCAGGTCCAGGTGGCTGCCGCCGTGGAGTCCCGCGGCGCCCGCGTCCTGTGGGCGGAACGCCTTCTGCCCGGCGGCCGTCTGCCCGAAGATCAGGTCCGGCCCAACGAGTTGAAAGACCTGCTGCGGCTGGATGTCGGCGTTCCGGGACGGCCGACCCATACCCTGGTCCTGCACCGGGCCGGCGGCAGTCCCACGGTGCGGTGGGGCAACGGAGCCGGCACCGGCGCGTGGTCCCGGTTCGCGGCGCAGGAAGGCCCCGTCGTGGCCCTGCTGATCGATGACTGGGGCTACAGCAAGAGTGAAGCCGCCCGGACCATTCTGGCTTTGCCGGCGCCTGTCACCATGGCCGTCCTGCCGCATCTGCCCTATTCCCGCCACTTCGCCCTGAAGGCGACCGACCTGGTATTGCCGGGGGACCGGAGCGGGGACGATTCCCTGACCGGGGACCAGCCGGAGTCGGGCCGGAAATTGAGATTGGAGCGGGGTTGTATCGTGGAAGTCGGCGTCGGACGCAGCCGGCGCAACTTTTCCGCCAGGCGGAGGGAAATACTGCTCCATCTGCCCATGGAACCCCAGGGCTATCCCGAGACGGATCCCGGCCCCCGTGCGGTCATGGTGGGAATGGATGAAGAGGCCATCGGGAAACACATCGACGAGGCCATGGCCGCCCTGCCGATGATCACCGGGGTGAACAATCACATGGGCAGCGCCGCCACCAGCGACCGCCCGACCATGACGGCCCTGATGAAAGCCCTGCGTGCCCGGGACCTGCTGTTCATCGACAGTTTGACCTCCGCCAAATCAGTGGCCTTCGCCGAGGCCCGGCAGGAGGGGTTGCCGACGGCGAAAAATCGGATCTTCCTCGATTACGACAACGAGAACCAGGCCACCATCAAGGCGAATCTCGAGGTCCTGGTCAAGTCGGCGCGGTCGGCCGGTTTCGCCCTGGGTATCGGGCATCCCCACCGGGCGACCGCTGCGGTTCTTGCCCGTGAGATTCCCCGTCTCCAGGCCCAGGGGGTCAGGTTCGTGACCGTATCGGAAATGCTGGCGCTGCGGGACATGGCGCAAAAAGCGAACGAGGGGAGCTGAGAATACCATGGCTGCGGATGTGTATTTCCAATCCCTCGAACAGAAACCGGGTCAGGAGCTTTTGCCCCTCGATCTCGGACCCTGTCTGGCCCGGATGGTGGACCGGCTGGGTCTTGCCGGAGCCGCCCGGAAGACCTCTCCCTGGGGCTTGAAGGTTCAGCTGGGAGAACGGGGCCATCCACCGGCGGTCGATCCTGCCTGGGCGTTGGCCGTGGCCCGGGCGCTGGCCGGTCCCGGCGCCACGGATCCGCCCAGGGGTTCGGTTTGTTTCGACACCCTGTCCATCACCACCAGCGGGCTGGACCAGGCCGACACCCATTTGGAACTGGCGAAGGCCAAGGGGTACGGGGACGGCCGCGGGGGATTGCGTTATCTGGTGGCCGACGGGCCAGACCAGGGCGATTCCCTGGTTACCGATCCCGTGCAGGATGCGGATCTCGCCGGCCTGACCCTGGCAGCGGCCCTGGGGAATTTCGCCGGGATGTGTCTGCTGACTCCGGTCCGGCCCCATCCCCACGCGGGGTTCCAGGGAGCCTTGATCAGCCAGGGAGTGGGACTGGCCGACCGTGAAGGCAAGCTGCTGCTGCACCGGGATATCAGACCCCAGGTCGATACACCTTTGTGCGCGGGTTGCGGCTCCTGCCTGGCGGTCTGCCTGTTCGACGCGATTTCCCTGACGGCGGGCCGGGCGATGATCGATCACCGGAAATGCACCGGTTGCGGGGAATGCATGAACGTCTGTTTCATGGCGGGAATAAGCCCCGAGGAGGCTGCGGGCATTCCCCGCTTCCAGAAAAAGGTGGCCGCCGCGGCGGTGGCGGCCAAAGCCGCGGTGGGCAAAAACAAATCCCCCCGCTTCGGTTATTTCAACCTTCTGGCCCGGCTGGACAGACATGCGGGGCGCGCCCAGGGGCGTGGGCGGACCCGGCTGGGGGATGTCGGTGTGCTGGCTGCGACCGATCCGGTGGCCCTGGACCGGGCCACCTGGGATTTGATCGTTTCCCGAAGTGACGGGCCGCTGGCCGTTTGGAGCGGTTTCCAGCAGGAGCCCGCCGCCCTTCTGGACCATGCGGAAGAATTGGGATTGGGCAGCCGGGACTACCGTCTGGTGGAGTTTTGAACCCGCCATTTTCTGGTGCAAGGGCCGCGAATGTGTTATCATTGGCGCCTCAAAACACGGCGGGACAGGACGTACTATCCGGGTTGCGCGGCCTTTGGCGCTTTCCGGGTACGTCGGGAATACTATCCAGAGGATCTTCCAACGCGCCTTGACGCGATGTCAGTCCCGCCCGGATGTCGTCAAGGCGTGCTTTTTTCTGTCGAGTTCACGTGTCGAAGAATGGGGAGTTGAACCATGAACCGTTCCCTGCAGATCAGGGCAGGGCTGACAGTCGTCATCCTTCTGTTTTCCCTTTACGGGCTGCTGCCGACCTTCAAGGCCTTGTCCATTTCCCCGGCGGAGCGCGAAGCCGCCCAGGACAACCCGGAGCGCTTGGCGGAAATCGCCGATGTCGACGCCGCGGCCATCCGGCGCGGGCTGGATCTCAAGGGCGGCATGTACCTGGTCCTCGAGGTCGATCAGGAAGGCATGAATTCCAGCGAGGCCGCGGACGCCTTGTTGCGGGTCAAGGAGATCCTCTACAACCGGATCGACAAGTTCGGCGTGTCCGAGCCCGAGATCACCACCTTCGGCGCCAGCCGGATCGTCGTGAAGCTTCCCGGCCTGCAGGATCCCGAAAGGGCGAAGAACCTGCTGGGCAAGACCGCGCGGTTGGAATTCCGCATGGTGCGGCCCGACACCGAGATCCAGGCGGCCCTGGACAAGCTGGACCGGCTTTTCCTGGGTGACGTCGATATGACCGGGGAAACGGAGACCGCCGAGGAAACCGTCTCCACTGAAGAAGCCGAAGAACCCGCGGCTGAAGTCGAAGTCGTTTCCGCGGAGGGCGACACCGCCGCTGCCGAAGCCGATACCGCCGCCAGTCCGTTCGGCGAGCTGGACGATCTCATGGGGACCGACGATTCCCTGGCCGGCGCCGACGAAGCCTATCTCAAGGAACATCCCTTCTCGGGTCTGCTGATCGCCCAGCCGGGCCTCATGGGCAGCACCCCTCTTTTCGTCGAGGAAAGAAACGTGGCCCGCGTGCAGGTCCTGCTGGACGATCCGCGCACCGCGCGCAAGCTGCGCAACGTGGAGTTCCAGCTGGAGATGGAGCCCATGGACTTCGGGCAGGGCCAGATGTTGCGCCCCCTGTATCTGATCGACACCCAGAAGGTCATCACGGGTGACCAGCTGACCGACGCGGTTTCGACCGCCAACCCCGACCGTCCGGGTTTCTGGCAGGTCAACTTCGCCCTGAACAATCGGGGCTCGCGCACCTTCGCCAAGGTTACCGGTGAAAACGTGGGCCGCTTCCTGGCCATTTCGCTGGACGGCCGGATTTCCTCCGCACCCGTCATCCAGGGCAAGATCCCCAGCGGCTCCGGATCCATCAGCGGCAACTTCACCAACAACGAGGCCAGCGATCTGGCCCTGCTGCTGCGCGCCGGCGCCCTGCCCACCGACGTCTACATCGCCGAAGAGCGGACGGTGGGGCCGAGCCTGGGCAGCGATTCGATCCGCATGGGCGTCAACGCCGCCCTCTACGGGTCGATCCTGGTGGTCATCTTCATCCTGGTCTACTACCGGCAGAGCGGCCTGGTGACCGTCATGGCCCTGGTCAGCAACATCATCATCCTGATGGCCGTGCTGGCCCAGTTCGACCTGGTGCTCACGCTGCCGGGTATCGCGGGTATCATCCTGACGGTGGGTATGGCGGTGGACGCCAACGTGCTGATCAACGAGCGCATCCGCGAGGAGCTGCGCAAGGACAAGACCATCCGCGCCTCGGTGCAGTCGGGCTACGCCAACGCGACCCGCACCATCGTCGACGCCAACGTGACCACCCTGATCGCCGGCGGCATCCTGCTGTGGTTCGGCACCGGGCCCATCAAGGGCTTCGCGGTGACCCTGAGCATCGGTATCCTGACGAGCATGTTCACCGCGCTGGTGATGACCCGCGTCGTCATGGAATTCGTGACCCGCAAGCAGGGTCGGCAGAAGATGAGCATCTAGTCCGTCCCGGGGGACGGCTTAATATCAGCCCCGATTCGCGGGGCGTTGCTCCGGGCGATCGCCGCCCGGGAAAGGTCGGACAAGACGATGGAATTCTTCAAGAATCCCAAAATCAATTTCGTGGGCGCCATGAAGGTCGCCTTCACCATTTCGGCGATCCTGGTGGTCGTCAGCGCGGCCACCATGCTGATCCACAAGGGACCGCGGCTGAGCATCGACTTTACCGGCGGGTCCGTCCTGCAGGTGAAGATGGAGCCGGTGCCGACCGTCGGTGAGATCCGGTCGGCTTTGGAAGGCCAGGGCTACGAGGGTGTCCAGGTGACGGAATTCGGCTCGGTCGATGAATTCCTGATCACGTTCCCGACCCCGGAGGAAGTGATGGAGATGGCCGCGGCCGGCGACGAGAAGGCCAGCAACACCGGCGTGTCCACCGTTTCGGGGGAAAAGACGCTTGATGCCGCCCAGATCCTGCTGGCGGACCTGCGGGCCGGGCTGAGCGGCACCGAGATCGAGCTGCGGCGCGAGGAAAGCGTCGGCCCCAAGATCGGCGGCGAACTGCGGACCGCGGCGGTCAACTCCGTGGTGGCGGCGCTGGCCCTGATCGTTCTCTACATCACCGTGCGCTTCGTTTTCCGCTACGGCATAGCTGCCATCATGGCCCTGGTCCACGACGTGACCCTGACCCTGGGCATCTTCTCGCTGCTGAACTTCGAGATCAGCCTGCAGATCATCGCGGCGTTTTTGACCATCATCGGTTATTCGCTGAACGATACGATCGTGGTGTTCGACCGTATCCGGGAGAACATGAAACTGCGGCGCAAGGAAAGCTACCGCGAGGTCATCAACCGCTCCATCAACGAGTGCCTCAGCCGTACGATGCTGACCTCGCTGACGACCTTTTTCGTGGCGGTGACCCTTTACTTCCTGGGCGGCCCGGTGATTCACGACTTCGCCTTCGCGCTGTGCTTCGGCGTCATCGTCGGTACGTACAGCTCGATGTTCATCGCCAGCCCGATCCTGGTCTGGTGGCATGAGCGGCGGATCAGGGACAAAAAACGGATGGCCCTGGATATGTAGGGGCGTCTGGAAAGACGGCCATCACAAGAAAGGCCCCCGGATGTCCTCGCCAGAGCGCTGCGGATTACCGGGGGCCTTCCTTGTGATGGCCGTCTTTCCAGACGAGCCTACATGTCCAAGGCCTGCAGAAGGGTGAAAGGTACATAATGAGGATTATCGTGCTGGGGGGCGGACTGGTGGGCGGGCCCATGGCCAGGGACCTGGCCGCGGAGGATGAATTCGAGGTTACCGTCGCCGACCGCGACGAGCAGGTCCTGGAGGAACTGGCCGCCCAGGCGGACATATCACCCCTGGTCGCCGATCTGGCCGATCCCGCCGCCGTCACCGCCCTGGTGGGCGACTACGATTTCGTGGTCGATGCCGTGCCGGGTTTCATGGGATTTCAGACCCTGCGGGCGGTTATCGAAGCCGGGAAGAACGTTGTCGATATCGCTTTTTTCGCCGAGGACCCGTTCGAACTGGACCGCCTCGCCAAGGAAAAGGGTGTCACCGCCATCATGGACTGCGGCGTCTTTCCCGGCATGGGCAGCGCGCTCATCGGCCGCGTGGCCCGCAAGCTGGACCAGGTGGATTCGGTGCTGACCTATGTCGGCGGCCTGCCCGAAGTCCGGCAGTGGCCCTGGGAATACAAGGCCGTGTTTTCACCCGTGGACGTCATCGAGGAATACACCCGGCCCGCCCGCTACGTGGAGAACGGGGTCCCGGTGACCCGGCCCGCCCTGTCCGATCCCGAGTTGATCGACTTTCCCGAACTCGGCACCCTGGAGGCCTTCAATACCGATGGCCTGCGCACCCTGGCCAGGACCATCGACGCGCCGAACATGAAGGAAAAGACCCTGCGCTATCCCGGACACATCGAAAAGATGGCGGTCCTGAGGGAAAGCGGGTTCTTCTCCGCGGAGGAAATTGAAGTCGGCGGACACAAGGTCCGGCCCCTGGACGTGACGGCCCGGCTGCTGTTCCCCATGTGGAAACTGGAAGAGGGCGAAGGGGACATCACCGTCATGCAGATCCAGGTCGAAGGCGTCAGGAACAACCAGCGTCTGCGTTATGTCTACGACCTTGTCGATCGGTATGATCATGATACCGGGGTGACCTCCATGGCCCGCACGACCGGCTACACCGCCACGATGGCCCTGCGCATGGTGGCCGAGGGGCTGTACATCCACCGGGGAATCTCGCCTCCGGAGTTCATGGGACGCCAGTTCGGTTGCGTGGATTACCTGCTCAAGGGACTGGCCGACAGGGGCATCGTCTATCGTGAGCGTGTGGAAGTCCTGTCCTGACAATCAGCGGCAGTGTCCCCACCTTCGCCTTATCCGTCCCCTTTTGGGCACGTCTTTCGGGGCCATCGAACCTCTCAAGAGGAATAAAGAGGAACATTTTTCCCTTCCACATGGCATTTTTCACCTGATTGGGGGTAAAATCAGGGGGTTGGGGTGGTGACGGACCGGTGGCACAGGCTTTGCCTCTATTTAAGTGCCCCCGGAATTGTCCGGTCGGACCCGATCAGGGAAGACGGAGCACATGAGCATGATGGCCGACATCCACAGATTCATCAGCAGGGCCCAGAGGCCCAGAAGAGCCCCGGAAAGCCTGGCTATGGGCATTGCGGTCTGTCTGGCTGCCTCTGCGTTGCTGGCCTTCGCCGGCGGGGCCGACGCCCGCATCGTCAAGGGCCCGGAAGGCGCCCAGGACAATGGCCCCCGCATGGTTTTCGGCGAGATAGCCCGGGCCTGGGAGGAAGCCGACCAGCAGGCCCTGGCCGATCTGGTTCACGAATCAGGCCTGAAGGTGACCGCCGGCGGCAACCCCGACCGGGCCACCCACTACAGCCCGAGCCAGGCCTTCTACTACTTCAAGAACGTGTTCCAGACGCACCGGACGATGGTCTTCCTCTTTGAAAAAACCCAGGATGCTTCGGGCGGCGACCGGGTCCACGGCATGGCGGTCTGGAAACGCCGTCGTCCCGACTCGGACCGCATCCAGGAATTGAAGCTGGTCTGCATCCTGGCCAGGCAGGGTGACCAGTGGAGGCTGGCGGAGATCAACACGATCAGGTAGGAGGCCGTCGATGACCTGGCTGCGGGCCCGGGTTTTGCTGCTCACGGGAGTTCTCTGTCTGGCGGGACAGGGGACTCTGTTGCTTAGGGCGGGCACCAGCTTCGGCACGCCCCTGCTTCCGTTGCCCGCGGTGTTCCTGGCTTTGGCCGTCCTGCAGTTCCTGGTCCTGTTGTCGGCATGGCGCCG
>JBDLKA010000026.1:0-36662 GCA_039714075.1 Candidatus Krumholzibacteriota bacterium | reverse complement strand
AGACAAGGGCAAGAAGGAGCCAAAGAAAACGGCTCAGCATACTGCCAAGGAAAAACGAAAATTGAAGAGAGAAAAAAAGCAAAAGTAAATGCCCTGTCCTTCCTATTTAAACCATCCGGCCCACCGGTGTGTTTATGCTCCCCCCCTACAAATTAATCTATCCGAGGCAAGTGACTCTTCGTGAATGTTCAGCCGACAGTCGGAGGTTGGGATTATCTGGCGTAACTGCATGTGTTGGGGCAGCGAGACGGGCCCGGGTCCCACCGATTTCCTGCCTGACACCACTGCGAGACGGACCAATCCACCATCACCGGTCCGATCCGGTTAGCAGCGATTAAGCGGCGTCGCGATTATAGCGGTGATGCAGTCCACCGAGGATGGACTGGCCTATCACTGGCCCGGCGTCCAGAGGCTGTACAGCCCTCGGCCTGGGCGTGTCCTTCTCCAACCCAAGATGGGTACGGGAATCGTGGTAATAAGCCAGGAACTCTTTCAAAACCCGCCGCAGATGTTTCTCGTTCAGAACGATCACATGGTCGAGACACTCCCGCCTGATCGTTTCGATTACTCGCTCGCAGTACCCATTTTGCCACGGCGATCGACGGGAAATTATGACCTGATCGATATCGAGCATGTCGAAAGTATCATCGACTTGCTGGTCATAGATTCCATCCCGATCCCGAATAAAATACCGAAGTGATGAATCAAAAGGAAATGCTTGGATCAGTTGCAGGCTCGTCCAATCGGCGGTTGGATGTACTTGGCGATTGTGGACTCACAGATGTCGTATCCCAACTTCAGCAACTCACCGTGGATGCGGGGAGCGCCCCAGAAGCGATTTTCCAAAGACATCTGACGGATCAAGGTGCGAGCTTCAGGCGGGACTTTTGGCCTGCAACGCCCTGGCTTACTCTTCCATCGCCAGTAGGGCTGCCAACCGGCCCGGTGCCAGCGAATGACGGTATCCGGTTGGACGATGGACAGGTGTTGCCGCCAATCGGGGAGAAGGTGGGCGAGGAGGGCCAAAAGTGCCCGATCTGACAGCCGCAGGCGTGGTCGCTTGGCGTTCCGTTGCAGAACCTCGAGTTGGTGGGGAGGGAGATATTCTCCAGAGCAAGACGAAGAGTATGGTACTCTTGAAATGAGTCATCGGCAGAAAACCGGGGCGCGTAGGTCGGCCCCGTGCGGTTTCCATGTGGAGGGAAAACCATGTTGAAGCGAATCGTGAACGTAATGTCGATTCTGCTGGCCTGCGCCATCCTTGTTCCGCTGCTGCGCGACAGCGGCGCTCCTCCCCAGGTGCCGGAAAATGACGCTTCCGGAGACACCGGCCGCGGCCGCCGCTGGGAGTTCGAGTTCATGCGGCTGCGCGACCCGGTGACCGACCAGATCCCGGCCGACATCCACAGGCGGGAACGGGAGTTCGCGAGCCAATTGCCCAGCCGCCGGGGTAGCGCGCTACAGGAGAGAATCCAGTCCGAGGACCCTGCCAAGGCCGACAAGATGATCGGCTGGGTGCCGCGCGGACCGAAAAACATCGGCGGCCGCACCCGGGCCCTGGCCTTCGACGTGAGCGACCCGACCTGGCAGACCCTGCTGGCCGGGGGCGTCAGTGGCGGCATGTGGCGCTCGACCGACGACGGCGCCTCATGGACCCTGACCACGGGCAGTACGCAGCTGCACTCGGTGGTCAGCGTCGCCCAGGATACCCGTCCCGGGCACGAGAACGTGTGGTACTATGGCACGGGGGAGTTTCGGGGGCAGTCGGCGGGTGTCTATGCAGCCACCTACCGGGGTGACGGTGTTTTCAAATCGACCGACGGGGGCCAGAGCTGGACCCAGCTGCCCGTGACGGCGGGGGGGCGGCCCTCGACCTTCAATTCCTTCTGGCAGTACGTCCATCGCCTACGGGTCGACCCGAGCAATCCGACCGAGGACGAGGTCTACGCGGCCATCTTCGGCTACATCCTTCGCTCGGTCAACGGTGGCAACAGCTGGTCGGTGACCCTGGGCGCCGGAGCAAACCCGGCCGATTGGTCGATGTTCACCGAATTGGTGGTCACCTCCACAGGCGTCGTCTATGCGTCCCTCAGTACGGGAGGCCACGAGTCGGGGTTCTATCGCTCGACCGACGGCGTCAACTGGACCGACATCACGCCTCCGACCCTGACCTCGTTCGAACGCGTGGTGCTGGTCCTGGCGCCCAGTGACGAGAACATCCTCTATGCCCTGGTCGAGAATACAAACGGCAGCGGCCTCGTGGGCCTCTACAAGTACACCCACAGCGAGCCCCCGGGATCCGGAACCTGGGAGGACCGCTCCGCGCAGATCGCGCTTCTGCCCGGCCTGTCCGGGGCAGTGGACTGGGTGCCCGACACCCAGGGCAACTACAACATGTCCCTGGCGGTCAATCCCGTGAGCCCGGACGTGGTCTACATGGGGTGCCGCCTCCTGTGGCGCAGCCTGGACGGTTTCGCCACCGACGGCTTCACGGACCTGATCGGAGGACGGATCTCCGTCGGTCACCACGAAGACCAGCATGACCTCATCTTCCAGCCGGGGTCGTCCGCCATGGCCTATTCCGCGACGGACGGCGGCGTGCACAAGATCCTGAACATCAACAGCGCCACCGCCGTGGAGGAATGGCTCAGCCTCAACAACGGCTATGACACCAGCCAGTTCTACCGCATCGCCATCGACGAGGATCTGCCCGGCAACCAGGTGATCGTGGGCGGTACCCAGGACAACGGCAGCTGGTTCACCATGTGGGAAGACGGGGAAACCGACTGGGTCAATCACGTCGGTGGAGACGGCGGCCACAGCGCCGTGGTGGACGCCGACAGCCCCAGCGGGAACTATCTGTACTCCTACCAGGAAGGACGCATCTACCGCCGGACGGTGGACAATACCACGGGCCAGTGGTTTGCCTGGTCCCGCCTGGATCCCGCAGGGGTCACCGACTACCTGTTCATCAATCCTTTCCTCATGGACCCCGTGGACAACCATGTCGTCTACCAGGCTTCCGGAGGCGGTCTGTGGCGCAACAACGACTTCACGGGGATTCCCGACAACAACGGCTCTCCGACGGCGATCAACTGGGACCAGGTGACCACACAACCGAGTGGTGAGAACATCTCGGCACTGGGCATGTCCCGGACAGGCAACCGTGTGCTCTACTTCGGGACTGCAGTGGGATCGGTCTTCCGCCTCGATCAGGCCCACACGGCCCCCGTTGGATCGGCGCCCCAGACGCTGAACATGGGTCCGGATTTCGTTTCCGGCGCCTTCGTGACGTCGATCTCCGTCCATCCCGGGGACGACCAGAAGGTGATGCTGGCCGTTTCCAACTACAACGTGGACAGCATTTTCTACACCGAGGACGGTGGAGCCACCTGGACCAGCCAGGAGGGCAACCTGGTCGGTCTGTACGGTCCCTCGGTGCGGGACGTGGCGATCCTGGACTTCCAGGGCAAGGAGATCTACTTCGCGGCCACCAGCACGGGCCTTTACTCCACCTTTTACATGGCCGGCGCGAACACCTACTGGCAGCTGGAAGCGCCCGGCCTCATCGGCAACGTCGTGGTGGACGACGTGGCGGTGCGCCACGCCGACGGCTTCGTGGCTGTGGGCACCCACGGCCGTGGGACCTACAGCATCTTCGTACCGGTGGGGACTCCCGTGACGGAAGACTCGCCTGCGGCCGTCGGGTTCCTGGCCCAGAACAAGCCGAACCCGTTCAACCCCCGAACGACCATCGCCTTCGAACTGCCTACGGCGGGCAGGACCCGCCTGGCGGTCTATGACGTGAGCGGCAGACTCGTGCGGACCCTAGTGGACGAGGACCTCGGGGAAGGACCGCACGAGGTCGTCTGGAGCGGACGTGACGATGACGGCAAACAGGTTGCGTCAGGTGTGTTTTTCTATCGATTGGAAGCTGGTGAGTATTCTGAGAATAGGCGTATGACCCTCGTGAAATGATCGTTTAGAAAGTGTTTCCCGTCAGCCGAAGTGAGACTGTACTTGTCTGCCAATTTCCAACATCCCCACTAGACAACCAAACCATTCCACTCTACTATCCCCGCTCGTCGGATCCACAAGTGGCTCATCATCAGAGTTCTTCTCCCCGCCAACCACCCCGGATCCATATATGAAAGCGTGACGCCCGACCTCCACCCACTTCCCCGACACCGGTGCGTCACCATTCCCGACCTGTTGACTGGAGGGTGTTTAGATGAGAAAATTCTCGCCTATGATTTCGTTACTTGTGATGTTCCTGTTCCTCGGCGCTTGCGAGCGTGCCACGACGCCCGACCTCGTCGATCTTCCCCAGCCGACCACCGAAAAAGTCGCCGGTGCCTCTTCTCAGAGCGGACTCGGACCGTTGATCTACTCCGGTGGGGTAGGATTCCGCGTCTGGGCGCCGAACGCCGATGCCGTCCACGTCGCCGGCAACTTCAACTCCTGGAGTACGACCGCAAACCCCTTGGTCGACGAGACGACCGGCTACTGGTCAGCCGATATCACGACGGCCGCAGTGGGGGATGAGTACCGCTATGTCATCACCGAGAGCGGCAACACGCTGTGGCGCGTCGATCCGCGTGTGACCCAGGTCACAAATTCCATCGGCAACGGCGTGATCGCCGATCCGGACTACAACTGGGTGAACGGAATGTCGCCGATCCCCTGGAACGAGCTGGTCATCTACGAACTCCATGTCGGCTCCTTCAACGACACGCCCGGTGGAACGCCGGGTACCTGGAGTTCGGCCATGGACAAGCTGGACTACCTGCAGGATCTCGGCGTCAACATGATCGAAGTCATGCCGGTCAGCGAATTCGCGGGCGACTTCTCCTGGGGCTACAACCCGGCGCATCTGTTTTCACCGGAGTCCGCCTATGGTTCCCCCGACGACATGAAAGCCTTTGTCGATGCGGCCCATGCCCGGGGCATGGCCGTCAATATCGACGTCGTCCACAACCACTACGGCCCCAGCGACCTGGACCATTCCCTGTGGACCTTCGATGGCCCCAGCTACGGGAACGGCGGCATCTACTTCTTCAGCGACTGGCGGAAGACCACGCCCTGGGGCGACACCCGGCCCGACTACGGCCGGGGCGAGGTGCGTCAGTTCGTCAGGGACAACGCGCTCTACTGGCTCGATGATTTTCGGGCCGACGGCCTGCGGTGGGATTCCACGGTGAACATCCGCACCCAGAACAACGGTTCCGGCGACATCTACGAGGGCTGGACGCTGATGCAGTGGGTCAACGACGAGATCGACGCCGCCGCCGGCTGGAAAATCTCGATCGCCGAAGATCTCCAGAACAACGCCTGGTTGACCATGCCCACCAGCTCCGGCGGCGCGGGCTTCGACTCGCAGTGGGACGCCGGGTTCGTGCACCCCATCCGCGACAACATCATCGTCGGTGACGACTCCAGCCGGAACATGTGGGACGTCAAGAACGCTCTGACCCACTACTACAACGGCGTGGCCACCCAGCGGGTGATCTACACCGAGAGCCACGACGAAGTCGCCAACGGCCACGCCCGTGTCCCGGAAGAGATCTGGCCGGGGAACGCGGCCAGCTGGTACTCGCAGAAGCGCTCGACCCTGGGTGCGGCCATAACCTTCACCAGCCCGGGCATCCCCATGATCTTCATGGGCCAGGAGTTCCTGGAAGACGGTTACTTCGCCGACGACGATCCCCTGGACTGGAACAAGGCCACCACCCACGACGGCATCGTGGATCTTTACCAGGATCTGATTCGCCTGCGCCGCAACTGGTACAACAACACCCGCGGGTTGCGCGGCAACAACATCAACGTCCACCACGTGAATGACTACAACAAAGTCATCGCCTACCACCGTTGGGAAAACGGCGGCGACGGCGACGACGTCATCATCGTGGCCAACTTCAGCGGCCAGGGCTTTTCCAGCTACAACCTGGGCTTCCCCAGCGGGGGAACCTGGCAGGTGCGGTTCAACAGCGACTGGAACGGCTACTCGGACGACTTCGGCAACTGGAACTCCAACGCGACCACCGCGAACTGGGGGCCCAAGGACGGCATGAACTACAACGCGAACGTCGGGATCGGGCCCTACACGGTGGTGATCCTGTCGAAGTAAAGAATCAGCCTGAAATTTGATGGTTTAAACCCCGCTGCCGGGTGGTAGCGGGGTTTTCCATTCCCACGATTTCCGTCCCTCTTCAGCCTATCGAAAATGGTTCTCATAAGCAGTAAAAGCACCGCTTGCCTGAAGGCATTCCGGATACCATAATCCATGGAACACCTACCCGGGGGCTAGGATGATATAGGCCTCAAAGGGTACGGTTTTCCACGGGAAAGTCCCGGAATGAAAGCCGTGCTGTTGGGAGGAATATTTGCAGCCTGGATACAAATCATCGCCCAAGGCGCATGTGGTCAGGATCGTCCTGACCCTGGCGGTCATCGTGACCGCAAGCGTCGTGTTGAGGCAGGTTTTCTTGCCGGATGAATTCGGCAAGCACGGCCATTACCGTCCGGGAGCCGTGGAGGATGAGGCGAACCGGGAAACCAGGATCCGGACCAACGAGTCCTGCTTCGATTGCCACCCCCTGATCAAGGAAATCCACGTCGACGGAGTCCACAAGACCGTCATGTGCGAAGTTTGCCACGGCGCCTACGCGGACCACGTGAAGGACGACCAGGTGATCGGAGCCATGCCGGTCGCCAGTGGCGGGGATATCAAGCCGTTGTGCGTGAAGTGCCACAACAAGATCGTGCAGGCCATGCCCCCCGAGACCATCAAACTGGTGGCCATGCCGGAGCACCTGGAGGAGAGAAAGTTTCGCACCCATCATATCTGCGACCAGTGCCACCACGTTCATGCCCCGTTGAAATGGGTGCATGAGGCCCGGGAAATGATGGGTCTGCCGCTGGAACGGAAAAGGTCGTGAGCCATGGATGAAATGAACAGGCTCAAAAGGGAAATCGACCTCGATCGCCGGGGCTTCATCAGGAAGGTGCTGAGCGGCGCCATCGGCGGGTCGTTGCTTCTGGTTCTGCCGGCGGGCGCCCGCCTGCTCGCCCAGCAGGTCGCCGGCGCCGATGACGAGCCGGAACTTCCCGTCCCCGAAAAACATTTCGCCTTCGTGGTCAACATTTCCAACTGCATCGGCTGCGGCGCCTGCTGCATGGCCGACAAGAACGAATACCAGGTTCCCGACGGTCATTTCCGGACCTGGGTCGAACGCTATCTGATCGACGACCAGGACAACGTTTTCGTCGATTCGCCCAACGGCGGGCTGGATGGATTCCCGGCCGGGAGGGACGATGTAACCAATCCCCTCCGGGACACCTTCTTCGTGCCGAAATTGTGTAATATGTGCGACAATCCCTCCTGTGTTCAGGTCTGTCCCGTGGGCGCGACGTTCCAGTCCCAGGACGGTTTCATACTCATTGACGAGAAGCGTTGTGTCGGCTGTTCCTATTGCGTGCAGGCCTGCCCCTATTCGGTTCGCTTCATCAACCCCGTGAAGAAGACCGCCGAGAAATGCACCTGGTGCTACCACAGGGTGCGCCAGGACATGCTCCCGGTCTGTGTGGAGGCCTGTCCGTCACAGGCGAGGATTTTCGGCGATCTGGGCGACAAGGAATCCGAGGTCTACAGGCTGCTGCACGAACCCCATGTCATCTCGGTTTTGAAGCCCGACATGGGCAACAAGCCTTCGCTGCACTACCTCGGCCTGAGAAGGGAAGTGACATGATTCCCGTGATTGCCGATCTGGCGGCCACCGCCGCGGGTTACGTCTTTCCCAACGATCTCCAGGTTCACTGGAGCCTGATGATCGTGCTCTACCCCTATATCACCGGGATCGTGGCCGGGGCCTTCATCGTCTCGTCCATGTACCACGTTTTCCGGGTGGAGAACCTGAAACCCCTGGCGGGATTCTCGCTGCTGTTCGCCCTGGCTTTCCTGACCTGCGCCACGGTGCCCCTGCTGGTGCATCTCGGTCAACCGGGGCGGGCGATGAGCATGTTCCTGACCCCGAACCCGACCTCGGCCATGGCCGGCTTCGGCTACTTCTACATGGCCTACGGCCTGCTCCTGGTCCTGGAGATCTTCTTCATCTACCGGCCGACCCTGGTGGCCCGGCACCAGTCGTCCACGGGCATCAAACGCCTCTTCTATCTCGCCTTGTCCATGGGCAGCGACAACCTCTCCGCAGAGGCCCTGAGGATGGACCGCAAGATCATCAAGTTCCTGGCCGTCATCGGCATTCCCATGGCCTGCGCGCTGCACGGCTATGTCGGTTTCATCTTCGGCGGGGTCAAGGCCAACCCGCTGTGGGCCACGCCGTTGATGCCGGTCATCTTCCTGCTGTCGGCCTGTGTTTCGGGAATTGCGGGTATCATCATCGCCTACGTCATCCTGATGAAGATTTCCCGCCGCGAAATCGACCGGGGCTGCATGCGCACCAGCGTCAAGTTCCTGGCCGGTTTCTTCGTCCTGAATTTCACCTTCGAGATGCTCGAAGTCTTTACCCACGGTTACATGGCCACCAGCCACTGGGAGACGCTGCACAGCCTGTTGTGGGGCCCGCTGTACAACAGCTACTGGATTTGGCAGGTCTTGGTCCTGTCCGTCATTCCCCTTCTCCTGATGGGCATCCTCCACCTGGCCAAGAAGAGGTACTCCCTGGTCAATGTTCTGGCTCCCGTTTCCGCCCTGATGGTCCTTCTTCAGGTGCTCTTCATGCGCTGGAACGTGGTGATCGGAGGCCAGCTGATGTCCAAGAGCGGGCGCGGTTCGGTTTTCTACCAGCCGGAATGGCTGGAAAGGGAAGGGATCCTGCTGGCGGTCGTCATCATGGTGATCCCGATCTTCGTTCTTTATCTGCTGGGGAAAATTTTTCCTTTCTGGCAGGATGACCATCCGTCTACAATCCGAGGTATCGTCCCATGAGTCCTGAAACAAGTCGTAGGAGGAATCGCATGAAACAGTGGAAGCTGGCAATTGGATCGGCCGGAGTCTTTCTGATGGTCGCCGGTTCGGTTTTCGCCACGACCACCGCCTCCAAGGATGTCGTCAGCACCGTCATCCAGGAGGAAAACGTCAAGTGCATCAACTGCCACTTGAAGGAGAACAACTCGCTGGTCCAGCAGTGGAAGAACTCTCCCCACGCCGCCGCCCAGGACGGACAGGTGGGTTGCTACAACTGCCATGCCGCCGAGAAGGACGATCCCGCGGGCTATCTGCACGAGGGCGCGTGGATGAAGACCCTCCAGTCTCCCGCGGACTGCGCCTTCTGCCATGAAAACGAAGCCAAGGAGATGTCCACGTCCCATCATGCCACCGCCGGCCTGATCATGGCCTCGCTGGACAACGTGCTGGGCGAGGTCGTCACCTCGATGCAGACGAATGCCGGCTCGGCCAACGGCTGCTGGCAGTGCCACGGTTCGGTGGTCAAGATCCTGACCGACGACAGCGGCAAGGCCCTCTTGAACCAGGACCAGGCGGTCATGTTCGATCCCATGACCTACCCCAACGCGGGCATCGGCCGGGTGAATCCCGACGGCACCCTGGGTTCCTGCACCGCCTGCCACGGCCGCCATTCCTTCCGTTCCTCCGTTTCGCGCCAGCCCGAGAACTGCGGCAAGTGCCACATGGGCCCGGACCATCCCCAGATGGAAGCCTTTAACGAGTCCAAGCACGGTATCGCCTATCAAACCGCGATACGCGAGCGCGGCATGAACGGCATGAACATCCTCAAGGCGGGCAAGTGGGTGCTGGGCAAGGATTATTACTCCGCGCCGACCTGCGCCACCTGCCACATGGGATCCACGCTCAAGGCGGACGGTGCCGTTACCCCCCCGACGCACAACGTGGGCGACCGTATTTCCTGGAACCTCAGGACACCCGTTTCCAAGAAGATGAACCGGGTCGTTTTCGCCAACGGCGATATCACCGATGTCCACGGCGACATCCCGCCCCAGGTCGGCCAGGAGCGCAAGTACAAGAAGTACGCCGAGGTCGGAGGGAAGTGGACCGAGATCGAGGAAACGGGCGAGGTCATCGAAGTCAAGAGCTGGGAATTGCGGCGTGAAGACATGAGGATCATCTGCGTGCAGTGCCACGGTGTCCAGGTCGTCGAAAATTTCTACAAGCAGTTCGATGAACTGGTCATTACCTACAACGACAAGTTCGCCAAGCCCGCCCAGAGGCTTTTCGAAATGGCCCAGCGGGAGGGACTGATCTCCGGCCCCCAGTTCAACAGCAAGCTGGGCTGGTACTGGTGGGAGTTGTGGCATCATGAAGGCCGCACCGCCCGTGTGGGCGCCTCCAAGATGGCGCCCGACTACGCCCACTGGCACGGCATGTACGAAGTCGCCGAGAATTTCTACCACAAATTCCTGCCTGAACTGCGGCGATTGGCTGCCCAGAAGGGAAAAAAGACCGTGTTCGAGGAGGCGATCAACGGGATCCTGGCCAAACCCGAACACCAGTGGTACAAGGAAGGTGGCCGGTAGGCCGGCCGTGGATCCGGCAATGATGAAACCGACCCTCGTCCTGTGGGGTATTTTGTGTCTTTTTTCTCCACCTGCAGAGGCTTGGGGAAAGGATGCCCGGGACGGTTTGCCCGCCGCGGGGGATGAGTCGGTTGAACAATTGGCCGCGGCGGTGAAGGATCTCGAGCTGGGCGAAGGGGCTTTCGTGATCGGCGCCCGCCTGACCGCGGAACAGGTTGCGGCGGCCGGGGGAAACCTGATAGCCGACACCTATCCCGGCACCATCAAGTTTCCCGCCGGTGATGCCGTCGTCGTCGCCGACGAAAAGACCCATCTGATCCTGGCCCTCTACCAAAGGCGGGAGGACGTCGGTGCGAACGAGGTCCAGGAGATGGTCGGGGGCCTGATGGCGCGGTTCGGCGAACCGACGACCGTGGCCCACGACAAGCTCATCTACTGGGCCTACGATCAAGGGGGAAAGATCGCCGGGGACGCCTTCCTGGAAGCGAAAGCCACCGGGGCCATCGATATCCTCGCCACCGTGAAATTCAATTCGACTCTCGACCTGGATCAGGGTCCGGACAACGACAACATGGAGGAGACGGGAACCATCTACTACATCATCACTTCGAATCGGTTGTTGAACAGCTATATCGCCGACCCCTAGCCCGATGACTCTCCCGCAAGCCGATTTCAAGTCCCCCCGGGGCAGTCGCAGAGTCCTGGAATTCCGGTCCGGCCGGAGAAACAGGAAGTGGAAGGCCGCCGTTCTTTGTGCTGCCTGGAGCCTGCTGCTGTTTCAGGGATCCCCTCTTCCGGCCCTGGGACAGGATGCGGCGGACGACAGCCCGCAGGATTTCCCCAGCAAGGCCCGGGTGGTGGTCACTTCCGATCCATCGGAACAGCGGATCATGCTCGACGGCCAGAGAACCGGTGAAAGCACCCCGGCCGAACTGGAACTCGATCCCGGACGGTATCACCTGACGGTGAACGCCGAGGGTTTCCAACCCCTGAGCCATGATTTGGCGGTTTCGGCCGGCGAGTTGATGGAACTGGAATTCATCCTTCTGGAAACCCCTCCCGAACCGCCCACGCCCGAGGAGTTGCGAGCCCTTTCACCGCCGTTCGGGGCGGATAATCCCGACGCCGACTACTGGGCGGAAGCGGGACCCCGGCATATGGCCAATGAATCCTGCCGGGATTGCCACTCGCCGATCCTGACGCTCCATGCGGTGGGGGAGCACCGGACCCTGGCCTGCGAGGATTGCCACAGCGCCTTGTCGGACCATGTGACGGACGGCAAGGTGACCGGCGTCATGCAGGTTGTTACCGGTGTGGGAATCCAGACGCTGTGCATGACGTGCCACGACCGGGAAAACCTCAACAAGAAACGGGAACCCGCGCGGACCATAGTCCTGAGCCGGCACATCCAGGAGTTGAGGGTGCGGCCGGTGAACCGCTGCGAAGATTGCCACCACGTTCATGATCCGCAGAAGTGGGTCCACGAGGCCCGGGAAATGGTGGGCCTACCAGAACTGATAGCGGTAATCCCCATGATGAATGAAAAAACGGCCTATGAAAAAAAGCAGCAATACAATGCCATGGCCGAGACCTTTTTCGTCTTTCCCCTGGCTCCCGGCATCCTGGGGATGGCGGTTTCGGAGGGCGAGGGACAGTTTCCCGCCGAAACATTCCTGATATCCGGAGTGGCGCTGATCTTGGGCAGTTATTTTTTGGGCAAGAAAGCCTATGAACGGGAACTGGACAGGATCAGGGCGATCAATGATGAACGCCGGGCCGTCAACCTCAAGGTAAAAAACCACAACCTGCTGGTGGAAAAGGCGATGGTCGATTTCGAAAAAGCCGTCGAGCTCTGGGCTGCGGAATCCGAAGACCGCGGGGTGGTCGTGATAAAGGGGAAATAACCCCTCGTCTGTATCGTCATTCAGCTGGCGCCCGCCTTTGGTTAACGTTATGGTGAAACAAAACAGGATTTAATTCGTCTTCTTGATTTTCCTACCCAGCCAAATCATATAATCCGCTCTCCGGGGGAAATTGATTATGAAAGATTCCGTGACCAGAATCGTGGTGGCGCTCCTGCTGGCGACCACCCTGGCGCTGATGGCCTGGCCGGCCCTCAAGGTGACCACCGCCGCGGCGGCCCTGCCGCTGACGTTGCTGCTGGGGATTGCCGCGGCCTGGGTCCTCCACCGCCGCCTGCCCTTGGACCTGATCGCCGAACTGACCGCTTTGGCCCGCAGGAACCGGTGGCTGACCATTCTCTGGTTCCTGTTGATCGCGCTGGGCATGGTGCAGACCGCAAGACAGAGCTTGCACATCGCCGATCCGGAGCGGGGGTGGTGGCTGACCACAAAACAGGCCCTTTGGTCGGAACACGCCTGTATGGTGGCCTACGTCTATGCGGCCGACCTGCACCGGCAGGGCGAACCCAACATCTACGAGGCCGAGCACTATCCGGGGATGAATCCCGCCGCCGAGATCCATACCACCGTGAACAACCTGGTCCCGGAAGACCCCTACGTCTATCCGCCCCAGTTCCTGATGCTGCCGCGCCTGGCCATTGCCCTGACGGATGATTTCCAGGTGATCCGGGCCGTTTGGTACAGCCTGCAGGCCTTGTTGATGGTGGGGGTGTCGTTGCTGGTGGCGCGTTGGTTCGGCGGGGCGACGGGAACATTGGCCCTGGTTCTGACGCCACTGCTGTGGTTCTCGGTTCCCTCCATCTACAACCTCCAATATGGCCAGGTGCACATAACCAGTTTCCTGCTGGCCATGGCCGCGTTCGTCGCCTTCGAACGCCGACGCGACCTGCCGGGCGGTGCTCTGCTGGCCCTGGCCATCCTGTGCAAGGGCTACGGCGCCTTCGTCCTGGTCCCGCTGCTGCTCTGGCGGCGGTGGCGGGCCCTCGTCTGGACGGGCGTCTGGGGAACCGGCCTGACCCTGCTGGCGGTGGCCGTTATGGGCACTGATCTCTTCGAGGCTTTCTTCACCTATAACCTGCCACGCCTGAAGAGCGGTGCGGCCTTCGCCTTCGAAGAGGTCTGGCCGGACTTCCGGACCGTATTGCTGGCCGGCAACCTTTCCCTGTTCGCGTTCGTGCGCAAACTGGGTGATCTGGGCCTCGGCGGCATGACCGACGACCTGGCCCGCGTGGTCCACGGCCTGTTCACTCTCGCGGTGGTTGCCGCCACCATGTTGAGCGGCCGAGTGCAGGACGCGCGGAGCCGGGCCCTTTGCTGGCTGGCCCTGTTGAACCTGGCCTCGTTGACCAGCCCGGCCGCCTGGGGTGATTACGTTTCCTTCGGCAGCCTCTGGTTGCTGCTCTTTCTGCTGGGCGGTTTCCCGCTGCGCCAGCAGTTGTTGTTGGTGACCGCCGGTATCTTCCTGGCTCTCGTACCCGGGGCGGTGCCCTATGGCGAGTCCATGCCTGTGGGGCTGGCCATGGGCTTGTCCCTGCTGCTCACGTTGCTGCTGGTGGGGGTCAACGGGTGGAGTCTGGCCCGCGGCATGCGGACGGTTGGCGACAGTTCCTGACCTGGTCCCGCGGAGGGCCTCAGCGCACCTGCAGAATGCGGGTGCGGGCGACCGCCCGGCCCGCGCGGCCCTGCACGAGATAGACGCCGCTGGCAGCCTGTAGGCCCCGGCTGTCCCGGCCGTCCCACACCACCCGGTGGAACCCCGCCGCCAACCGTTCCCCGCCCAACAGCTCGCGCACCAGGCGGCCCTGCAGGTCGTACACCGCCAGGCTCAGATTGCCCTCCAGTGCAAGGTCAACTCCTATGGCCGCGCGATGCGCCCCCGAAGCCCCAAGCGCCCTGAGTTGGAGAAGTGGGGCCGTTTCCGAGGCCAAACCATTGCCGGGAACCGCTGATACCGCTGACGTGACGACGATCGGACCCGTGGAATGGGAAACTTGCAGCACTCCGGTAACCGGGTCGAAATGCCAGCCGGAAGACCCGGCCGGCGGGGACGGAAGCTCGGGCAGCAAGACGCCCGCGGCGGTCACGGAGGCCGGGGCGGCGGGCATCCTGATCCGCTCGTTGCCGGCATTTCCGGCCGTCGCGTATTCCACCAGTATGGCTCCCTGGGGGTAGGCGACGCTGGTCAGGGCCCGGTCCGCGGCCAGGATGTGGCACTCGTCACCCGGAGCCAGGCCGGGTTCCAGGTCCATGATCTCCAGGAAGTATTTGACGGTGTTGAAATCCTGCTCGTACCAGCTGTCGATGTTGAAGTACGTGACCAGATCGTAGACGGTCGTGAACATGCGGCCGTCGGCGGCGGTACCCCGGTCGTTCTGTCCGTGGGAGCAGACGGCCGCCATGTCCAAGCCGGTCTGCTTCCAGGCGGGATCCTGGCGCGCGTCTCCTTCCAGGGCTTGGTGAAGGAGAAGGGCCGTGCGGGCGTACTGCAGGCTGCTGGCGTAGGTGGCCTCGGGCCAGCCGAACCACTCCAGGGTCACCGGTATGAAGGGGGCGTACTTGCTGAGGGGATCCTCCACGAGAAAACGTGCGGACAGGGAATCGAAAACCGCGATCGCCAGATCCTCCCAGCCGGTCGGTCGCCGGGTGGTCAGTTCAACGACCATTTCATGGCCCGAGTAGTGATCGCCCTTGCCGGTCTGCATGGCGGGAGTCTGGTCTTCGTAGAAAGCTTCCCACCGCATGTACGAAGCGGAAGTGGATTCGCAGGGATTGGCCAGCAGCCAGGCCCAGGCCCCGTCTCGCGCCTGCTCGTAGGCGGGATCACCGGTGCGCGCGGCCAGGTCGTCGAAAAAACGCACCGCCGGTGTCAGGTGGCTGGTGTAGTCCTGGGTGACGGTTCCGTCGGCGGGCACCACGCGGAAGGGCCAGCGCCCCTGGTCTTCCACCGGTCCGGTCATCTGGGTGGCCGCCAGGACAGCGGCGATTTCCAGGGCCCCATCCAGGTAGGCCGGTTCGGCGGTGATATCGTACAGGCGCAACAGCCGTAGCCCGAACATGGCGGGCTTGTCGGTCATGATCGCCGGGCCGTCCCAGCCGCCGCCCATGACGGCGTCGGTCTGGGTGCTGTAGGGCAGGTTGCCGTAGAGGTCGCCGGCGGGGGTGCGATGCTCCAGGATCCAGTCGGCGTACTGCCGGGCTCGGGCCAGGCCTTCGGCGTCGCCGCTCCAGCGCCGCCAGTCCAGAAACGCGTCGATGGCCACCGCCGCGGTGTAGGCGGGATAGCTGACCGAAAGGTATCCGGGATAGCCGTTCAGGTTACCGTCCAGATTGTTCCCGTCGTTGATGGCGTAGCTGTAGAAATAGGGGGGGACGGGATACCCCAGGGGATCGTCGTCATTGGTGCGGATGCCGTTCCGGCCCACGTCCGAGACCAGAAAACCCATGACTTCCGCGACGACCTGGGAGTAGGGTTTGGCGGCCGACACCTGGGCGTCGGCGGCGGGTGGCAGAACGGCCGCCAGGGCGATAATGAGGGTCAGGATTCCGCAGCAGAAATGGCGTCGGGCGCTTGAAAGCATGTTGTCCAACCGAATGAAAAGGGGAATGGGCGACGAGGCAATCGGGATTCAATCGGTATAGTACCACAATTTCCCGGCAAAGTCCGGTTTCGCTGTGGGTCAGGTACCCGGTGACAGACCGGCGGGCCAAATGTAGGGTGGTGGAGCGGTTGAACCGGTGTATCAAAGCGAACCGTTTGGGAAAGGGTCATCAAGAAAATGTGGCACAATACTTTGGTGGTCACCTATTGCAGTCGGGAGAAGGACCCGTCCCAGGATCTTCTCCCGGCCCGGGACCGTTATCTCAGTGCCCGTATTCATGCGGCCGATGAAGCTGCTTCCAGATTGCAGTTCGGCTTTCGCATTTTGTCGGGAATCTACGGGCTTTTGGAACCTGACAGAATGATCCCCGCTTACGACCATCTGCTGACGGCCGACCAGGTGCCGGACCACGCCCGAAAAACGGCCGGACAACTCGCCGAGTCAGAAGCCCGCCGGGTGGTCTTCATCACCCGTTCCACTTCGGTGGATCCGGGAGCGGAACCCTACCGGCAATCCCTGCAGCTGGCCTGCGAGGCCGTGGGGATTGAATGTGGCGTGCTGGAAATCACTGCGGAAGAGCCATCGGCCGCGGCGTTGGTGAAAAAAATCAAGACTCCCGGAGAAGTCTTGTTTTGAGATAATTTGAATGTGGGGCCCGGGCCGGTATCGGCGGCCTCATTGAGGACGGCCTGTCACAAGGACATCATGAATCCGTCCCCCCAATACCCATGGCGCAATGCCGATGCGTATACCCCCAGAGGACATCAACCGGTCCCGGGCATCTATAACTCGTTTCAATTCACCCAACGGGGCGGAACCAGGGGCTCCGTTATTTGCCCACTGACCTGCCGGTCTCGCCCAAAGCCGGCAAGGCAGCGTATATGGATGACCCCTGATCCCGCTTGTCTTTGGCGCCTAACCCCCTTGCGCCAGAATAATCCCTGTACTGTTAGGACGCGCCGGAAGGGAAAAGGACGGAAAAAAAATGAATTATCTTCGGTCAACCAGGGAGTCGTGGGCGCGGAGTTTTACCATGCCTTCGTAAAGTCTTGATTTTACGATATTTTCAGAAATGTCGAGCACCAGGGCGATCTCGATCCGGGACAAATCCTCGGCATAGCGCAGGTGCAGGACTTCCCGTTGGTTTTCCGGAAGTTCGGCCAGGGCCCGCCTGAGGTGGGCCCGTTGTTCCCGGCGCACCAGTTTGGTCAGGCAGCCGGTCAAATCGGCGTCCAGGCGTGAGGCGGTGGGCAGAGCCTGGTCGTCACGTCGGCGGCCCCGCCGGCGAATCATATCAAGGCACCGGTTGCGGGTGATCTTGTAGATCCAGGCCCTGAAATTTTCGGGCTGGGCCTTGTTTTTCAGGACGCGCAGGAAAACTTCCTGAACCACGTCCTCGGCTTCGTCCTTGCTCGCCAGGAAGCGGAAACAATAACGCACCAGTGGCGGTTGGTAGAGTTCGTGGAGCATATTGCCGGCGCCGGCGTCTCCCGCACGGAGACGGGCCACCAGGTCGGGGGTGAGGTCGGCGAGGTTCTGGTTTGCGCCCTGGGGTTCCCGCATGGACGATCCCTTTCGTAGAACCGGGTTCTGTCTACTATAACATCGGCCGGGCCGATTCGACGGAAATTTATCGGGACCACCTTTTCATTCCTGCTCAAAATAAGGTAGAATGGGGGTTGGGATTCGGGCGATGACCCGCACTTCTACCAAAGGCAAAACGATGGGTTGCGATCTTCCGGAAGCAAAACTCTGGAGCTGGATCGACCGGGATGCCCAGGAGTTGGACCGGCACCTGGAAGAGTGCCCGGAATGCCGCCGCCGGGCCGGCAGAATTCGTGAGGATATCCGTCGGATCAGTGCCGATCTGTCCGAGGAAGTGCCCCTGCCCGATAAAATCGGGCCCTACACCATCAAGGGGCTTCTGGGGGAGGGCGGCCAGGCCCTGGTCTATGAGGCCGAACAGGAGTCGCCCCGCCGCGCCATCGCCTTGAAGGTTTTGCGGGGCGGCCGTTTTGCGGGCGAGAAGCACGTGAAGCATTTCGTGCGGGAAACCCAGACCCTGGCCAGACTCCATCACCCTTCCATCGCAACCATCTACGAGGCCGGGCGGACCGAAGACGGCCTGCACTACTTCGCCATGGAGCTGGTCCGGGGCAAGTCCCTGCAGGAATTCCTCAGTGACAACGATCTGTCCCGCGGGGAAAGGCTGATCCTGTTTCAGAAGATCTGCCTGGCCGCCCAGTACGCCCATGACTGCGGGGTGATCCATCGGGACCTGAAGCCCTCGAACATCATGGTCACGGACGAGGGCAATCCCAAGATCCTGGATTTCGGCCTGGCCCATTTGACGCAACCCGATCCGGGAATGGCCCTTACCATGACCCGCACGGGTTTGATGGCGGGCACGCCCCGGTACATGAGTCCGGAGCAGGTCATGGGCAAGGCCTCCGATATCGACGCGCCTTCGGATGTTTATTCACTCGGCGTAATCCTTTACGAGATCCTGACCGGGAAGCCGCCCCATGACGCCCACAGCTTCACCCCCGAAACCGTGACGTCCATTTGCGACGAGGAACCCGCCCGGCCGAGCCGGCTGGACTCCTCTTTGCGGGGCGACCTGGAAAACATCGTTCTCAAGGCCCTGGCCAAGGAGCCCGAACGACGTTATTCCACCGCGGCGGGTCTGGGCGAGGATCTGCGCCGTTTCATGGCCAAAGAACCCATTCTGGCCCGGCGGCCGTCCCGGCTCTACATCCTGCGCAAGGCCGTATTGAGGCACCGCCTGGCAAGCGTGTTGGCCGCCGCCGCTCTTGTCCTGGGTGTGATCTGGGCCTGGCAGGCTGCCCAGCCGCCCTACGACATGGAACGGGCCCGGAGGGATACCCTGATCCTGCGGCACCAGTTCATGATTCCCAGTCCTCCCAGCGGGATCGCTATCAACTACGCCCTGGATGCTCCGGACAGGTACCCTGGATTGCTCGAGGCGGTCATGATCAAGGCCATGGCTTTGTGTGTGGCCGGGGAAAGGAGTCTGGCGCTGAGCTGGCTGGACAGGCGGCTTCAGGAGGAGCCCGACCAATGGATCTACCGGGCGCTGCGTTCGGAGATCGGAGTGGTCAAGGATCTCACCGTTGAAGAGGGATTCGGCGCCTGGGCCCATGAAGACCCGGACCGCAGCCTGGCCGACAGCTGGTATCTTCGATCCTATACGACCCTCGATAACGACCAGGCCCTGGCCTGGTCGCATATCGCGCTGACCCACGATCCGGACCACAAACTGGCTCTGGAAAACGTGGCGAGGTTCAGTGCCCTGACCGGGGACCTGGAAATCAGTCTGGCGGCGATTTCCCGTCTCATGGAAATGGGAGATGGAGGGCCCGAACAGTGGTTGGGGTTGCGGTGCACCCTGCTGTGTCGTCTGGGCCGTCCGCGGGAGGCATTGGAGGAAGTTGACCGGGCCCTGGGAAACAACCCCGCCTATCTGGAAGGCTATCAAACACGCGCCCAGATCCACCGCTGGCTGGGGGATTATGCCGCTGCCGTGGATGACTATACCAAGGCCATTGAAAACGCGCGCGAGGGCCACCTTGTCGGTTGGTATTATTACCATCGGGGAACCCCCCAGTGGATCCTGGGACGTCTGGAGGAAGCGGTCGTGGATTACCGGAAGGCCTATCTGCTTCTGGCCAGGACCTCGTACAGCAACATCCGGCTCGCCCTGGTCCTTCACGGGCTGGGACGTCATCAGGAGGCGGAAGCCGCCGTTGCGGAGGCCCGGCTCAACATCGAACACGATCACTGGCTGGAAAGCATCCTGGCCTGCCTGGCGGGAGAAATGTCGCCGGCCATGCTGCTGGAGGAGGTCCCGTCCGGGGACAGGCAGAAATTATGTGAAGGTTTCTACTATGCCGGGGAAGTCTACCTGTTGAAGGGCCGGGCGGAGGAAGCCAAGGAGATGTTTACTGCCTGCGTCGACATGGGACACACCATAGATCTGGGTAATCTGAGGGACCGCCTGAGCGAATCCGAGCTGGCGGAATGGCGGCTGTCGCAGATGGAATCCCCGGGCAAATCGGGATCAACCGGAGGAAGAGGATGACCATGGGGAAATGGGCAGGGATATTCGGGGTGTTTTTGCTGATCGCCGGCTGCGGCGGGGAAAAGACAAGCCCTGAATACATGGCCGAGATTGACCAGTGGCATGCCGAACGCACCGAACGCCTGCGCAGCGACACGGGGTGGCTGACCCTGGTCGGCCTGCATCCCCTGGCCGAAGGTGCCAACTCTCTGGGAGCCAGTGCGGACGCCGACGTCACCCTGGCCGCGGGTGCGCCCTACTGGCTCGGCACGCTCGCGGTGACCAGTGAGCAGATCATGTTTTCGGCCCATCCGGACGCGGAAGTCGAGGTGCTTGAATCCCCGACCGAGGGCCGGCTGTCGAGTTGCACCCTGGCCACGGACAAGGAGGGCCCGCCGACCAGGCTGGCGACCGGTTCGATGGTCTTTTACGTCATCGATCGCGACGGAAAGCTGTTTCTGCGGGTGAAGGACCGCAAGTCGGAAGTATTGCAGTCATTCCAGGGTATCGAGCGTTTTCCGGTGGATGTCCACTGGCGGCTGACGGCGCACCTCGAGCCGGGTCCCGCCACCATCAACGTGCCCAATGTGGTTGGGCATCGGACGGCATCGCCCAGCCCAGGCGTTCTGGTCTTTACCATCGACAAACAGGAATTCCGGCTGACGCCCACCGGCGCACCCGGCGAGCGGATGTCCCTGGTTTTCGGGGACGCCACCAACGGGAAGACAACCTATGCGGGGGGCCGTTTCCTGACCGTCGATCCGCCCGCGGCCGACGGGACGGTGATCCTGGATTTCAACCGGACATACAATCCGCCCTGTGTCTTTACGCCCTTCGCCACCTGTCCGCTGCCCGCGGCGGGCAACACCCTGCCGGTGGCGGTAACGGCGGGGGAGATGATGTGGGGAAACCAACATTGACCGATTTGCGGGAACCGTCCCCGTCCGTTGACGTTCGCGGAAGCGGTTCGACGGGCTGAATTTCCCGGTTTAACTCTATTCTTAACAAATTCCCTCCGAACCCTTACACTGTGCGGCGGAAACCAACGCACGCCAATCCGTCAATCCTCCCTCAGGAGAATGCCCATGAGCCAAGGCGCACAAACCTGGCGCTTCCCCCGCATGTTCTGGACCGGCAACGCCGCCGAACTGTGCGAACGCGCCGCCTATTACGGAACCTTCATCGCCCTGCGGACCTATCTGATCCGGGTCGTCGGTCTGGACGATGTCCAGGCCGGGCTGACCGCCGGCATGTTCGGCGGCTGGATCTACCTGGTACCTTTCTTTACCGGCGCCATGGCCGATCGCATGGGATTCCGCAACGCCCTGATGTTGGCCTTCGCCTTGCTGACGCTTGGCTACGGGACCCTGGGTTTCTTCCACACCCTGGGGCCCGTGATCGTGGGCCTGGTGCTGATCGTCCTGGGCGGGGCTTTTGTCAAACCCGTGATTACCGGTACGGTGAGCAAGTCCTCAGACGAGGCCAACCGGGCGCGGGCCTTCAGCATATTCTACATGGTGGTCAACATCGGATCGTTTACCGGCAAGACGGTGGTGGCGCCCATGCGTATCCAGATGGGTGTCGAGACGGTGCCCTTCTTCTCCGCCGGGGCCTCCCTGCTGGCCTTGATCCTGGTGGCCCTGATCTATTTCCCGCGGGAAAGCCATGACGAAAAATCCCGCACCGTGAAGGAGACCCTCGAGGGAATGTGGATGGCCATGAGCAATGGGCGTTTTTTCGCGCTGATCCTGATCACGGCGGGCTTCTGGGCCATCCAGGGACAGCTCTACGCTTCGATGCCCGATTACGTGCTGCGCATGGCCGGTGAAACCTACAAACCGGAGTGGTACGCCAACATCAACCCCCTGGTGGTGGTCATTTTCGTGGTGATGATCACGCAGATGGTCCGCAACTGGAAACCCCAGAATGCGATCCTGGTGGCCATGTGCATGATTCCGTTGTCCGCCGTGGCCATGGCGGCCTCGGCCTGGTTCGACGGCAACGTGAACGTCTTCGGGTTCGAGATGCATCCGATCACCTTCATGATGATCATCGGCATCTCCATCCAGGGTCTGGCCGAATGTTTCCTCAGCCCCAAGTGGCTGGAGTTCGCTTCGCTGCAGGCGCCTCCGGGCAAGGAAGGCACCTTTCTTGGTTTTGCCCACATGAACACCTTCTTCGCCTGGATCTTCGGATTCGTCTTCTCCGGTTTCCTGCTGCAGAAGTATTGCCCGGAGCCGGGCACCCTCGAACCCGCGGTGAAGGCGGCCCATGACGCAGCGCTGCTGGGGCAGGGACCCATGCCGGTGGAATACTCGCAGGCCCATTACCTGTGGTACGCCTATGTGGGGGTCGGGTTGATCTCGCTGATCGCCCTGCTGGTATTCATCGCCGTGACCAAAAAACTCGATGAAGGAAAGGCCGCCGCCGCTTGACCGACCGACTGCCCGACCGAACCACCCTGACCCTGATCAAGGGCAAACCCGTTCGTTACCGGGTCCGGCGCAGCCGCCGGGCCCGCAAATTGGGGGTCCGGGTCTGCAAGCGGGACGGAGTGGTCATCATTCTGCCGCAGAAGGTCGGTCTGAAAGTCGTGCCGGAACTGCTGGAGCACTGGGCGGACTGGATCGACGCCAAGGCCGATGAACTGGGGGTTCGCCACGGCCCACTGATCCGTCAGTACGCCGGCGGCAGCGAGATTCTGGTACTGGGCCGGCCTCGCCATTTGGCAGTATCCAATCTGCCAAATGGCAGGAAGCGGCCCGTTGTCGAACTGGCTGACGACACCCTGTCGCTGGCCCTGGCTCCCGCCGATGTCTTCGAGATCCGGCCCATCCTGGAAAAATACCTGCGCCGTCTGGCCCGCAAGGATTTAACCGAACGCACGGCCTACTGGTCGGACCGCATCGGCCTTTTTCCCCGCAAGATGATCGTCGGCGACCGCACCAGCCGCTGGGGCAGCTGTTCGGCGCGGGGCACAATCTCGTACTGCTATCGCCTGGTCATGGCTGCACCCGAGGCGATCGACGCGGTGGTGGCCCATGAGATATGCCACCTGGCCCACATGAATCACAGCCGCCGCTTCTACGCCCTGCTGGACAAGGTCTGTCCGGACCACCGCAAGTGGATGAAATGGCTGGTGGATCATCACGACGATCTTCAGTTGTAGGCCGAATGTGATATGCTCGGACCGGACCCCGACCCGGAGGCGTAACCCATGAGTGATCTCTACGATCGCGACCAAACCCTGGCCCTGCTGCATGAATACACCAAGACCGACGGCCTTCGTCGGCACGCCTACGCGGTCGAGGCGGCCATGAAAGCGGCCGCCGAGCGGACCGGCGGCGATGTCTCCTACTGGTCGGCGGTCGGTCTGCTGCACGACTTCGACTACGAGATGCATCCCGAGGCACCTGACCATCCGCTCAAGGGGGCGGACATCCTGCGCGAGCGGGGGTATCCCGAGGAGTTCGTGCGCACCATCCTTTCTCATGCGAGTTACACCGGCGTTCCCCGCGAAAACGACTGCTCCAGCTGGCTGTTCGCCGTGGATGAGCTATGCGGGTTCTGCATGGCCTGCGCCATGGTCCAGCCCGATAAGAAAATCGCCCAGGTGAAGGTCAAATCGGTGAAGAAGAAGCTGAAGAAGAAGGATTTCGCGGCCAAGGTGAACCGGGAGGAGATCCGCGAGGGGGCTGCGGACCTGGGGCTTGAGCTGGACGAGGTGATCACCCATGTACTGGAAGCCCTCGTACCCGTGGGGGAGGAACTGGGCCTCTGAATTTCAGAGAGGACCAGGGAGGCGGACTATGGCTTGAAGGTGAAGTTCCAGGGAAATCCACGGTTCAGGAAATGCTCGATTCGGCGCGGGAAGCGTTGTGCTAGAAGTGCCCCCGGGGGCACTTTTCGTCAAATCGGACAAAAATCCAAACATAAGATCAACCCGTTGTTCATCACTCCTGAAAGTAATCCAGCGCCTCCCGTGCCTCCCGCCTAACGACGAAGGTCCGGTCCCAGCGGAATTCGTCATCCTCGCCCAGCAGATTCAAGGCGATGACCTTCAACTCTTCCTTCCGGCCGGGATCCAGGTGTCCGAACCGGGCCAGCTTGCCCAGGCTGCGCACGGCTTTGGCCTTCACGCCCTTGTTGGGGTCGGCGAGGTTGGCGCGCAGGCATTCGTAGTAGCTGTCCAGGATGTCGGGACTGAGCAGGTCGGCGGGGATCACCGCGGCGAACCGGCCGATCGTGCGGGTGGCGGTGTCCCGCAATTCCAGATTCGGTGACCGCGCCCCGGCCAGGGCCAGGTCGGCCGCCCGGCCCACCTGCGGCGAGTTGATCTTGCCCAGGGCATACAGCACAAAGGACCGGCTTTCGGGATCCCGGGTGGCGTGGTACTTCTCCACCAGGGGATCGACCGCGTCGGCGCCGATACGTCCCAGGGCTTCGGCCGAGGCCATCTGCGCCTTGAGGTCGCCCTGGTCCAGGTTGTCCACCAGATGGGGAATGACCCACCGGCCGAAACCGGTGACCAGGGAGATCGCCTCGTCCAGGATGGCCGCCAGCTCGGGATCGTCGTGGGGATCGATGTAGAAAAGCGAGGAGACCATCTGGAACAGGGGGCGGGCCTGGTCGCTGCCGACGCGGGACACTTCCTCCCGGACCATTTGCATGGCCTGGCGGATTTTTTCGGGATCGGAGCTGGTGAACAGGGACGTGAGGGATTGGAGGTCGGTGGTCATGCGGCTCCCCTTTCCTGGAATTGGTCAAGGTCGCAAAGATACAGGGACGCGGCCGGCGGTGCCCGTCCGGGCCACCGCCCACCTGGTGACAATACAATTTCAGATAATTACCGGTATTTCGCCATCATTCACCCACTCAGGACGCGACGGTCTCGAATTCGTTCAGGGCCTTGCGGAGAGAATCCCTGACTTCGAAAACCTCGAAGAGCCGGGCCGTGTAAATGACACTCAAAGGCCGGCCTTCCAGATTGCACAGGATCACCCGGCCGCCCCGGTCCGTGACTTCCGTGTGGATGGCCACAATTTTGCCCAGACCGCAGGAATTGATCCAGCGGATCAACGAAAAGCTGAGAATGAACTTGCGGCAGCCGTCGTCAAGCAGGCCGCTGATCGTGTTCTGGAATTTCTCGCAGTCTTTTCCCCCGTCGAAATCTCCCGCCAGATTGACCACTGAGATATCGCCTTTGTGCTGGATATTGATTCGCATTGAATTCCCCCTCCATAATGATGAAAATGATCTCTCCCATCCGTGTATACAAACGAGAGTTGGAAATGTTGGTTGCAAAACGTGTTGCCGTGGTAGAATCCCGCCCATGAAAAATTGGGGAGACAACCGGATCTGCCGTTTGCTGGGAATCGATCACCCGATCATCCAGGGCGGCATGATCTGCAACAGCGGCGCCAAGTTGGCCGCCGCCGTGTCCGAAGCCGGCGGTCTGGGGCTGATCGGGGCAGGCAGCATGCGTCCGGATCTGTTTCGCGACCAGATCCGCAAGGCCCGGACCCTTACCGGCCGGGATTTCGGGGTCAACATCCCCCTGCTGTACCCGCACAGCCCGGAGTGCCTGGAAATTGCCTTGGCTGAAGGGATCAAGATCTTTTTCACCTCGGCCGGGTCGCCCCGGAAAGTCATCGGACCCTTGAAGGATGCCGGGGCTGTTTCGGTCCACGTGGTGGCCAATCCCTTTCTGGCGCGGAAGTGCCGGGATGCCGGCTGCGACGCCGTCGTCTGCGAGGGGTTCGAAGCCGGAGGGCACAACGGGCGCGAAGAGATCACCACCATGGTTCTGGTGCCCGAATGCGTGGCGGCCGTGGATATTCCCGTGATCGCCGCGGGGGGCATCGCCACGGGACAGCAGATGGCTGCCGCGATGGCCCTGGGCGCCGAGGGTGTGCAGATCGGTTCCCGGTTTGCGGCCTCGGTGGAATCGAGCGGACACGACCTTTTCAAACAGGCCGTGGTCGACGCCGGACCGGGGGACACCCATCTGGTCCTCAAGGCCCACGTGCCGGTTCGCTTGCTGAAAAACGCTTTTCGTGACAGGATCACCGCCCTGGAATCCGCGGGGGCCACGCGCGAAGACCTGGCTTCCGAACTCGGCACCGGCCGCGCGCGCCGGGGCATGCTCGAGGGCGACCTGGACGAGGGCGAACTCGAAATCGGCCAGGTGTCGGGGCTGATCGACGACATTCCGACGGCGCAGGAGATCATGGACCGCCTGTTGGACGGTTACGGCCAGGCCGTGGACCGTTTGCCGCTTCCCTGAAATCAACCATCGAACAGGAGCGACCTTGGAAAACGCCGCCACTCCCAAAGTATCGATCTGGAAGCAGTTCCCGTCGTCCTTCTGGGCCGCCAACGTCATGGAAATATTCGAACGGATGGGCTGGTACGGTTTCTACGCCGTCAGCAGCCTTTACCTGACCGGGGCCGTGGCTGACGGAGGTCTGGGCCTTTCCAGCGAGGACCGCGGGGTCATCCAGGGTCTGGCCACCTTTTTCCTGTATCTGTTTCCGGCGGTCTTCGGTGCCCTGGCCGACCGCTACGGCTTCAAGCGCATGTTCCTGTCGTCCTGCCTGGTGATGATCCCCGGCTATTTGCTGCTCGGCATACCCAACGGCTTCTGGGGTTTTCTGGCCGTCTACTTCCTGGTCGCCATCGGCCACGGCATGTTCAAGCCCGTAGTGATCTCGACGGTCGCCAAGTCCACCACCGAGAAAACCGGCAGCATGGGCTTCGGCATCTTCTACATGATGGTCAACATCGGCGGTTTCCTGGGCCCGATCGTGGCGGGCATCGTCCGCGGCTGGGACTGGCAGTACGTCTTCTACTGTTCGGCGGGCTGGATCGTGCTGATGGGCGTGATCGCCATGCTGGTCTACAAGGAGCCGCCGCGTGATGCGGAAGCCGAAGGGCAACGCTCCCTGGGCGAGGTTTTCAGCGGCATGATCGGCGTGGTGGGCAACGGCCGGTTCTTCGTGCTCATCGCCGGTCTTTTGTTCCTGCTGGTCATGGGTTCGAAGTGGCTGGAACCACGGGTCTACCTGCCGTTGGCGGGGGGATGGCTGATCGCCAACTTCGCCTGGGATTTCGCCACCCGGGGCATGAAGCGCTCTCCCAACGTTTCCCGTTCCTGGTTCCTCGAACCGATGCAGGTGGGCGAGGGCCGCTACCTCGTCTTCCTGGTGCTGATGGCCTTCTTCTGGACCAGCTTCAACCAGATCTTCATGACGCTGCCCGAATACATCCGCGACTATGCCGACACCAGCGACCTGATCCACAGCCTGGGGCCGGTGGCCAACTGGATCACCGGTGTGGCGGAATCCATGGGGTTGAATACCGCCGAATGGGGCCGGGCGGTGCTCGAACACGGCCAGGTCAAGCCCGAGCACCTGATCAACCTGAACGCCCTGGGCATCATCGTCGGCCAGGTGGCCATCGCCTACTCGGTGCGGAAACTGGCGCCGTTGACCTGCATCATCCTGGGTAGCTTCATCACGGTGCTCAGCTTCCTGCTCTACCTGATCGGGCAGGGCGGCTGGATCATCGTCATCGCGGTGCTGGTGTTTTCGATCGGCGAGATGCTGGCCAGCCCGCGGTCCAAGGAATACGCCGGCAACATCGCGCCGCCGAACAAGGTCGGCATGTACATGGGCTACTTCTACTGGTGCGTTGCGCTGGGCAACCTGTTCGGCGGGCTGCTGAGCGGCGGGCTGTACCAGCACTTCGGCCCGATCGAGCGCGGAGGCGTGGACAACACCAACGTCATGTGGGTGATCTTCGCCGGCCTGGCCATGGTTTCGGTGGTGCTGCTCTCGGTCTACGACAAGTGGATCAAGGCCCATCCCCAGGATTGAGGTTGGCGTGGCCCGGTTGGAGCGAAATTTCGAGCCGATACGGGTCACCGCCGAGGAACTGACTGCACACTTGTCCCGGCTGTGCCCGGAACACCGGATCGATCTGGCCGGGGCCGTAACCCTGCCCTGCACAATGCACCACGAAGCCAGGTGGTGGTCCTTTCTTACCGAGGGGCGCCACGCCGGCCTGGATTACCTGACCGGGGATCCCGCGGGCCGGCTCGATCCCACCGTGGCCAACCCCTGGGCCCGGTCGTTGCTGGTTTTTGCCCAACGCTACACCGCCGGCTGGCCTGCCGACGATTCCGCGCCCGCCTCCGGCGGACCTCCGGGCGAGGCCGGAACCCCGCCCTGGGCCGACCGCGTGTCCCGTTACGCGCGCGGGCTGGATTACCATGACATCCTGTTGCGGGACATCAAAAAGGTGGTGGCGGGTCTGAGCGCCGTCTGGCCCGCCATGGCGGCTTTTCCGGCGACCGATACGGGACCCTATCTGGAGCGGGAGTACGCCTGGCTGGCCGGTCTGGGTTTCCTGGGCAAGAACACCTGCCTGATCCACGAAAAGCTGGGGTCGGGCCTGTTCCTCGGCGTGGCGCCCACCAACCTTGATGTCACGGGTCTGCCTCCGGCTGGTCAACCCGCGGCCGAACCCCTGTACGCGGTGCAGGCGCGCCGGCGCCGGACCCCGGTCCGGGTGGCCGCCAGCCATTGCGGTAGCTGCACGCGTTGCCTCGACGCCTGCCCCACGGCGGCCATCTTGCCGGACGGGGGACTGGACGCCGGTAGCTGCCTTTCCACCTGGACCATCGAATGGCGGGGAAAGGCCCCGCCCGAACGTCGCTCCGAACAGGGCGGCATTTTATTTGGCTGCGATATCTGCCAGGCCGTCTGCCCCTGGAACCAGCGGGCGGCTGAATCATCAGCCCCGGTGCCCGTGCGCGGGGAATATGCCCCTTTGCCGGCCCATGCCGAAATTGGACTGGCGGATCTGCTGGTTCTCGGCGACGATGAATTCAAGGAGAGATTCCGCCGCACCCCCCTGTGGCGCTGCCACCCCGAGGGGATGCGGGCCAACGCCGCAGTAGTGAGGGACAACCTGGCCGGGGGGTAACGCCATGACCAAGACCGCCGCCTGGTGGCGCCCGTTGGACAACGGACAGGTCGCCTGCGATTTGTGCCCGATAAACTGCCGTCTGCGCGAGGGGCAGACCGGCCCCTGCGCCACCCGGGCCAATCATGCCGGGACCATGGTCCCGCTCCACTACGGCCGCATCGTTTCGGCCGCGGTCGATCCCATCGAGAAAAAACCCCTGTATCATTTTCATCCCGGCCGGTCGATCCTGTCGGTGGCGGCCCCCGGATGCAACCTGCATTGCCAATTCTGTCAAAACTGGAATATAAGCCAGGACGGTGAGGCCAGGACCCAGAAGGCTTCGCCCTCCGATCTGGTGGCCATGGCCCAGGCCGAGGAGTCGGTGGGCATCGCCTTTACCTACAGCGAGCCGTTGGTCTGGTTCGAATTTGTCCGGGATACGGCCGAAATCGTGCGGGAAAAGGGGCTGAAGAACGTCCTGGTGACCAACGGCTTCCTGAATCCGGAACCATTGGCCGAATTGCTGCCCTGGATCGATGCGGCGAACATCGATCTGAAATCCATGGACGACCGGTTCTACCGCAAGATTTGCAAGGCCCGGCTCGCGCCGGTCCTGACGTCGATCCGACAGTTCAAGGACGCGGGGGTGCATCTGGAAATTACGAACCTGCTTATTCCGGGCTACAACGACCGGGAGGACCAGATCGCCGAGGTGGTGGATTTCGTCGCGGAACTGGACGTCGATACGCCCCTGCATTTTTCCGCCTACCACCCCGCCTGGAAGTTCGACGCTCCGCCGACCCCTTTGGCCACGCTGCTGAAAGCGCGGGAACTTGCCGCGGAAAAACTGAAGTACGTCTACCTGGGCAACGCGCATACGAGCGAGGGACGGGACACCGTCTGCCCCGAATGCGAAACCATGGTTGTTGAAAGGTCGGGCTATCGCGGCGTCGGCAGGATGGCCGCGGGCAACCGGTGCCCCGGCTGCTCGATCCCGATTCCGGTGGTCGGCGACTGACCGGGCCGAATCAGGCGTTGTCCCATTCCTCGTCCACGTGACTGACCGTGATGTTCGTGGTGATCCCGCCGCGGACGAACCATTCCCCGGTGACATCCATCAGCCTTGGTTGGACCGCGGCGACAAGGTCGTCCAGGATCCGGTTGGTCACCTTCTCGTGGAAGGCCCCTTCGTTCCGGAACGACCACAGGTAAAGCTTCAGGGATTTCAGTTCCACGCATTTCTCGTGGGGAACGTAGGTGATGCGGAACTTGGCGAAATCCGGTTGCCCGGTCAGGGGGCACAGGCAAGTGAATTCGGGGCACTCAAATTCAATTTCATAGTCCCGTTCGGGGTTGGGATTGTCGAAACTCTCGAGGATTTTTGAAGGCTTGGTGGCCATGAGCATCCCTTTTCACTTGGTTAGCGTGGCACTTGGTTGGCGTGGCACTTGGGGGGAGTGGGCTATGGGGCGAATTCTAATTCACATATCCCCCGGATGCCAGTAACGATGCTTGTAACCGTTTCCCGGTCATAAAGTATTCAAATATTCGAAACAATGGATATTTGAGATTGTAAGGTTTTGGTTGTCTTTGGGAAACCTGTCCCGTTACATTGATGCCAGGATTTGACTGGGAATTTTCGGAGCCGGCTGACGCTGATCCGTTTTTTTGATTCAGTTCCCGCCACCAGCAAGTACCTGATCAGGCATTGCCAGTTCTGAACGGGTCATTCGACGAGGTTTTTCATGGCCAACAGCAACCCCATTCTGTTCGACCGCAACGAGAATCGTTACGGCCCCGCTCCCGCCTGTCTCGAGGTCCTGCACCAGGCGGATCCCGAACTGCTTTTCAACTACACACGGGCTTTTCAGCAGGGCAATTACAGCGATCTTTCGGTCCGGGTCGGCGAAATCCACGGGGTCGAGGAAAAGCGGATCATTCTGGGGTATGGCTGCGAGGACATCCTCAAGGAAGCCGTCCACTATTTCCTGAAAAAGGGCCGCCGGATTCTCATCCCCTCGGCCTCCTGGTGGTACTACACGGCCATCGCCGACGAAGTGGGCGGGGTCACCGTCCAGTTTCCCCTGGTGGAGAAAACCAATACCTACGAATTCGATGTCGATGCCCTGATCGCCATGCGCGAGGAGCACGACCCGGGCATGGTCCTGATCGCCTCGCCCAACAACCCCACGGGCAATTCGCTCTCCCGGGAAGATCTTTTGCGGATCCTGGCCGTCTATCATGACCGTCCGGTGGTTCTGGACCAGGCCTATTTCGGGTTGATCCCCGGCCAGACCGATGATTTCGGCCCCCTGACCGACCAATTCCCGAACCTGTTGATCCTGCGCACGTTCAGCAAGCTGTTCGCCCTCGCCGGGGTGCGGGTTGGTTACGGCGTCATCGGGGAGGGGCTGGACGGATTCCGGAAGTTCTGCGCCCGCAATTTGGGTTACAACCGCCTTTCCGAGAAGGTTGCCCTGGCCGCCCTCGACAGCCCCGAATACTACCTGGATATTGCCGAGCGCATGGCTTCGGACCGCCAAAAATTCTATGATTTTTTCAGTGCCTACCAGGGCTGCGAGGTTTTCGAATCCGACGCCAACTTCATCCTGGTCAAGTTCCCGCACCATATCATTCCCGGGCTCAAGGAAGAACTGGTCGCCCAGGGCTTGATCGTGAAATTCTTCACCGAGCCGGCCTTCATCGGTTACGCCCGTATCAGTCTGGGCACCGAAGAAGAAAACGCCGCCCTCATGGATGCCATTCTCCGGGCCTGGCCCGCTCTTGAGGCCGAAGAGGCTTCCGGCGGTGAGGTGGCGTGAGCAACAGGCTGGGCAACCTCGTCCAGGAATACCGCTCCATGCTGAAGGCTCCGGAACTGGAGGAGTTCCTGGACCTGGTTCTGTTCCGGCCGGTGGCTTTTGTCATCGTCAAATGGATCCAACCGACCCCGATCACTCCCAACCACGTCACGCTGTTCAGTTTCCTGCCGGGCTTGGCCTCTGCCTGGTGCTTCTGGCAAGGCACGCCGGAATATTTTATTGCCGGTTCCCTTCTCCTTTTCACGACCAATGTTCTCGATTGTGTCGACGGAATGCTCGCCCGCATCCGCGGCACCGGATCCATCGTGGGGTACGTGCTGGATGGGTTCGTCGATTACGTGGTTCAGATTGCCATGGCCATCGGAGTGCTCCACGGCATGGCGGTTCTTACCGGCCGGCCGATGTACATCATGGCCATCGGGATTCCCGCCAGTTTCAGCGTCGCCTGGTGGTCCGCCATGTTGGACCGCATCCGCAACGAGTGGTTGGATCGGGTTTACGGTAAGCGGCGCGATCCGGCGGTCGAATTAGCCGAGCTCGGGAAGCAGACCGCCATCTGGAAGGCGGAAAGGTCGCATCGTCCGGAGCGCGCCCTGGTAGCCATCTATTCGGGTTACGCCAAGTTCTGGTATTCCGGACCGGCCCACCGCAAGATCGTCGACCGTGATCAGGTTCCCCTCGAGGATTGGATGCACGCCCGGAAACCCATCCTGACCATGGCCGCCCTGATGGGACCGACCATGCACCTTTTCCTGATCATGATGGCCGGGGTCTTCAACAGGTTGGAATGGTACCTGTGGTTCGCCCTGCTTTTCGGCACCGGTTGGGGTGCGATCGTCCTGACGGCCCGCGCGATGATCGATCATCAGCTGGCCTCCCGGTTGACGAAAGGGGCCTGAGATCAGAGCCGTGCTGCTGGCGGCCGGGCAGGCGACCCGGCTGCGTCCGTTGACCGATAATTGCCCCAAATGCCTGCTGCCCGTGGGCCCCGAAACCATCCTGGCCCGAGCGATCAGGATCCTGGCCTCCCGAGGCTTGAAGCGGTTTACCGTGGTCGACGGCTTCCGGGGGGACCTGATCCGCGAGGCCCTGACCACGGGCTTCCCCGGCCTGGATTTCACCTTCGTCCGCAACGAGGACTTCACCACCACCAACAACGCCTGGTCCCTGATGCTGGCCTGTGACGCGCTGGCAGGCGACGAGCCCGTTTTCCTGCTCGACAGCGACATCGTTTTCGAACCGGAAGTCATCGACCGGATCCTGGACGGCGGGACCGCCAACCGCCTGGGCCTGCGCACCACCGGCGGAGTGGGGGACGAGGAAATGAAGGTCCGCCTGGATCCCGCCGGCCGGGTGGCCGACCTGAGCAAGGAAATGCCGCCCGCCGCCGCGGCGGGAGAATCGGTGGGACTGGAGGTGTTTTCGGCTCCGACGGTGACGGCCCTGGCCGGGGTTCTGGACCGGAGGATGAAGGTCGAAAACCGGATCAACGAATACTACGAAGCCTCTTTCGTGGAGTTGATCCAAAACGGATCCGAGATCCTGCCCGTGGACCTGGCGGGTCTGCGCTGCATGGAAATCGATACGATCGAGGATCTGGACCACGCTCGCCGCGAGTTCTCCGGGTCATGATCGAATCGGTGGCCGTGGGCTTTGTCATGGGCTGGGTGGGCTCGATGCCGCTGGCGGGGGCTGTTTCCATCTTCGTATTCCAGCGGGGCCTGGCCGGACACTTCCGCCGCGGGCTGGTCCTGGCGTCCGGAGCCGCGGTGGCCGAGGCGGCTTGGTGCCTGATCGCCGTCGTGGGCGCCGAACAGATCCTGTCCCGCTGGCCCAACCTGGAGGGGGTTGCCAAATCGGTCGGGGGCATCATCCTGCTGGCCCTGGGGATCTATTTCCTGCGGAGCCGCAACTCCCTGCCCACGCCTGATGACGATTCGGTCAAGGAGTTGGACACCCCCGACACTCTCTTGCGTGAATTCTGGCTGGGATTTGTCCTGGTGGCGGGCAACATCTCGATTCCGTTTACCTGGCTGGCCATGATCACCGTCGCGGTTTCCCTGGGTTTCGATCCGGTGGCCGGTCCCCCGTGGATATTCTCCGTGGCCGTCGCGGCCGGCATCATGGGCTGGTTCACCGTCCTGCTGAAACTCCTGGGCGCCTTCCGTGCCCGTTTTCGCCCCAGTGCCCACGAACTCCTGATGAAGGCCATGGGCTTTCTCCTGATCGCGGTCGGCCTCTTCACCCTGGTGCGTGCCTGGTTCTGATCGCCTGGGCAGAATCAGTATTGGGGGGCTAACTCTTTTCCCTCTCTTATGTTTTTTTCCACCGTGTCCACTATTCGAAGCCTTGTATTCTTATCGGGTAGAAAGTCATTAAGTAAAATTTCCAGTTCCCCGACTTTGAAGGGCGGTTGAGAATATGCCAGAATGATTTTTTCCTCACACCGTCTCGGAAACCTCTTTAGCCACTTGCTCAATTTACGCTGCTCCATGTGATGATCGGCCATCTGCCGATTGTGTTGTATCGCAGCCTCATACTCCTTTCGCAGATCGGCATCCTGTATGGCTTCAGGCGCAACTCCAGCCGGAAGGCCCGTGGATGCTGGTGGCGCAACAAATTTACTCCATAAGAACTCATCAGGATCCCAGTTTGGATCAATGGCATCCAACAACCGCTTCCAAGCATGAAGCCGTACTGCAACATCATTCTTTCTTCGCTTTGCGAAATGTTCTCCTCTTGGAGCATCCGGGCCGATCGTCACTGTCATTACATGACCTATCAATTCCAATTCCAGGATTACAGGGATCTTGTCAGGCATCGCAAGAGCAGAGAGTGCATATTTTCTTGCCAGTTCATATTGCCGAGGATCTTTGAAGGTGCCAGAACTCAGCGGCCCGCAGGCATCACGCATCAAGTAGGCATGATACACCGTGTTTTTTTCAAGCCAGGTTTTGTCAATGTCATCCACCAGCTTTTCATAGGTTTCGAGATCAATAGTCTTACCTTCGATAAATGACTGTTCGACAGCAGCCAATTGATCATGGCTCTGTATAAAGGCATTCGTTTCGTCTTCACCACCTGAGCCGTATTTTTCCAGCGGTGAGGTTGGGCCAGACACGGAAAGATTGGATTGAGCGAGGGCAGCTAGACAAACCATCATGACTGCGTGCAACGGCCGTGGCATGGAAATCTCCGATCAGAGCTAGGATATCGTTTGAGATGAATATACCACAGGTTGTGCCTCTGAAATTGTGTCCGGGGCCGGGTAGAGGCCGGGAAAGCTGAAATTTTCTTGTAAGGATAACAATATGGTAAAAAGAGGTGTCCCCGGGGACACCTCTTTTTGATGTTTTACGTGTTCTTGCGGCCAAACACAATTTCAGAGGCACAACCTATACCACACTGGCGTCGCCCACAGGTCCGCTTGTCAATTCAAATACCGGAGCCTCGGACGGACACCCCAGGCGAAACGGCAGCCATTCCCCAGCCCCCGAGGAAGTATACAGCCGGCATTTTCCGATTTGGTAAAGTCCCCACGGGTACCGGATGAGCCGGGTCAGGGAAAGGGCTGACTTCCCAGCCAGTCCCAGTTGCCCGCCGTGGGTGTGCCCTGCCAGGGTCAGGTCGACGCCGCGCTGCGCCGCGAAGTCGAAGGCGTCGGAACGATGACTCAACAGAATGGTGAACAGCTGCCCGTCCCGACCTGCCAGGGACGCGGCCACTGATTCCTCAAGATAGGAGAGACGATGATTACGGATCAGGCCCCCCGCCGAATCGTCAATACCCGCCAGGTGGAATCGTTCACCGGCCCAGACCAGATCGGTTCCCTCGTTGAAGAGCAGTCTCACCGGTGACGAGCCCAGGATCTTTCGCACTTCAGACACGCCGACGCCATACTCATGATTGCCCAGAGTGGCGAAGACGCCCAGGGGGGCGCCCAGGCCGGCAATCATTTCCAGGGCCGCGGGCAATAAACGCAAGTCGTCGGCGATATCGCCGGTCACGACAACCAGATGAGGCTGCAACCGGCCGGCCGCAGTAAGGGTTTTGTCCAACTTGTCCAGGGTCATGTGTCCGCCGAGGTGGATGTCGGTCAGATGCAGCAATCTCAGTCCACAAAGCCCCGCCGGTAATCCGGGAAACGTCAGGGTTCTTTTTTCGACTCGGGTGGAGCCCGCGGTGTTCGCCACTCCCGCCAAGCTGGTCCCGACCGCTGCGACCGGCAGGGATGCCGCCACCGCCTGCAGGAAACGGCGTCGCCGGGGAGATTCAACCTGGTTGTCCTGGATCGGCTTCGCGTGGGTCCCCAAGGGTTTCTGCATCAGGAATGTGGACACCGACAACGCCGCTAATCCGGCAATCTGCGCCATAGCCAAAGAAAACACCAACAGTCCAAGAGGTATGACTGCCGAGTCCGCGCCCGTCATCCGGGCCACGATAATCAACCCAACGCTGGATATGCCTGCGACCGGGAAGACCCAGATCACCAGCCGGATCCACCGGTGTTTCCACCAGTTACCGTGCCACCGACGTACGATCAGCGTCGCCCCGAAGGCCGGCAGGGTTTCGAAAAGGAGAAAGACAAGAAGGAGAAGCAGGCTTTTCATGGACGTGATATGCATACACCGGGTAGAAGTTCCCCCCTTTCTCGCCAAGTGGTCTTCTGAAAACAAGCGGGCCGGATACATGGAGGCCCCAAAACAATCCGCAGGTACGAGGACGTTTTGGGGCCTCCATGTATCCGGCCCGCTTG
>JBDLKA010000025.1:0-36699 GCA_039714075.1 Candidatus Krumholzibacteriota bacterium | reverse complement strand
GGTCATGACCCCGGGCAGGGCGCGCGGCAGCACGACCCTTTGGATGGTCTGCCATTTGGTGGCGCCGCAGGCGAAGGAGCCCTCCCGCATGGAGGTCGGAACGGCGGCCAGGGCCTCTTCGGTGGCGACGATCACCACCGGCAACGTCAGCAGCGCCAGGGTCAGGGATGCCCACATGATGCCACCGGTGCCGAAGGTCGGATTGGGGAGCTTGTCCGCGAAAAAAATCGCGTCGATGCTCCCACCGACGATGTAGCTGAAAAAACCGAGTCCGAACACCCCGAAAACGATGCTGGGCACCCCAGCAAGGTTGTTGATGGAAATCCGCACGATGCTGGTCAGCCATCCCTGGCCTGCGTACTCCCGCAGGTAGAGGGCCGACATCACCCCGAAGGGCACCACCAGCAGCGTCATGCCCAGGGTCATGATCACGGTCCCGAAGATGGCGGGAAAAACCCCGCCCTCGCTGTTGGCTTCCCGGGGTTCGGCGGTCAGGAATTCCCGCCACCGGCCCAGGTAGATCCCGGTTTTGCGGCCCGGCCCCAACCGGTTCGCCGGGTAGGCCCGCACGACTTCAGCCAGATCGAGATCCTTCGTATCCCCCGACGCGGTCAGCATCCGGATGGCGTACCGGCCCGGGGGCGGGTCTTCCTGGAAATGTTCCCTGAACAGTTCCCAACTCGGCTCCGCTGCCGATGCCACGACCTCGCCGTTGACCAGGAATCCCCGGGGCACGCCGTAAAACCGGCCCCAGGCGGTTCGCTCGAAAATCAACGCCCACTCCGGGTGCCGGACCCCGGAGGGCGTGATCAGGTAATCCTCCACCCACCGGAAGTGCTCGCCGGTGATTTCAAAATTCCCGGTGCGGACCAGGCGCCGGTGCAAACGCCCGTCCCGCTGTTCCAGCTCTGCCTGGGCGGCCGCTTTTGCGGCGCCGTCGAGACCCGCCATCACTTCGAGACCGGGCTCGTAGGTTTCGGTCCGGGTCACCTCGCCCATGACCGTGGTCCCGTCGTGCAGGGCGATCCGGACCACGGGGGCCGGCCAGAAGGTGACGAGGCCCTGGTAGAACACGAACCCGACCAGCGCGACCACCATCAGCAGGCCGATCACCAGACCCAGACCCGTGAGCCACACCATGGGTTCACCGCGGGCGAGCAGCGACGCGGCCTGGTGCGAGAACCCGCCCAGCTGCGGTTTTCCTCTGCCCCGGATTCCCGTCACAGCCGGCTCGTCTTTCTCCGGAAATGCAGCCGCACACCTTCGGCGACGGTGTTGAGAAGGAAGGTCATCGCGAACAGGGTCAGCGCAGCCAGGAACAGGGTCCGGTAATGGGTGCTGTGCTGCACCGCCTCGGGAAGCTCGACCGCGAGATTCGCCGACAGGGTCCGGAACCCGTTGAAGATGTTCATATCCATGATGGGCGTATTGCCGGCGGCCATCAGCACGATCATCGTTTCCCCGACCGCCCGGCCCAGACCGATCATGGCCGCGGAAAAAAGACCACTCATGGCGGGAGGAATGACCACCAGGACCGCCGTCTGCCAGGGGGTCGCCCCGGCGCCCAGGGAGGCGGCCCGCAGATGATCGGGCACCGAAGTCAGGGCGTCCTCGCTGATGGTGTAGATCAGCGGAATGATGGCGAAACCCATGGCGATGCCCACCACCAGGGCGTTCCTTTGCACATAAGTGCCATATACCGAGCCGCGCGGATCCCAACCCGAAGATTCAAGCAGCCAACCGAGAAACAACGCCAGGGTGACCGCCAGAGCCGCCGAAGCCAGGAACCGGCCCAGGTCCAGCAGACCCAGCGGGAAGCGACCCCAGCGGAGACTCCGGTTCCTGATGAACCCCTGGCCGTAGCGACCGTTGAGCCAGCCGACGAACAAGCCGCAGGGCAGCAGGAGCAGCACAAGCCAGCCGCTGATCCCCGACCCCATCCTGCCGTCGAGCCAGCCCTTGAAATCGCCCGCGAAACCCAGGTTTTCCAGGGCCGGGCCCATTTGCCAACCCACCCATCCCCCCAGGATCAGCGCCGCGAGAACCGCGAGCGGCCGGTAGTAGTCCAGGCGGGCCGCGGTTTCGCGTGGCAGGAGCTGCCAGAGATGGGCCCCCAACAGGACGAAGAAGGGGCTCAACACCAGCACCGAGAGTATTTCAACGGCCACCTTTTCCACCAGGGGCGCCATGACCAGGGCGGCCAGGAATCCGAGAACCACGCTCGGCAGGCTGGCCATGATCTCGATCACCGGTTTGACCCGGGACCGGGACTTCTTGTCCAGGAATTCGCTGGTGTAGATGGCGGCCAGAACGGCCAGCGGCAACCCGAACAGCAGCGAATAGAAGGTGGCCTTGAGGGTGCCGAAGATCAGGGGCATCAGGCTCAGCTTCGGTTCGAAGCTGTCCGACGCCGCAGAGGACTGCCAGACATAGGCCGGACCGGGATAGCCCTCGTACCAGACGGGGCGAAACAGAACCCCCAGGCTGAGGTCGGCGTGGGGCGCGTCCAGCTTCCAGACTCCGGCGCCGCCTTGCCCGGCGGCCGTGAGCATGTCTTCACGCGGCGCGAGGGTCACCTGAAGAACGGGCCCTTCGTTCAGCGTGACTTCCCCCAGGCCGCGGTGGCTCGTCACATGGAAAACCTTGACGGTGCCGTCGGCGTAACCGGCCGCCAGCATGCGGGAGCGGTCCGAAGCGCCCAGGGCCGTCACCGCGGCACCGCCGGCGTCAAGTTGGTGGGCCGGCACCATCCGGGCCGGATCCCCGCCCTTTCCCCGGATGGCGAACCAGACCGTCAATCCCCCGTCGCTGTCTCCCACTGCCAACGAAACCTTCCCGGTCAGAAAGGCCATGCTGGTCACCGAGGTCCCAGCCTCGGGAGACAGATCCTGGGTGCCGGTCAAGCCGAACACCGACCCGGTTTTCTGGAGCAGGACGGTGTAGCCGTCGAAGGCCGTCAGCAACGCCAGATCCCCGGTGTCGTTGAGCATGAGGTATTGATAATCGTGGGGTTGCCGCCGGCTCTCCGTGTCCAGTTCGAGTTCCCCACCCCGGCTGCGCACCTTGACCTTGCCGGTGAGCATGTTGGTCTTCAGGGTCAGGGTCCGGTAATGGAAGGTGCCCACGCTGTCCAGGGCCGCCAGGGCAAACCCCGAAGATGTTGCGGACAGGTCCAGAAGCTCGATGGGAGCTTCACCCAGCGGCAAAGCCTCGTCCCGGGTGAACGACAGCTCCTGGAACCGGAGCTGCCCTTCCGGGGTCCTCTCCAGCGAACCGTTTTTCCAGACCCTGCGATCCCCGGGTTCCAGATCGCGGAAACTTACGGGAACGTCATCATCGTCGAGGAATTCCGTGACAAAGGAGACTTCGGCCAGGATCACCGACCCGTCCGCGAAGCCGAAAATACATTTCCCCTCGGGCCCGGCGAATGCCCAGCTGCGGGGGATCCTGCCTTCGTCAACAAAAACCCGGTCCAGGATTGATCCCGTATCCAGATCCTGGACCAGGAACGTTCCGTTGGACATGAGGTTCCAGGACAGGCTGCCGTAGTTGTCGACCGCCTGGACCACAACCCGGGGACCGGGTGTTCCCGAGCCGGGGCCCGGTTCAGCGACCCGGGGCAGCTCCCGCTTGTCCCCCAGGCTGGTGGGCAGCAACAGCGGCAGGACGACCCACAGCAGGAACAGGCCCACCATGGACACGGCCACGATGCCGCCGATGCCGCTGAGAGTGATCAACCGCCGGGCAATACCGTCCTGGAGCAGGACGCTCCTGCGGGGCTTCCTGCTCCAGGTCTTGCCGGTAATACTGCGGCGGTCTTCTGGTTTAGGCATCTGGTTCAAAGCGTTCCAGCATTCCTAGAAACCGGGTTTGATGCCGACGGCTTCGAGTTCCTCGCGAGCCACGGTGGCCGGTACGGGCAGGTAGCCGTCCTTGACCACGACTTCCTGGCCCTGGGTGCTGAAGATGAAGCGGACGAATTCGCGCCGCAGGTCATCCAACTGGCTGCCCGGCTTGTAGTTGACCGAGAGGTAGAGGAAACGGGCCAGCGGATAGTCGCCCGAGTAGGCGTTGTCCGGCTCGGCGGCCATGAAGGCGACATCGTCACCCGTTTCGGCGGACAGGGGCACCGCGCGCACATCGCTGGTCATGTAACCAATGCCGCTGTAGCCGATGCCGTACTTGTCCGAGGCCACGCCTTGGACCACCGAACTGCTGCCGGGTTGCTCCTTGACCTCGTCCTTGTAGTCGCCCTTGAACAGGGCGTGCTTCTTGAAATAGCCGTAGGTGCCCGAGGCGCTGTTGCGGCCGTACAGGCTGATGGGCTTGTCCTTCCACTCGCCGGTCAGGCCCAGATCGCCCCAGGTGGTCACGTCCTTGGTGGCGCCGCCCTTGCGGGTCTTGCTGAAGATGGCGTCGACCTGCTGCAGGGTCAGCCCCGCGATGGGATTGTCCTTGTGCACGTAGACGGCCAGCATGTCGATGCTGGTCCGCAGTTGCACGGGCTTGTAGCCGAACCTTTTTTCGAACTCGTCGATTTCCTTGCTCTTCATCTTGCGGCTCATGGGCCCGAAGTTGCTGGTGCCGGCGATCAGGGCCGGGGGAGCCGTGGAAGAGCCCTTGCCTTCGACTTCAACCTTGACCCCGGGGTGGAAGCCCCGGAAACCCTCGGCCCAAAGCGCCATCTCGTTGTTCATGGTGTCGGAACCGATGCTCTTGAGGCTGCCGGCGACCTCGCCTTCCTTCACGTACCCGGGCAGGGCCGGGTCAACCGAGACACCGGCGACGGCGCTGGTCGCAAGAACCAGTGACAGGGCCAGAACCCCGATCAACCGGGAGCGTGAATTCTTGCCGGACTTGATGCGGAACATACGATCCTACCTTTCGTTCACGGACCTCTGCCGGTCTGTGGTATTCCCCACACGCCACCCGCCAATGGGGCGGACAATTGTTGGGCCGAACGGTAACCACCGTTTGTAAGGGAACTGCCAGTCAATTGTAAAGATTGTGTAAATTAAGTCTTCCAAGGTATTTAGGTTTCATTGTCTGGAAATTTCATTTACAATATCCTAACTTGCGCATTCCCCCTTTGGGACCGACCGTCTGTGACGATGAACCAGAATTCCATGAGTTTTCCACAGCGGAGAAAGGGCTGGAAATCATGTCTGGAGAGCACGTCCTGATCGTCGAGGATGAAGAGGACATCGCTGAACTGCTGGAATACAATCTCCAGCGGCACGGTTATATACCGACCTCCGTGCATACCGGTGAAGACGGTCTTAACCAGTCCCAGGAAGCCCATCCGGATCTCATCCTGCTCGACCTCATGCTCCCGGGTCTGTCCGGACTGGAAGTCTGCCGGAAACTCAAGGGCGATCCCGGTACCGAAAAAATTCCCGTGATCATGCTGACCGCCAAGGGCGAGGAAGAAGACGTCATCGCCGGTTTCGACGCGGGAGCGGACGATTACGTCACCAAACCCTTCCGGCCCAAGATCCTGCTGGCCAGGGTCAAGGCGGTCCTGCGCCGCGGGGCCGCCCGCAGGGTCGGTGAGGAGGACGTCCTTGAATTCGACACCATTTCCATCCATCCCGGACGTCATGAAGTCACCGTGAAGGGAAATATCGTCGATCTGACCCGGACCGAATTCCGGATCCTGCATTTCCTGGCCTCCAGGCCGGGGTGGGTCTTCACCCGGACCCAGATCGTGCGTTCGGTCCATGGGGACGATTATCCGGTGACCGGCCGTTCGGTCGACGTGCAGATCGCCGCCCTGCGCCGCAAAATGGGCGAGGCCGGAAAATTGATCCACACCGTGCGCGGCATCGGCTACAAGATGGGCGAGTGATGATGCGACGCGGAACCTTGATGTGGTCACTGTTTCCACCCCTGCTGCTGATCCTGGTGGTCACCCTGGCCCTGGTGACGGGATTCGCCGGCCGGTCCATGAGGAACTTCTTCATGGAGCGCACCGCCATCGAACTCGAAAACCTGGCCCGGGTCAGCGGTCCGCGGTTCGTGCCGCTGATGGCTGCCGATGACCGGACAGCCGTCCAGGCCCTTTGCCGGGAACTGGGGACGGTAAGCGGGATGCGCCTGACCGTGATCCTGCCCGACGGCACCGTGGTGGGTGATTCCGATGAACTCCCCCCCGCCATGGATAATCATGGCGACCGGCCGGAAATCGTGACCGCCCTGGGCGGCGGCACCGGTTCCAGCACGCGCTTCAGTTCCACCCTCGACCATCTCCGCATGTATGTCGCCGTACCGGTGGGAACCGGTTCAAGCGCTGCGGAACCCGTCCTGGTCATGAGGACCTCCGTCTCCCTGGGTTCCCTGGCTCTTCTTATCCGCGGCGTCTACGCCAAGATCATCCTCGCCGGAATCCTTCTCGCCCTGCTGGCGGGCATGACCAGCTACCTGCTGTCGCGGTCCCTGAGCCGCTCGCTGGGCCGGCTGCAGGATGGCGCCGAAGCCTTCGCGTCCGGTAATCTCGACCAGCAACTCTATGTCGCCGACACCACGGAAATCGCCGCCGTGGCCGACGCCATGAACCACATGGCCCGCCAGCTGGGCGAACGGATAGGTACCATCGACAGTCAGCGGAAGGAATTGAAAGCCGTGCTGTCCAGCATGGTCGAAGGCGTCCTGGCGATCGATGCGGACGAAAACGTGATCAGCCTGAACAAGGCCGCCGCCCATCTCCTGGGGCAGGACCGGCAAAAGTCCCTCGGCCGCAGCATCCAGGAGATCGGGCGCAATCCCGAGTTGACTTCCATGGCCCAGGATGTCCTGGCCGGGGCCGGACCCATCGAAAAGGACATCCGGCTGGGGACGGCCGCGGACCGCTGGATCCAGATTCACGCCACCGGCCTGATCCAGGAAGGCGACCTGCCCCTGGGCGCCCTGCTGGTGCTGAACGACATCACGCGGATTCGCCGCCTGGAAAGCATGCGCCGTGATTTCGTGGCCAACGTTTCCCATGAACTGAAAACTCCCATCACCTCCATCAAGGGGTATGTGGAAACCCTGATCGAAAACCCTCCCGAGGATTCCGAGGGTTTCGACCGTTTCCTGGGCATCATCAACCGGCAGGCGGATCGTCTGAATTCCATCATCTCGGACCTGCTGTCGTTGTCCCGGCTGGAATTCAACGGCGGGATCGAGCGGCAATCCCTGCCCCTGGCCCCCGTTCTCGAACGGGTGGTGCGGGATTTGACCGGCAAGCATTCCCAGGCCGACCTGAGTGTCTCGCTTGCCTGCCAAGGAAGCATTCGCGCCGAAATCAACGCTCCCCTGTTCGAACAGGCGGTGACCAATCTCCTGGACAACGCGATGAAATACAGCCCCGAAGGCTCTCCGGTCACCCTTTCCTGCAATCAGGCCGAGGACATGATTCACGTCGAGGTTTCCGATTCCGGTCCGGGAATCGCCGCGGAACATCTGCCCAGATTGTTCGAACGGTTCTACCGGGTGGACAAGGCGCGCAGCCGCCAGATGGGCGGCACCGGGTTGGGCCTGGCCATCGTCAAACACATTGCCCAGGCCCACCAGGGCCGCGTAACGGTTGAAAGTGAACTGGGTGTTGGCAGCACCTTTACCATCATCCTGCCCCGGGAGGCCCGGAATGAAGATACATCTGCAGACTGAACTCGACCGGCTGAAAAAGCAGCTTTTCCACCTCAGTTCCGTGGTGGAGGAAAACCTGAAACTGGCCATCAGGGCGGTGCGGGACAGCGATTCCGAACTTGCGGAAAAGGTGCGCCGGAACGATGCCGAAATCGATGAACTGGAAGTGGAGGTCGAGGAGGAATGCCTGAAGGTCCTGGCCCTGCACCAGCCCGTGGCCGTGGATCTGCGTTTCCTGGTCGCCGCCCTGAAGATGAACAACGACCTCGAGCGGATCGGCGACCTGGCTGTGAACATCGCCGGCATCCAGCCGCGGCTGGACAGTGACCAATGCCCGCCCATATTCGGGGAACGCCTGCAGTCCCTGGGTGAAAAGGCGCAGGCCATGCTGCGCCAGAGTCTGGAATCCCTGATGAACATGGACACGGCCGGCGCCAGGATCGTTCTGGCGGCCGACGACGAAGTCGATCTGGACTACCGGAATTTCATCGGGATCCTGAAGGAAAAACTGGCGGCCGACCCCGCCCGCGCCGAAGCGGTGATCTCCTGGCTCCTGGCGGCCAAGAGCATCGAGAGGGTCGCCGACCTGGCCACCAATATAGCCGAGGACACGATCTACACGGTGGAAGGAAAAATCATCAGGCACAGCCGCAACTGAACGGCCCGCCTGCTCCGGTCATTTGATCAGCGTCATTTTCCCCACGCGGACCTCGCCCCTCATGCGCGCTTCGTAGAAATAGATGCCGGATGAGGCCGCTTCACCGTCATCCCTCCGGCCGTCCCAAACCATGCTCCCGGAAGTGGCGGCGTGCCCATCGTGGAGATTACGCACCAGCTGGCCCCGCAAATCGTACACCTTGATGGACAATCGGCCGGGCTGCGCCACGGTGTAGCTGATGGTCGTCGAGGGATTGAAAGGGTTGGGATAGTGTGTCAGGGAAAATCCCGACGCACCGGGTACCGAAACCACATCCAACGGATCACCGCCGTGACCGAAGTAGGTCAGCACATCGTTCAGAAGGCGGACCCGTGCCGGATAGGATGAACCGGTCTCCGTCGTTTCGTTCGGGTCGGTAAGGATGAGTTTGAAATCCACGGGGACCAGGATGACCCTGGCGTTGTAGACCGCATCGGTCGTGAGCACCGCCGCCGTCTCGACATATCCCGGAATCCGGTCCGGGGTCGTCCAATTGGCCAGCCGGACGGCGTCAACACCCGGCAGAAGGGCGTCGAAGCGGTCGGCAACGTATTGCACATAGCCTTCGAAAAACGGCGAAGAGCTGCAACCCTTGCCGTAAGCCAACCAGCTGCCTGCCGTGGAAAATACGGGGTTGCCGGTCTCGGGCAGCACCAGAGGCGCATTCTGTCCATCGATCAGCGGCTTCACATCGCGCACCGCGGCGGAGACATCGAACCACGTGGACAGGAAATCGGACTGGGCGGCGGTGCCTGAATGAAGGTCACTGGCCAGATCGTTGCCGAAGGCCAGCAGATTCCTGTCGCCCAGTTTCAGCCAACCATCAAGCACGTCGATGTCGTTGACGCCCGGCCGGGCAATCCCATCGTATGCATGTGCAATCGTATTGGCCGGCATCTCACCACTGGAATACAGAATGACGTCGTAGTTGGAAAGTTGGCCAATGGTGGCACGGCTACCAAGGCCGTTCCAATGCCCCGACCAGGCGCCCTGGGTATGGAAAAAATCAACACCGCCGCCACTGAGACCGGTCATCTGGAATGCGGAAGTCCAGACCGCCCAGTCATCATTCGTGCCCGAATCGTGCCAGAACAGGACCCTGGGCGTTTCGTGGGTGCCGGGTGCGGTGACAACCTCGCTGACGGTCGGCAGCCCACGCACGGCAAAGGCCGGATCGTAGCCGCCGTTGATCACGGGGAAATCCGAGAAATCGGAGAAGCCTGTCGTGTCGGCGGGCATGACCGATGATTCGATCTGTCCTCCGATGTCCTGGTCGGCCGCGAAGTAGTAGTGCAGCCTGTCGCCGGGAAACAGGAAATCCTGGTCCGGCAGATCGGCGGCCCAGGTCGTGGAATCGTTCCCCGTCGGCGCGCAGGGCACCGAACCGACATCCGGCAACCCGCTGGTGCGATAAGCATCGAACAGGGTATTCCGCCTGAGATTGTAGTGCAGCCGAGGCGGACCGGCCAAAACGGCGCCCGTTCCGACCGGAACACAGGTAATCAGTAAAGAGTCCTGCGGCGCCAGGGGCACATCAACGTGAGCGGACGCGTCGAACGGCACGCTGTTGGCACCGAGATTCACCAGGTCAAGCCCGCCGTTGGCGGGAAAACCGTCCGTGGCCAACCCTTCGGTGGTCGCCGACAGGCCGGGGCCTTCCGCCGGAAAAGTCTGCAGGCGCACATTGTCCAAATAGGGCGCCGGCGTGGTGTTGTTGCCATCCCAACCCCAGACCCAACCCAGTTCGTAGGCACCCAGCTGAACCTGCACGTGGGTTCTGCCCGGCACGAGCAGATCACGCAGGTCTTTGGTTTCCCGCTGGTAGTTGGGTCCCCCGTAATATACGAATCCATGGTCCTGCCACTCGGCTCCAGCCAGATCGGCCGGGTCACCGGTCGAAACCGAGCGCACGGCCCAGGTATAGAAAATACCGGCTGATTCGGGGTCCAGATTCTCGTGACGGTAGACCGAGTACGACAGCAGGGCGCCGTCATGGTCTGGGTTGTCCCAGGCCATGGGCGGTGATTCGACGGCGTTGTGCAGGTTACGATCGCGCCAGGGTGTGGGGTAACTTGACAACCCGCCAGTGGAATTGACGACATAACCATTCGGACCGTAACACCAGTCGATACAAAACGAGCCACCCGTGCCCGGTACCACCAGGCCGTCGTCGATAAAGGCCACCTGGGGCGAATCATTGGTCACGCAGGGATCGAGATCCGGCAAGCCGGACCACAGTTGCGCATAATCCCCGACGCCCGGCGGATACGCGATCTGGAAATCGCCCAGCGTGCCGTTCTCGAAATCGTGACTGTAGCCGGTGCCGTTGCTCAGGGTGATGACCACGTCGTCCACCTGGGCTATACCGTCGTTGGGCCAGGTGCAGTCCGCGCCGTCCCAACCGCCGTCCGAAGTCCCCCGGAACAGGACAACTACCTCGTCGGCGTTTGGTCCCACGTAATCTTCGGGCTGATAAACGAAGTTGCCGGCAAACGACAGGTCATCGTAGTGGCCGTCTATGGCCAGCAAATTGGCCAGGCCATTGTCAGGCAACTCCACCGAAACAAAAAAGAAGTCATAACCAGGCATGGTGCTGACGTGGTAATTGGTGGAGATGGATACGGTACAGGGCAAAGCAGGATCAGCGACGGTGCCGCGCCATTCGAGCCGCTCGTTGTAGTTGGCACCATAGCCGCCGTCCGGATCATCGTGCCAGCAGGATAAGACATCCATCGACCCGCACCATACCGAATAAGTGCCCGTGACGGCCTTGAACGTGTCGACATGCCAATAGGATTCGGTTTCCTGCGTAATGTCGATGCTGGTCCATCCGTTCCAGTCCGGCGATCCCGTTGGCGACTCGAAGGTGCCGATGTGGGGTGCGCCTTCACCGTGGGCTCCCATCAACAGCAGGGTGTCGACAACAGCCTTGGCGCCATCGGCATGGGAGCCGCCCTCGTGACGGATTGATTCCAGGCGCGGTTCGGCGGCCAAGGAAAGACCAGTGATGCCGACGGCGAGACAGAGGCAGACTGATATGACTTTCACGGTTTCCCCTCAATTTTTTGATGATAATGACTGGAGAATCACAATATCATACCATATTACTCTACATTATGGATTGGCGCCACACACGGTTTCGAACCGGAGCCACGTGACGATCCCTGTCAGCAGGCGTCTCAAAGGAGAAACGGGTACCGGGGTTGAAGGGATCGGTATCCGCTCCCAGGAAGGGATATGGCGGTGGGGATTACGTCGCGTGATTCACTCAGCGCGTGCGCTGCCAGTCGTAGCGGGCGACGTAGTTCTCGAGCTCGTCCAGCACTTCCTGCAGCTTGCAGCGCATGATGATCAGGTCGTGCCTGTGGCCCGCGATGTCCTTGACGTGGCCGGGCAGGACCGCCTCCCGGGTGAATCCCAGGCGCTCGATGATCTTGAACGCCGCCTTCTGGGGCGCCATGAACTGGGCGACGATCTCCTCGACACCCTTGCTGGCGGCGACCAGGTAGAGCTCCCGCGCCAGCAGCATGCCGAGGGACTTGCGCTGGAAGTCCGACGCGACGATCAGCCGCAGTTCGGCCACATGGTCCCGCCACGTGTAGGATTCGGACTCGAGCGAGCCGTCGGCCACGATGCGGCCCTCGCCGTTCACCGCGACCAGGCGGATGCACTTGCAGGCCTTCATCTTCTGGATGCGCTCTTCGATCACCTCGCGCTTGGTGACGTCGTTCCGCAGGTAGAGCCGGTCCTTCTTCGGCAGGGCGCCGAAGAACTCGAACGACCGCTCGACGTCATCCTCCCGCAGCTCCCGGATCAGGATCTCGGTTCCGTCCCTGAGGTGGGCCTTCTTCTCCATGGTCTCCCCCTCTGATGGTGGTTTGCATATGCCGTACCTGAAAAATAATATTCAATATTTACAAAAGCGGCCACCTGGGCAGGACACGAGCCGGTCCCGACTCAGCGGGTAAAGACCTTATCACCGACCCGCAGTTCAGGCGCACCGTTCTCGTCGAGCAGCCACTTGATCCGGCGAGCACCTTCGCGGACATCCTCGATGGGGCCGCAGTAACTCAGGCGCAGGAACCCCTCCATCCCGAATTCGATCCCCGGCACGGTGACGACCTGGATTTTTTCCAGCAGACGCGCTGCCAGACGGGACGAGTCCTCGTCGAAGGCCCGGAAATCGGCGAAACAGTAGAAGGTTCCTTCGGGCACGTCGGCCTTGAGACCCGGGATCTCTCCCAGCAGGGTCATCAACTCGTTGCGGCTGGCTTCCAGGGTCTCGCGCAGCTTGCCGACCGAACCCTGGGCGCCCGCGATCGCCGCGACGGCCGCGGTCTGGGAAAGGCTGCAGGGCCCTCCCGATTGATGGGACTGGATGTTGGCCATCACCTTGATCAGGTCAGCCGGCCCGACCGCCCACCCGATACGGAACCCGGTCATGGCGTACTGCTTGGACACGCCGTTCAGGACGACCAGTTTCGCGTCGTCCACCGAACGATCGGTACAATCGTAACAGTGGACCGCGCTGCGCCCGTCGAAAACCAGCCGGTGGTAGATGTCGTCCATCATCACGAAGATGTCCCGTTCCTCGCAAAAAGCCACCAGCCCCCGCAGCCATTCGCCGTCGAATACCTTGCCCGAAGGATTGTTGGGGCTGTTCAGCAGCACCGCCCTGGTCCGGGAAGTGATCGCGGCGGTCATCTCGTCCAAAGAGGGTTGGAAGGAACCGTCGGCGGCCCGCACCGGCACGGGGATCCCGCCGGCCAGCCGGGTCATGTCGGGATAGCTCACCCAGTAGGGCACCGGAAACACCACTTCATCGCCCGGATCGACCAGGGCCATCAGGGCCACCATGATCGCCTGCTTGGCGCCGGCCGAGGCCATGACGTTGGTCCGTTCAACCTTGCGCCCGTAGAATTTTTCGGTGTAGGCGATGATGGCGTCGCGCATGGCCGGGGTACCGGCGGCCGGGGTGTAGCGGATCTCCCCGGTTTTCAGCATGGAGATGCCCGCCTCAACGGCCGCTTCGGGAGCCAGGCTCTTGGGCTCACCGCCCCCCAGGTGGATGACCGGATCCCCCGCGGCCCGCATTCTGGCAGCTTCGGCGTTGAGTTTCAGGGTCACCGAAGCCCCGATGGCATTGGCTAGTTTGCTGAAAGACATGGCGGCATCCTTTGGCGGCGGATTCACGGTTCCGGTTATCCGCCGAATTTATACCGCCGCCCTGAGGGATGCCATGGGATTTTATTAACCTGGTGAAATTATTGTCCGGGAGTGTCGCTGAACCCGGGCCGGGTCGGGCCCGCGGCGCCTGCCGAACCGACCGCGTAGGTCCCCGTCTCCGTGGCCGCCTGGCTGACGACCCGGTCCCCGCATATGCCGGGCATGACATTCAGGGCCACTTCGTAGTTGCAGGAAGGATTCCACAGACTCCACCCGTCTCCCCCCGCGGTCCTGGAGGCCTGGACCTGGGCGGTGATGTATTCCCCGTCGAAACGGGTCACGCGGTAGGGAAAGGCCTGAAGCCAGGGGCGCACCTCGGCCTGACCGGCGGCCAGATCGAGGAAGCGGCGGGTCCCTTCGGAAATGAAATACACCGGATCGTCACCCGGCCTTTTGCGGCCTTCGAAACCCGGCCCGAAATGGGAGGGGTAGATCATGGGGCAGATGACGTCCACCAACGAGGCAATGGTCGGCACATGCTGCCCGGTCAGGGCCAGGTCTTCAATCTGGTCCCAGGCCATGATTCCATAGAGGTCCGCCGAGATCTTCACCCCGTAGCCGTCCAGGGTATCCCGCGCCGCGGACAGGAAATCCGCGATGACCGTGCGGCGGCGGACCGCCACAGCCTCGAGGTCGCCCTGCCCGTCCCCCATCCAGCCGTTGGTGGGGAAGCGCACGTAATCGAACTGGATTTCGTCCACCCCGGCCCGGGCCAGTTCCCCCGCCAGGGCCAGGTTGTACTGGACGACTTCCCGGTTGGCGGGATCCACCCAGACACAGCCTCTTTCGGACCAGACCGCGCCGGTGGAATCGTGTAGCGCAAGATCCGGCCGCCGCCTGCCCAATTCGCCGTCCAGGAAGAGGGCGATCCGGGCCACCACGTAAAGGCCGCGCTGGTCCAGCCGGCTCATCATGTCGTCCAGGGAGGAAATGACCGGCCCCGAACGCCCCGCGCCCCAGGACGCCAGACCGTGGCGGCTGAAGTAGGAAACTCCGCCGTCGATATCCTTGGCGTCGAACACGACCGCGTTGCCGCCCGCCTCGATGAACCGGTCCACCCGGGCCAGAACCGTCGAGACCCCGCAGGCCGGCCCAGTCAGGTAGATGCCCCGCATTTCCGCTCCGGCACCCATCCGGTGGGTCACCCGGCTGAAATTCTCTTTTTCAATCACGGGAATCTGAAGCTTCTGTCCGATGCGCAGGAAATTCGATTCCAGACCATTGGCGCGGCGGATCGCCGTCAACATGTCCGTCAGGGAATAGTGATTGGTCAGGTGGCGGTGGCGGGAACAGATTTTCAGCAGGGTGTCGCCTGACTGAACGGTGTAGGAAAGCGAGTTCGCGTCGGCCTGTTCAGCCCGGGCCTGCCCGGACCCCGCAAAAAGCCCCGGTATGTTCGGCTGAAGACTGAAAAGGGAAATAAAGATGACCCAAACCAGGATGCGTGTTGCAATTTGCAATGTGGGAACCGCCAAATGTTGCTCAACTCAATGTGTTTGCTGTGCTTTCCCCTCCTTTGAACAAGATTGCAAACCGTGGGCCGTCCCGGGGGACTCCGGCACCGGGACGTATCCGGACGTTGTTTTGAGTCCCAAACCGCCCCGGCCATCGGGAACCGCCAGAACTCCTTCCACTCCCGAAATCCTCTCCAGCAGGGCCAGGCCATCGTCCGGTCCCAGAACCACGGCCGCGGTGGCCAGGGCGTCGGCCAGGATCGCCCGCCCGGCGACCACGGTAACGCTTATCCCCGAGGGCACCGGCCAACCGCTGCGCGGGTCCAGAATGTGTCCGTAGCGACGGCCCTCGATGGTCAAAAATCTTTCATATTGTCCAGATGTGGCCACCGCCGCGTCGGTCAAGAGAACCGCGGCCAGAAGCCGGTCTTCCCGGCGAGGATCCACGATACCCACCTGCCTTGCGGTCGCCGGACCAAAAACCAGGATATTGCCGCCCAGATCGACAACCCCGCTGCCGGCCCCGGCATTTTGCATCGCCCGCGCGGCCTGTTCCAGGGCATGCCCCTTGGCGATGCCGCCCAGATCGACCGCCGCATCCTGGGTAAGCAGGCGCGCGCGACCCCCAGGCAGGTCCAATTCCAAAAGGTCATGGCCGACGGAATGAAGGACATTGTCCAGGACCTGCGCATCAGGCAGCGCGACGTCGCCGTCCCGAAAGCCCCACAGCCGGACGAGAGGCAGCACGGTCGGATCGAAAGCCCCCTTACTGGCTTCGGCCACCCTCTTGGCCTCGTCAAGCACCCCGCAGACTTCCGGGCCCACCTCCACCCAGTGGCCGGCCACGGAACGATTCAACCTGCTGAGGACACTGTCGTCGCGCCAGGTGCTCATCAGGGAGTCCGTCCGGGCAAAAGCCGCGTAGGCCGCCTCGACGGCCAGGGCGGCCGACTCCGCATCCGGAGCCCAGGCCCGGACCGTGGCGGTGGTGCCCATGACATACCGCACCTGCTCCCGGGACACCTGCTCTTCCGCTGAAGCCACCGCTCCCGACCACACCAACAAGGTCAATGCCAGGAGGCGGATCATCGGCGGAACACCTTTCCGTTCCGCCGCAGGAGAACCAGGCCGGTCACGGTGATGAACAGCAGGGCCAGCGCCCCGGTTTCGGCGATCCGGCGGCCGGTCGCGCCCAGGATATGTCCGGTATGAAGATCGTGGATGAGGCCTCGCCAATCCCGGGAGGCCTTCCCGGTCGCTGTACCTCGCCGGTCCCAGGAAAGGCCGCCGTCGGAACTGCCCAACAGACCGTCGTCCGTCAAAAGATACAGAACCCCACCGGGCGCGATCCCCAGGTCGAGAAAACGGGTGTCCGGTTGAAGCCCGGTCGCATTGATCGGAACCTCCTGCCAGATGCGCCCCCCGTCCCGGGAGCGAACCAGCGCGTCCCGGCCCAGGGCGTGGACCAACCGCGGATCATCAGGAGCAAAAATGACCCGGACCACATCCGTCGGCGGGGCCAGCATATCGATTTCCCGCCAGGTAAGGCCTTGATCGGTCGATTCCTCGACACCCCAGTGGGTACCCCGAAGCAGACGCCCGGGAACCACCGGGTCGGCGGCCACCGCGAAAGTCGGGTTGGCCGCCGGTCCCAGCCAGGAGGGATGCTGCAGCAGGAAACCGCTGGCGCCCGCCAGAAACAGGAGGACGGCCGCCAGGGCCCCCACCCAACGGTGGCTGCTGCGCAGGCCGGATTTCATCTGCTTTTCGGTCATGGGCCGTCTTTCCGTGGGGCATGCTTCAAGGTCAGGATGGCCAGGGCCTTTTTGACACCAATGGCCAGGGCGCGGCTGGACATGGTCGCTCCGCTGACGGCCACGATGTCGCGGTTCAACCTCAGGTGATCCGATTCGTCCTTGTCGCGGAACTGTTTCAGGAAGCGTTGGCGCTTCACCCCGTCACCCCGCGATTCCCGGTAGACCATGACCAGGACCATTTCCACCCGCAGGTCGGCCTTCACCTTGACCATGAAGGTGATGGGCTTGAAGCGCCCCTGTTCCTCCATGATCATCGCGTAGCCCTGGTCCTGTCCGTCCCTGATCCCACGGTGGACGACAAACGTTTCCCCGGTGACGGCCCAGCCCAGGCGGGTTTCCAGCTCCGACCTCTGTCCCGGGGTCGGGATCCATTCCTCGGACCACAGGGAATCCGCTTCGGCGAAGACCCGGGCCAGCGCCTCGTCCGGCGTGAAGTAGACCTTGACCGCTTCGGGACCGTCGGGACTCTCGGTCAGCTGGTCCTGACCCCGGACCGGCCCCGCGGCCCCGGCAAGAGCCAGGACCGCGGCGACCAGCATCAGTTCGAGTCGGCGCAACACCTTTCCTCCCTAGAAATAGGTGGCGAAGGAGAAGAAGAACCGGTTCTCGGCGTCTCCTCTTTCACCATCCAGGGGCGTAACCCAGGTCCAGTTGTAGTCGAATTTGAAGACCGTCTCTTCGGTGGGACGGAAGTTGGCGCCCAGGGTGAAACCCTGCTCGGTGTCACCATCGTGATCCGTATCGAAATCGACCCGGTCACCCCGGGCCACCAGGGTCACCACCGAACCGTTCAGGAACACATCGTGCAGCAGGTGATAATTGGCCTGGGCATACAGACCGGACTGGCTTTCCGCGGCGGTGGGATACTTTTCGTAGTCGATGTCCGCCGCGGCCAGGGCATACTCCCCCAGGAATTCGATGGAACCGAAGGTCACCTTGGCGTCCAGGGCCCCGATGGTGACCCGATGGTTGCCGGCGTCATCGTATTTGCCGCTGTGGACGGAAAGCCCCACGCTGGACCCCAGGACGGGGCTGAACCCCGCCCGGGCGACGATGGCCTTGTCGTTGTTGTTGTCCTTCTTCTGGCTGCCCCGGCCTCCCCGGATCCGCAACCGGCCGTCGATCACGTTGCCTCCGTCATCTTCGACTTCCTGGATGATTCCCCCGTCGAACCCGTTGACCAGGAAGGCCTGGTAGCTGAGCACCGCTTCCTCACCCGGGTACAGGGTGCCGAACAGGCCCATCCCCGCTTCGCTGAGGGTCGACGGGATGATCTGGCGGCTGACCACCGGACGGCTGGTCAGGTCGTTGAGGGGACTGTCGTGGAGAAGGTTGAAGGACCCCAGCGGACTGAGGATGACCCCGCCCCGGAAATTGAGCCCCTCGGAAAAAGCGAAATCCATGACCGCGTATTCCAGCTTGATTTCCCCGTCACCGTCCACGTTGCCGCCGTGTTCGAATTCGATTTCGGCCGACACCGTGACCCGCTCCGAAACGTGGCCCGTGATGAAGGGAACGAACCGGTGCTGGTCGAAGGTGTTGTTGTTCTCGTCCCATTCGAATTCCATGTCCATGTAGCCGCCGAGAACGGCTCCCTGTCCGATCGTGGTCAGGTAGGGCTTGTCGTTGATCCCTCCCGGCTGTTCGGGTCGGTTCCCTTCGGCCTCCTGACCCAGTGCAGTGGCCGGCCCGCAAATGGCCGCGAAAAGGAAAGTCAACAAACCGACATGGCGAAGGAAGGCAACTGTTGTCTGCATGGTCCCGGGACCTCCGGTAAGTGGGTTTTCGGCTGGACGCCGCACCAATCCCACCCGAATGGTAGGTAATTTATTAATGGTGTCAAAATATTTTTGTTGCGACAAAATCCCTGATACCACAACGAGTTGCGTATGTTTTTTCAAATACATCTACCTGATTGGGAAGAAATACTCTGGGCTGTTTACCTTATGCCATAAGTTTGCGAGAATATTCCGGTTCCGTCCGGTGTACGGTGACGGAACTTCGGGAATTTTCCCCCAGGACCCGAAAAATCGCGGACCGGTGACCCCATGCAGATCTCGTATTCCAAACCCCTGGACCATGCCTGGCACCGCATGAAAGCCTTCCTTTTTCAACCCTTCGACCTGGGCAAGTGGTTCGTGCTGGGCTTCACCGCGTGGCTGGCCGATCTGGCCGGGGGGTCCTCAGGAAGCGCCTCCGAACAATTACGGATCTCCGAGGACTTGAACAAATCCCAGGTCCGCGATTGGTACGGCGGAGGCCTTGATTTTCTGGGGGATGTCTTCAGCCACCCCTGGGCGCTCCTGCTGGCCGGCATGATTATGCTGGGGGTTATTGCGATCGGACTGCTCGTGCTGTGGATCAGCAGCCGGGGAAGGTTCATGTTCCTGGACAACCTGGTCCACACCCGGACCGAGGTCAAAGCCCCCTGGACGGAATTCCAAAGCCAGGGCGACAGTCTGTTTCTCTGGCAGGTCGTCTATTCGATCATTGTATTCGTGGTCATCGGATCCCTGTTTGTCGGCGGCCTGATGCTGCTCGTTCCCCTGGCGGCTCTCGACACTCCCCCGGTCGCCACGGTTCCCTTGATCATCCTGGCGGGGACCGCCATGTTCGTCCTCATCACCACTCTGGTGTTCGTTGAATTTTTCCTGACCCAGTTCGTGGTGCCCATCATGTACCGCCACCGGATTTCCGCCACCGAAGCCTGGCGGCGGTTCCTGCCCCTGTTCAAGGAGCACCCCGGAAGTTTTGTCCTGTTCGGCCTGTTCTATTTCGGCATCGTGGTGGTCGGCGGCATCCTGTATCTGGCCGGTGGTCTGCTGACCTGCTGCATCGGTTTGATCCTGATGGCCATCCCCTACATCGGCACCGTGATCACGCTGCCCCTGCACACCCTGGCCAAGTTTCTGAGCCTGGAATTCCTGGGACAGTTCGGTGACGACTTCCGGTTGCTGCAACCCTGGCCGGAGGAGCCGGTGCACCCCTACGATTCAAATGAGATCCAGGGTGATGGGACAATGGTCGGACCCCAGGACCCCGGCGAGGATCCCGGCGGCGGCCAACCGGGGCCGGAGAATTTCTGAGATCAGGAAATAATCGATGCGCCAGCCGACGTTCCTTTCGCGGACTCCCTTGCGGTTGCTCCACCAGGTGTAGTGCCCGCCACCGGTTTCGAATTCCCGGAAGGTGTCGATGAAACCCGCGGCCAGGATCCGGTCGAAGCCCGCGCGCTCCTCGTCGGTGAATCCCGCGTTGCCCCGGTTGGATCCGGGGTTGGCCAGGTCGATCTCCTTGTGGGCGACATTGAGGTCGCCGCAGAAAACCACCGGTTTGGTTTTTTCCAGGCGCCGCACGAATTTCAGGAACTGCACGTCCCACTGGTTTTCCCGATAGTCCAGGCGGGTCAGTTCGCGCTGGGCGTTGGGCGTGTAGACGGTGGCCAGGAAATAGTCGTCGAACTCCGCGGTCAGGACCCGGCCTTCGGTGTCCAGGTCGGCCAACCCCATACCGGGGAACACCGCCCGCGGGGTCTCGCGGGTCAACAGGGCGGTTCCCGAGTAGCCCCTCTTCAGGGCGGGATTCCAGATCATCGTGTATCCGGGCAGGTCGAAATCCACCTGTTCCGGCAGCGCACGGACCTCCTGCAGACAGATCACGTCGGCGTCACTGCCGGCCGCGAAATCGAAAAAGCCCTTGCCGATACAGGCCCGTAGGCCGTTCACGTTCCATGAGATGAGTTTCATTCCTGCTCCGCGTGTTGGGTGTGTCGCCTTTCTTCGCGCAGCGAATATAACACCGGAACCGTGAACAGGGTAAGCAGCGCGATGAGCATGCCGCCCACCGAGGGAATCGCCATGGGAATCATGATGTCGGCACCGCGCCCGGTCAAAGTCAGCACGGGCATCAGGGCCAGGATGGTGGTGGCCGAGGTCATCAGGGCGGGACGGACCCTGCGGGTGGCGGCCGCCACGGTGGCCCGCCTGATGTCCGCCCGGGTGGCCGGGCGCTTCCGGGCGAAGGTCAGATCCATATAGGTGGCCATCAGCACGCCGTCGTCCGTGGCGATTCCGAACAGGGCCAGGAAACCCACCCACACCGCCACGCTCAGGTTCACCGGCTGGATGTGGAACAGATCCCGCAGGGAAGCCCCCAGGAACGAGAAGTCCAAAAACCACGGCTGGCCGTAGAGCCAGACCATCACGAACCCGCCGGCCCAGGCCACGAACACGCCCGCGAACACCATCGCGGTGGTCAGCACGGAGCGAAACTGCAGGTACAGGACCAGGAAGATGAGCAGCAAAGCGACCGGCAGCACCACCGCGAGGGTCTTTTCCGACCGGACCTGGTTTTCGAAGCTGCCGGCGAACGAATAGCTCACGCCCGGCGCCAGGGACAGGGCTCCGCTCGCGGTCAACATGTTCAGATGGTTGCGGGCCGCCTGCACCACGTCCACCTCGGCCCGGCCCGGTTTGCGGTCGAAGATGACGTACCCGACAAGAAAGGTGTCCTCGCTCTTGATGGTCATCGGCCCGCGCACGTATGCGATGTCCACCAGGTCGCCCAGGGGCACGTGGACGCCGTCGGGACCGGTCACCAGGATGCGCCGGATCTCTTCCAGATCGTCGCGGCGCTCGCGGGCGTAACGCACCTGGACGGCGAACCTCTCCCGGCCCTCGATGCTGGTGGTGGCGGTGACGCCGCCGATGGCTGTCTGAATCACCCTTTGGACATCGTCTACGGTCAGCCCATGCCGGGCGATGGCGTGCCGGTCGATATTCAATTCGAGATAGGGTTTGCCCACCACCCGGTCGGCGATGACCGTGGTCGCCTCCACCTCGGGCACGTCCTTGAGGTGCCGTTCGATGTCCATGGCCGCCGCTTCGATGGCCTCCAGGCTGGGCCCTTTGACCTTCACCCCCATCGGGGCCCGCATGCCGCTCTGCAGCATCACCAGGCGCGCGCCGATGGGCTGCAGCTTGGGCGCCGAAGTGGTGCCAGGCAGCTTGGCGGCCCGCACGATCTCGCCCCAGATATCGTCGGCGCTGCGGATCTCGTCCCGCCATTGCCGGTAGAAACGGCCGCGCCGGTCGGGAATCAGCTCACCCCGCTCGTCCTTCAGGAAGACCCCCGCGTCCCGGTCGAACCGGAAGCGTTGGCGCCGGCCCTTTTCGTTCAGCCGGTACTCGGATTTGTAGTTGATCACCGTTTCGACCATGGAAATGGGCGCCGGGTCGAGGGCCGAGCGCGCCCTCCCCAGCTTGCCGACCACCTGGTCCACTTCGGGTATCGTGGCGATGGCCATGTCCAGTTTGGAAAGGACGTCTCGGGCCTCGCCGATCGAGGCGTGGGGCATGGTCGTCGGCATGTACAGGAACGATCCTTCATCCAGATCAGGCATGAACTCCTTGCCCAACCCGGGAAATTCGTGCCGGGGCCCCGACCATATTTTCGCCCAGGCGGATCCGTCCGGTTCCGTGCCGGCGCCAGGCAGGAAAGCAAAAACGCGATCGAATCCCAACCACGCCAGACTGCCCCAGAGGATCAACAGGGCCGGGAGGACCAGAAAGACCCGCCGGTGGTCCAGGCACCAGGCCAGCAGCCGCGGGTAGATCCGGGCGAAGCCCAGAAACAATCCCAGGACACCTCCGGTGGCGATCAGGACGAACAGGGCGTTCACGACCAGGCTCCGCTCCGCACCCAGGGGTAGCCACCGTCCCGCCAGGACGACGCCCGCGGCCACGGCCAGGATGATGTTCCGCAGGTACTTCCGGCGCCACCAGGGAACCGGCCGGAGAGCGGGCGCGGACACGTTGCCCACACGGATTTTCAACAGCAGGTGGGCCACCGGAGGGATCACCACCAAAGCGATCAGGACCGATGCGAATAGAGCGAAGGTCTTCGTGAAAGCCAGGGGCCGGAAGAGTTTGCCTTCGGCCGCCACCAGGGTGAAAACGGGCAGGAAGCTGAGGATCGTCGTGGTCACGGCCGTCACGACCGCGCCCCCCACTTCACTGGCCGCGGAGTGAATGTTGTCGCGCAGAGAGGGCGCCTCTTCACCGGACTCCCGGTTCTTCAAAGCCCTTTCGTGGCGGGCGAGGATGTTCTCCACCAGGATCACGCCCATGTCGACGATCGTCCCGATGGCGATGGCGATTCCCGATAGCGCAACGATGTTCGCCTCGACCCCGAAAACCTTCATGGCCACGAAGACCATCAGCACCGCCATGGGCAGCAGGCCGGCCACCAACAGACCGCCGCGCAGGTTGCGCACCATGACGATGACGACGATGACCGTGATGAGGATTTCCAGGCCGAGGGCTTCGCTCAACGTGCCCAGGGTTTCGTGGATCAGACCGGTGCGGTCATAGAAAGGTACGACGGTCACCTGGGATTCGGTCCCTCCGGGAAGGGTCTTGCGCGGAAGCCCCGGCGAGATTTCGGCGATCTTTTCCTTCACCCGGTTGATCACCGCCAGCGGATTTTCTCCGTAGCGCACCACCACCACGCCGCCGACGGCCTCGGATCCTTCCTTGTCCAGGGCACCGCGCCGCAGGGCGGGACCAACTGTGACGTTGGCCACGTCCCGCAGCAGGACCGGCACGTTGTCCACCGTCTTGATGACGCTCATCTCGAGATCGGTGACGTCCTCGATGGTCCCCACGCCGCGAACCACATACTCCACCCGGTTGATTTCCAGGGACCGCGCGCCCACGTCACGATTCGATTCGGCCACCGCCCGCGTGACCTGGGCCAGGCCGACTTCGTACAGGCGCAGGGCGTCCGGATCGACTTCGACCTGGTATTCCTTCTGGAAACCGCCCACCGAAGCCACTTCGGCCACGCCCCCGGCCGCCAGCAGGGCGTCCCGCACGTAGAAATCCTGGATGGTGCGCAATTCGGCCAGGTCCCAGCCGCCGGTGGCCCGCCCCTGCCGGTCGCGGCCTTCGAGGGTGTACCAGAAGACCTGTCCCAGGGCCGTGGCGTCGGGTCCCAGCGCGGGGCTGACTCCCTGGGGAAGGGTTCCGCCCGGCAGGCTCCCCAGTTTCTCCAGAATGCGCGAGCGCGAATCGTAGAAGTCGGCCTTTTCCTCGAAAATGATGTAGATGGTCGAGAAGCCGAAGTAGGAATAACTGCGCACGGTCCGGACCTGGGGCAGCCCGAGCAGCGCCACGGTCAGGGGATAGGTGATCTGGTCCTCGACGTCCTGGGGCGAACGGCCCGCCCATTCGGTGAAGACGATCTGCTGGTTCTCCCCGAGGTCGGGAATGGCATCCACCGGCACCGGATCCCTGGGCAGCGGTCCGGCTTCCCAGTCGAAGGGGGACACAACGACGCCCCAGCCGAGAAACAAAACGACCAGCAGCAATACGATCAGCTTGTTGTCCAGACAGAAACCGACCAGTCTACCCACCAAGCCGGTGGTCGGGTTGCGGGTATCCGACATGTCAGGAGCCCCCGCCTTCGCCGCCCAGGACTTCCTCCTGCGAACCGCACCGCAGCATCATGGCCCCGTAGTAGGGGTTGGCGGTGGTTTTCTCCTGCTGAATCCAGAATGCTCCGTCGTTGTCGAAAGCCATGGGACAGTGGAACCGGCGCACGGTTTCTCCCGAACCGGCGCCGAACCGGGCCAGGGCGTTCCAGAGATTGTCCGAGAGGGATTCGAAGGCTTGGCGGCGCCGGGCGATGTTGTCCGCGGACGCGGTCCTGCCCGCCGCGTCCCGCAGGGCGGTCTCCAGCCGTGACCAGAGTTCGGCGCCGGATCGGGGAAGATCCGCAGTATCGCAGTCCAGGTTGTCTGCCGCGGCTTTGACCTCACCCGCGGCCGCCCTGGCGGCGGCGTCATCGTCGGCCGCCAGGGCCGTCTGCAGGGGATAGTAGGCCTGAAGAACCTTTTTGAGGCCCTGGCCGAAGCAAGGACCGGGTTCCAGGGGGGCCAAACCGTTCAGGGCTTCATGCCCGGCGGGATTCATCATGCTGGTCCGGGCCTGGATCTGCAGGGCACTGTCGATCTTGAAATTGCCCCGCGTCACCACCGACTCGCCCTCGGACAGACCCGAGACCACGAAGTAGACGTCGCCCGCCCGGGGCCCGAGCACCACGTTGCGCCCGGTGAAGACGGGATCCCCGTTGCCGGGCAGCCGCACATAGACGACAGCCCGGTCACCCGTCAACAGCGGCGCCGACGCGGGAATGACCAGGGGCGGAACGGCGGTTTCGGGATCGACCACCGGATTGCCGTAGGCATCGACCGTGACCGACACCCGGCCGGTGACCAGCATGCCCGGCTTGAGCAGGCCGGCGGTGTTGTCCACCGCGACGCGGATCTCGACCGTGCGTGTCCGTTCATCCAGGACCGGATCTATGAAAAGAATGTCGCCCTGGAACTCCCTGCCGGGATAGGCCCGCGCGGTGAACGCCACGGGCTGGTCCTCGCGCAGCCAGGCCACGTCCGATTCGAAGGCGTCGAGGGTGACCCAGACACCCGAAAGGTCGGCGATGGTGTAGAGGATGCCGCCGGTTTTCACATAGTCCCCCTGGGTCGCCTGCCGGGACACGACCACACCGCCGACGGGGGCCCGCACCACCAGGTGATCACTGATACCCTCGCCGGCCATGATCGCCTGGATCTGCTGTTCGTCCATCCCCCACAACCGCAGTCTTTCCGCCGCGGACCTGAGGTTGGCCCGGGCGCCGGCCGTGGCCGCGCCCGCCTTCTCGGCGGCAGCCAAAGCCCCCGCCGCGGTCTGGAGTTCGGCTTGCGCCGAATACAATTCCGGACTGTAGATTTCCGCCAGCTCCATCCCGCGGGTGACCGTCTGCCCGGTGGCGTCGACAAAAAGCCGGTCCAACCGACCACCCACGCGCGCGGTGATGGTGCGGGTGCGGGTCTCGTCCGCGCTGACCTTGCCCACCAGACGGATTTCCCGGGCCACGAATTCGCGGCGCACCTTATCGGTGGCGATATCGGCCAGGGCCGCGGCCGCTTCGCTCAGCGAAAGGTCGCCCGGAGCCACGTGGGCCCCCGATTCCTCCTCCAGGGGAATCAGATCCATGAAGCAGATGGGGCATTTCTGATCGTTGGTCGGCAGAATGATCTGGGGATGCATGGAGCAGGTCCAACGCTGGGGCGCGGCGACTTCCGGCAGGGCTGTTTTCGAGTCGTCCGGTTCCCCGCCGTCCCCACCTCCACGCAGAAGGAACCCCAGGCCGAAGGCCGCGACCAGCAAAACCGCCACGGGCCAATTTCGTCTCAGGATGTTTCCGTTCATGATTCCCTTCCCGGGTTGGAGCCTCCGGTGCCCCGTTGTCTCAGTTCTGCCAGCGGGACCCCCAGCAGGGTCGCCAAATCATTCAGGGCATGATTGCGGTCGGAAACCGCCCGCAGATGAGCCAACTCGAGTCCCAACAATGTCTTGCGAGCGGCAACCAAATCAACGTAGGACGCCTGGCCGGACCGGTACCGGGCCGCCGTGACCTCCAGGGCCTGGCGCCCGCTGTCCAGCAGCACCCCGCCGTAGAGTTCCGCGTTGCGCCCGGCCTCGCGCCAGTCGTACAAGGCGTTTTCGAAGCTCGCGTTCAATTGCAGCCGCGCGTCGGCCAGGTCGGCGCCGGCCGCCGCCAGACGGCCGGCCGAAGTCTTCTTTTCCGCCCCCGCCCTGCCGCCCCACAGGGGAATGCTGATTCCCAGCCGGGCGATCACCGGGTCCTTGCCGTTATCGTCTATGCCCTCCATTGCCGACGGACCGGTCATGATGTAGTCCACCCCGAGGGTCAGTCCGGGGTAAGACGCCTTGCCGGCCAGATCGACCCCCTGGCGGCGGCCTTCCCGTTCCAGCCGCAGCTCGGCCAGATCCGGGTTGTTATCCTCGAGCATGGTCCACAGAACCGGATCCGGGGGCAGATCGAACTCCAGGTTTACCCGGGTGGCTGCCTTGGCGGCCGGGGTCGGGTAACCGGCGTCCAGACCCGTGGCCAAATTCAACCGCGCCGTCACGGGCCTGACCCTGTCCCGCAGGCCCGTCAGGCGGACCGCCAGCTGTTCCACATCGATCTGCGCGGCCAGGACATCACCGAAAGAACCGACCCCGGCTTCGTAGGAAGATCGGGAGGAAGCTTCGGCCTGCCGGGCCAGGGCCAGGTTGTCCGCGATGATGGCGATTTCCCCCTGCAGGTAGGCCAGATCGAACCAGGCGGCCCGAACCCGGTGGTGCACCTTCAACAAGTGTCCCCGGACCGCCTCGGCGGCCGCGTCGGCCTGCTTGCCGGCCACCGTTTCCTTCAGTCCCAGGGTGCCGAACCAGGGAATGGTTTGACTGAGGGAAAAAATCCTCTGCTGGGGACCGACCCGGGTTTCCACCGGCACGATCATTTCTCCCCAGCCGAACCGGAGATCGGGCAGGGCCCCCGCGCTTGCGGCGCCGTGCCGCAGGGCCTCCATCCTGCCGGCCGCCCCGGCCACGGCGGGATTGTGGTCCGCGGCCCAGGCCAGGTAATCGGTGAGCCCGGGATCGGCTGGAAATGCGGTTTGGTCCCCGGCCTCGGCCAGGGAATTTCCGGGACACAGGAAAATCCCCAGGAACAGCAGAGGAACCAGGGGTTTGAAATACTCCTGCAGAGGGATCAGGTTTTTCACGGGCGCGCCTTTCTTGCTTGGGCTCCAAAAGGCAGGAATTATGCCCGATTTTAACTTGTTGTATTTTAACCATTTATGGAAAACGAGGTCATTTGGGGCAAATTCATTGAAGAATATTCTCCAAAAAACCGTAGAATATTGTGCAAAGAAGGAGTTGGGACGGTGACAGCAGACAAATCACAGGGGCTGAAACTGCTGCGGCGCTACTGGCTGGCTTTCGCCATGATCGCCGTTATTTCCCTGCTGCATTACAACACCCACTGGCACATCCACGCCCTGCACGGCATCTACCGGCGCCTCTACTACTTCCCCATCATCCTGGCGGCTTTTCGCGGCGGGCCGACCGGCGGCATTTCGGCAGCCTTGCTGGTTATCGCACTCTACGTCCCCCACGCCTTCGGGTTGATCGGTTTCGACCCGGGCACCACCGTCGAGAAGATCCTGGAAATGCTGCTGTACCTGCTGGTGGGCCTGTTGACCGGCACCCTGGTGGGCCGGATCAACGCGGCCCGGGACCGGCAGAAACGGACCGCCGAGGATCTTCGCGTAACCCTGGATCAGAAAACCGCCATGGAAGCCGAACTGGTCAGGTCCGCCCGGATGGCCGCCGTCGGCCGGCTGTCGGCGGGACTGGCCCATGAGATCCGTAATCCCCTGGCCAGCATCAAGGGCTCGGCCGAAGTCCTGGCCGACGATTTTCCCCGGGACCATCCCAAGTCGCGGATGTTTTCCATCCTGCAGGAGGAAACCGGCCGGCTGAACCAGGTCCTTTCCAAATTCCTGACCTTCGCCCGCAGCGAGCCCGGCGAAGTGGCCTCTTTCGACCTGGAACAGGAATGCCGCGCGGTGGCTCAATTGATGGAACATCGTCCCGAGCCCCACACCTTGACCATCACCACCGCGGCCGACGTTCCTGAGGCTCGCGGCAACCGGGAACAGGTGCGCCAGGTCCTGCTGAACCTGGCCCTCAACGCTGCGGACGCCACCGGTGCGGACGGCAACATCGGACTTGAGATCGAGGCCGGCGACGGCGAAATCCGCTGCGGGGTCGTCGACTCCGGACCCGGGTTCACCGCTGAAGCCCTGGCCAATTTCGGAACTCCCTTTTTCTCCACCAAAAGCAATGGAACCGGCCTCGGGCTGGCAACAAGTCTGCGCATCGTCGAAGACCTCGGCGGCACTCTGGAGGTAGACTCCGGTTTCACCGGAGGCGGCCGTGTCCTGATGGTCCTGCCGGCGGCTCCCAAGGAGGATAAATCATGAAACCCCTCAGCTTTTTTCTGCCTGTCATCCTGGCGGCGCTCCTGGCGGACAATGGGCCCGCGGTGGCGCAGGCTGCCAAACCCTTGACCGGAGCCTTCGATCCCGAACAGGTGCTCGCCAACCTGGAAGAGACCGTCGCGGAAAGGGACTGGAAACGGTACGGCGATTTCCTGGCCGAGAACTTCCGCTTCGTCCCCTTCCCCTCGGTCACCCTTGAACATCCGCCCGTGGAATGGGACCTGTGGGACCGTGAGCGGGAGATCGGATTCATCCAGGAAATGGTGTCGCCAAACAAAGGGGCCACGCTGGTGCTGCTGGACAATGTCCTGGTAAAGGGCAGCGAATCCAAGGGCCGGTCCGAGTGGGACCTGGTCTACACCCTGAATTTCGGCGGTCAGGAACACCGGTCGCGGGCGATATTCGTTTTCGAGAAGGTGGACAAACTGTGGTACCTGCGGGAATGGATCGACACCACCATCGAGACCGATAAGAAGTCCGACGCCGCTTTCCCCACTTCCGGGACCCTGCGCGCGTCTCTCAGCAGATGAAACCCGGCGGAAGGAGTTGGACATGGGTCGGATTCTGCTGATCGATGACGACAACAGCCTACGCGAGGTCGTGCAGTTCATCCTGACCGATTCCGGACACGAAGTATTGACCGCCGCCGACGGCAACGAGGGCCTTGCGCTCCTTGGGGAAGACCCCGATCTGGTCATCACCGATATCCGGATGCCGGGGGCCGACGGCATGGAAGTCCTGCGCCGGATCCGCGAAACCGCCTCCATGACCTCCGTCCCGGTGATCATGCTGACCGCCCACGGCACCGTGGAACAGGCCGTCGAGGCCATGAAGCTGGGCGCGTTCACCTACCTTCTGAAACCCTTCGCCCGCGAGGAATTGAAATTGACGGTGGAGCAGGCCCTGCACACCCGGTCCCTGGAACAGGACAACGCCAGATTGCGCCGCCTCCTGAAGAAAAGGTCCCCCGACAGCGGAATGGTCTACGCCTCGCGCGCGATGTCCGACTTCATGGGCAACCTGCGCCGGGTGGCGCCCAACGACGCGACCGTTCTCATCTCGGGGGAAAGTGGAACAGGCAAGGAACTGGCGGCCCGGGCGTGCCACGACCTCTCCGACCGCTGGGACCGGCCCTTCGTCACGGTCAACTGCGCCGCCATTCCCGGCGACCTGATGGAATCCGAATTGTTCGGCCACGCCAAGGGAGCCTTCACCGGCGCCGGCCGGGCCGCGCCGGGAAGGATCCGGACCGCCCGGGGAGGCACCCTGTTCCTGGATGAAATCGCCGAACTGCCCCTTCATCTGCAACCCAAGCTGCTGCGGGTCCTGGAATCCAGGCAGGTTGACCCGGTGGGCGGGCCTGGTCCGGTCGAGGTGGATTTCCGCCTGGTGTGCGCCACCAACCGCGACCTGGAAGAAGAAACCGCACGCGGACGGTTCCGGGAAGACCTGCTGTTCCGGATCAATGTTCTCCAGCTGGCCCTGCCGCCGTTGCGGGACCGCTCCACCGACATCAAGCCGCTTTGGGATCATTTCACCCGCGTTCACGGCGGAGAGAACCTGGCTTCGGAAACGTCATTGCTGGAAGCATTGGAGGCCCGGCCCTGGCGGGGCAACGTGCGGGAACTCAAGAATCTGAACCAGCGCCTGGTCCTGATGCGGCAAGGCGACGTTCTGACCCTCGCGGATCTGGAACGCCTGGCCCCCCGGGCCGGGGATCTGGCCCCGGCCACGACCACCCCGGATGAAGCGCCGCAGGGACTGCCCCTGGGCCCCCTGCCCGCCGGGGGATTGTCGCTGATCGCCCTGGAGAAGGAAGTGATCCGCCGGGCCCTGGACAAGTGCGGCGGCAACCGGTCCCGGACGGCCGCCTATCTGGGCGTACCCAGGCATGTGCTGGTCTACCGCATCAACAAGTACGAACTCGGCTAGCGGACGGGAATCAGTCCAGGCCGAACCCGATCTTGAACTCCAGCCACTGCTGGGCATCCATGTTGCCCGCCTCGAAGGCGTAGTGGTAACGGACGCCGACATATCCCAGGAAGGAATCCCAGGGCAGCTGCCACCCCACCTCCGGAGCGAGGGCGAAATGCCAGTTGGATTCCTTGAGACTCACCAGGCCGATGTCCGTGCGGCGTTCGATCCACGATGAACCCACGTTCATGCCGGCGTAGAACCGGCTGCTGCGCCGGTCGTCGCTGAAGTACTTGAACCAGCTCGCGTAGACCGGCACGGCGTTGACGTAGTTCCAGCGCTTGCCCGTTACGGCGGCGTTGGCGAAGCTCACGGTGGAGACGTCGTCCTCGTTGAAGACGTTCCAGCCGACGTTCAGCCCGTAGGCGGCGTCCCTCAGGTAGAAATTACGCCATTCGGCGCTGGCGCCCCGGAAACTCATCTTCGAGGCGAAGTCGTTCGTGTCGCCGGTGGGCACGCTGATGCCCCAGGCGATCCCGAAGGAGTTGTTGTCCGCCCGGGCGGCGCCGGCGGGCGCCAGGATCAGCAGAAGGCCAAGCAATGCGATGAATCTTTTCATGTCCCGACCTCCTTATTTTCCCGCGCCGGTGGCGGCGACGTAGGGTGACTGGGCGAATGCCTGTTTGATTCCACTGGTGATGTCCGCTTCGGTGGAAGCGGGATTATTTCGGAGCGCGCCGTTGAGCGCGGCCACCCAGTTCAAGGGAGGCTTGGCCTCGGGATCGGTGGGATCGTCGACCTCGCGCAGATCATGCAGCTGCCAGATGATCGTTCCCTGCTGGAAGGAGGCTGTGCCCACGTAAGGAGGATAATACCATCCCCAGCCTGGGTATCCCCCGTAACCCCAATCATACCAGTAGACCCAAACTTCGCTCACGACCGCACCGACGCTCAGCCAGACATCTGGCTTGTTGGTTTCCGGGTCTGGTTCCCTGGTGAAACCCGCCGCCTCCATCTGGGACTGGAGCCCCTCAAGGATGATTGGAATGAAAACGGGATTTATGGGCTCGGAGGAATCGTCTCCCGGCTTCTCCAGTTCCGCCACGACATCCTCCATGGCGTAGGTCTTCAGGTTGCTGAAGTCGCCCTGGGGATTCCTGAAGGTCACCACGACCCCGATCTCTCCCAGGTTCTCGGGTCCGGCGGGATAGCAGGCGGCCAGACCCAGGATCAGGGCGGCGGCAAGAACAGCCAGCCCCCCGGCTTTCCGCCAGATGGGACGGCGGAGTATCTGATTCATTTCCATACCCTCCTGTGGGAATTCTTCGACGCGGATTGCACCCGGCCATCCTAGAAAAGGGCCCGCCGATGCGCAACAGAATAAAGCCGGCCCCGGATACTCCGGGGCCGGCTTCGACAAGGCATCCTGACTCATGCGGACTACTTCAGCAGAACCATCCGTTTGGTCACCGCTTCGGCGCCGACGGCCAGGCGATAGAAGTAGACCCCGCTGCCGACGGCCCGGCCGCTGTCGGTACGACCGTCCCAGACGATCACGCCGGGGCCCGTTTCGAACTTGCCGGAGCGGAGATCCCGGACCAGTTCGCCGCGCACGTTGTAGATCCGCAGCGATCCGGTTCCCTCCCGGGCCACGTTGAAACGAATCTTCGTGCTCGGGTTGAAGGGGTTCGGATTGTTCTGTTCCAGCAGCAGACCGGCCAGGCCCCGCTCCGGCACCGGGCTGAGGCCCAGGGACTGGTACACGTCCACCGGCAGGATCTGGGGATTGCCCACCGCGTCGTAGTTGTCCGGATCGATGGCGAAGTAACGGTTCCCCACCGTGGACCCTTCGTACTCGCCGTTGACCAGGTACTTGTAGTCCACGTTCTGGGCGCTGGTGTCCGGGAAGATGACGCTGACGGTGTAGATCTTGTCGCCGGCCACCAGGTCCGGGGCCACGCCGTCGTCCAGCATCTCGTTCAAAGAGGGAATGGTCCAGTCGAAGGTCGGAGGCTCGGCGTTGTTGGCGGTGCCGTTGACCCCGACCACGTCGTCGATTTGGAAGAATTCGTCGATGTTCTCCCAGGCGGTGTTGTTGAAATCGACCTGGAAGACCACCTCGACCGCGCGCCAGATGGCGTTGCAGAAGTCGAAGTTCACCGTCGGCAGGGTCAGCGGGCCCAGGGTGCCGCCGATCGTGTCGAAAAGCTCGTCGTTCAGGAACACGTCCCGGTCGCCCAGCCCTTCACACTCGTAGGCGCTGTTGAGCAGGAACTTGTAGGCAACGTCCTTGTTCGATCCGGCCGGGAAGGTGATCACCGTCGAGAAGATGCCATCGCCGGCGGTATCGTCGACCCCGCTGCCGTCATCGACCAGCTCGTTGAGCGAAGGCACGTCGAAGGACAACGGCGCGACCGAACCGTTGATGCTGACGGTGTCGCCCGGCACGATGGCGGTGTTGTTCATGTTCACGAAAAACAGCACGTCGATGTCGTGCAGGGTGAACTGGGAAGGATCCTCGTCGTTCCACCAGAACTCGAGGGTGTCGACGGCTCCATTGACCAGGTCCAGGGTGTGGGTCCGGTTGCCGGCGAGGGGCTCCCAGATCCCGCACTGGAAGTTGAACTTCCACTCGAAGCTTTCGCTGGCCGTGCCGCCGACGCAGTCACCGGCGTAGAGCATGGTGGTGGAATATTCCCAGATGTCGTCCACCAGGGTGTCGGTCATCATGCCCGTGTCGCACACGGGGTCGAAGGTCAGGGGCGCCTTGTCGCCCTCGACCGAGAACTGATAGGGAGGCACCTCGGCGGTGTTGTCCAGCATGGGCCCGAACTTGCCCCGGAAAACGACATCCTTGAGGCCGAAGCAGCTGGTGTTGCCCACGCCGTCGGCCACGATGGGATTACCGGCCAGATCTTCCACATTGGTGACCGTCAGGGTGTACAGGCCGGCCGACCCGCCGATGGGGGCCGCCAGGGTCAGGTGCACGATGCTGGGATCGCCGGCATCCCGGGCCGCACCGGTGACCGTGGCCCCGGTCAGGGCGTAGTTGCCGGGCACGTTCGCGGTGGCGGCGTCCACCGGTTCGTTGAAGTAGACGTCGAAGAACGAGTCCACCGGGAAGGACGTCGGCTGGACCTGGACCACCGTCGGGGGATCCGGATCGGCCGCGGCCAGGACCGTATGGGCGTGGTAGTCGGTCAGGGGAATGGGCGTGGCGGTGTCCCAGAGGGTGAAGCCCGGGACGCTCAGCTGCAGACCGTCGTTGGCCGCGCAGTCCAGGGGTCCCTTGGTGGGGCTGTCCTGGGTGAACCAAAGCTCCCAGTTGACGATGCTGCCGGGGCTGACGCCCAGGCTGCCGAGCATGACGGCCAGCTCGCGGAACTCGGTGCCGGTGGCCCAGCCGAGGCTGCCCGGTCCCGAGGCGACGGGCTGCCAGACGGCGCCGTCCCACTGGTAGCTGGCCTGCCAGTTGTTGTCCAGGTTCACGTAGAACATGAAGTCCGGCTTGTTGGCGGCCGTGCTCCATTCGATGGCCCGGCCCCAGGGGTCGACCGAGCCGCCGGCGGCGGTTCCCACGTCGATGGCGAATCCCAGCTGGTTCGTGCCGAACGAGCCGGGTCCGGTCTGGAAGCCCAGATAGAAATTGACCGCGTCGTTGGTGATGTAGATGTCACCCAGGTCGATCTCGGTGAACTGGGTGTCCAGGCCGTCGGCGTCGACGAGGTTGCCGGGCAGAAAGTCGTTCACCCCGTCGATGACGATGGTCTGGGCCGTCTGCGCGACTGCCAGGCCGGTCCCCAGGACCAGGACCGCCAGGGCGGCCAGCAGCCACAGGGTGGTTCGTTCACGATAGTTCATGCGAGTCCTCCTCATTTGACAAGCGAGAGCGGTCGGTTGATCACCAGGCCGCGGCATCTTAACTGACTGAAATAGGTTCCGGCAGCGACAGGGAGCCCTCCGCCCGTGCGCCCGTTCCAGACGACTTCATGCAGGCCCGGTTCGACGACACCCCGGACCAGGGTGTTGATTCTGTTTCCCCTGACATCATAAACCGCGAGGTTCACGTCCGCGGCGGCCGGGCCGGGAATCTCGAAGCGGATCAGGGTGCTGGGGTTGAAGGGATTCGGAATATTGGGCAACAGCCGCGCGGCGGTCCCGGGAGCGAAAGGAACCGGGGAAGGATCATCGACGTCGGGCAAACCGTCCCCGTCGGAATCCACCGTCAGGGTCCAGACGTTGTCGATCACCGGCAGGGCGGCTACAGCGTTGCTGGGAACCGAGTCGCCCCCCAGCACGCCGTCGGGTTCGGGGTCCCAGCAGATGGAGGCGACCAGAGAGATCTCCGCATCGACCGGCACCAGGCCCTCGCCCAGGCCGTAGAGGGTGTTCCAGGGAATGGCCAGTTCGCTGCCGCTGTTGGACCCGAAGGTATGGAAAGAGTCAAAGGCCGACTGGATATCCCCGGACCTGTCCTGGGTGGTGGTGGGCGACAGGAGTTGCCAGAAGCCGTCACCGTCGAAGGCGGATTGGTGCTGATAACATCCGTACTGAAAATCAGCGGCGAAACCCGATGCGGTGAACGAGGCGCCGCGTTCCCAGGCGTCGATCGCCGTCAGGTCGGTTTCACCGTTGGCGGTGCCGGGATCCACGTCCAGGTAGAGCAACCAACTGTTGCTTGTCACCTGGCCGTCGATGGCCAGGTAGAGAAAATCGCTGTCCCAGTGGACGAGCAGCCTGTCGATCTCGTTGGCCGGACCCCAGGCGGTGTCGTTGCTGTCGGCCAGGGCCTGCGCGTCGGCCCATTCGCCCGCCTCGATATTGCCGTCGATGGCCATCACGGTCTGGATCATTTCGATGACGATGCCGTCGCCGGTGGTCACCGCATCGCTCGGGTTGCCGCTTTCGTCGGTGACCGCCCCGGCAGAGGCGACAAGGTAGAGATCCGGACCGGTCATGGCCTCGACGGCCGCCGCGGTGGCGGAATCCAGTTCAAAGGTAAGAACCTGGGAAGGCAGGGCTTCCGTTACCGGCGTCGCCATGGGCAAGGTGATCGAGGACAGGGGCACCAGGCCGTCATACACGCTGAAACTGGCCGGCAGAACCGTTCCCGCCGCCTGATCCAGCGTAACTCGCAACCGATCGGTGGCCGGGTAATAGGCCGCGGCATCCACGGCGGGCCCGAGGGTGTCGGTCAGATTGTCCGCCAAAAGGCGCAGTTCGGCGATGTCCCCCGCCCCGTCCGGCGCGCTGGTGGGACCAGCGAACAACTGGATCTGGAAAACGCCGCTGCCCTTGATCTCGTCACCCTTCATCAGGGTGCCGCTGATTTCTTTCTGATGTTCGGCGCCGCCGGAACCCAGCACCCAGGAGGTGGCGATTCCGGTGTTGGGATTGCGGAAGCCCATATAGGAACCATCGGTCGGCCATACGCGGTTCAGTTCCCCGTTCCAGACCAGGTCCACCAGCGAGGGCGAGAATCCGCCCTGGATCCAGTGGGTGGCCGGACCCACTTCGTAGACGATGTCGAAGAAGCTGTCGCCTTCGTTCAAGTTGATCGTCTTGGTGACTTCGTTGTGGATCAGTTCCACCGAGGCGGTTGTTCCGCCGGCGGTCACGGTGACGCCGTACCCGTCGTGCTGGTAGTTCGGCGAAACTTCGCTGAAGGCCCCCACGTGGTTCACGTCGTTGAAGTCGCCGTCGGTGTCCGCCCAGTAGGCGTTGTCCACGCCGATGGCCGTGTCGTCGTAACCGGATCCCTTGACGAACAGATGGGTCATCCGGCCGCCCGCCCCTTCGAAGACCGCGAACAGGTGATCGTTGTGCAGAACGGTTTCCTGGTAGCCGTCGTTATCGATGTCCGCGGCATAGGCATCGGTGGTGGTGACGTATTCCCCGTTGGCCCAGTGTGAGGCCTCGGCGTAGATCATGGCGTTCTTGATGTGGGCCGAATACTTGTGCTGCCAGCCGCTGATGGGACCGCCCATGTAGTCGTGCCAGGCGGTTTCGTGCAGGTTGGTCATCATCACGTACCAGCCCGCCTGG
>JBDLKA010000024.1:0-39767 GCA_039714075.1 Candidatus Krumholzibacteriota bacterium | reverse complement strand
GTCATGGACGACAAGCCGTCCGGGCCGACCCTCGGGAAGGTCGAACCGGACGCTGACCCGGGGGTTGAAGGGATTCGGCCAGGGGTCGGAAAGGGAGAGATCCGTGGGGATCGGTCCCGGAACGTCGCTTACTTCAGGACACTGCAGTGGGGCCATGTTCAAGTGAGAAACAGCCTCGAATTCACCCAGCAAAACCCGATCGTCTCCCAGGCCGATGGCGGAATAGTTTTGAGTCGGGAAATAATAGTCCACCATCATCGGCGAGCCGGGATTGTTCAGACGGACCAAGGCCATGCCGTCAAAATACGGTGATCCTGGAGACATCTCGATGGCTTCGCCGACCGAGAGGTAGGCGTATCCGCCACGGATCACAATGGCTTCGGCTTCGCCCGTCAGGGGAAGTGTCCCCACCACCGAAGGCGACGAGGGCGTGGTCACATCCACGGTGACCAGACCGACGAGGTATCCGGTCAGATAGACCCGATCCCCCTCCACCGCGACCTGGTCCACGAATCCTCCGACCGGGAACTGTATCACCAGTGACGGCATGACCGGGTTGGAAACGTCCACGATGGCCAGGCCCAGGCTGCCGCACGCCACGAAGGCAAGATCCCCGGCGACGGCGACGGACCGGGCCTGCGACAGGGTGGCCGCAGCGATTTCCACGGGAGCGGTCGGATCCTGCAGGCCATAGACCCGGAGCGCGCTCCATTCCGCGGTCACCAAATGGGTGGTTCCCAGGAGGGCCGCATCCTTGCAGACATCGGTTGTGGCGGTCAGTGACAGGCTGGGCAATTGGTTCGGTGTGGATATGTCGACCACACCCAGTCCCGAGTACCCCAGGGCCAGGATGGCGTGATCGTTCACCAGCACGATCCGGCTGGCCGTGGCCGGCAGGGTGAGCCAATCCTGTATGGTTGGGGCCTGGCTGATGTTGGGACCCAACCCGTAACACACGATTTTCGGATTGGGGTCGGAGTCCTTGATGCAGGCATAGGCGTAGCTGCCGCGGGAGGCGATGGCGTGGTAATGACCGCCGCCCAGAGAATACCCATAGGAAGTCTCGGGGGGAGGCAGATAATCCCTGCAGCTTTCCGCCAGCACGCTCTGGGTCAAGGAAATGAAAAGGATGATGGTTGTTGAAACACGCAGCATTGTATTCATGATTATAGACCCCCAGTTATCGTCACCGCCCTGATGATACCAAAAATTCGTTTGTTTGGAAAGTTACCGGGCCGTTGGAGTTTTCCATGAGCCTGTAACGCAATTCTATTGTGATCCGGTCGCCACGGCTTCGACCAGCCTGCGCGCCAACTCCCGCCCTTTTTCCGCATGATGGTTGAGGATGCACCCGGACACGGTCAGGTCCAACGCCGGCACGTGGAAAACGAAAGTGTTCCAGAAACCCGTATGTCCCCAACCCAGGTGATCCCCGAAATCCGTGGCGGAAAGTCCCAGTCGGTATTCGGCCGTTCCGCCTCCGGTCATGGCAGCCAGTGATGAATCCTGCTGCAGGACCTTCCCCTGAAGAAGCAGCCGCATGAACACCGCCAGGTCACGGACATCGCAGACCAACCCCCCGCCGCCATAGAGATCCAGGCTGGGGTTCCAGTCGAAGGTGTCCAGATCGCCGTAGAATTGATGCGCGCGCGGGCCGGCCGCGGCCGGCTGTTCTTCCAGGATTTCCCACCAGGTTGTGTCCAACCCCAGCTCCTCGAAGCCGAGCAGGTCGCGCACCGCCGCCCCGAGATTCCGACCCGTCTTCCGTTCGATGATTCCGCCCAGGATGATGTACCCGGTATCCGAATAGGAGAATTTTTCCCCCGGAGCGCCCACCGGATCACCCCACTCCACGCACCTGGTGATCTGCTCGAGCCGGGTCCAGCCGTGATGAGGATCCGCCAGAACGGCCTGTTCATAACGGGGATCGGCCGGATGATCGAACAGGCCGCTGGTGTGGCACAGGACCTGACCGATGGTCATGGCTTCAAGGTCGTAAACGTCGCCGTCCAGTAGTGCCCTCTGGTCGGGGGAAAGATGCCGGTCCAGGGAATCATCCAGGGACAGCCGGCCGGTTTCGGCCAGCCGCAGGACCGCGGCGGCCACGTAGGTCTTGGTGTTGCTGGCGATGCGGAAGGTATGAGCGGCCGTCAGGTCGCCGCCGGGATTTTTGGCTGCGGTACCCACTGCGGCGGTCCAGTCCAGACCTCGGGATGGGCTTTCCACATGAACCACGATTCCCGGCGCGGCGGGATTCGCGGCGTGGAAATCATCCAGGACCACCTGCAGTCCGGCGTCGGGACCCTCTGCCGCCGAAGAGAATGAAAAACAGAGAGTCAGGATGGCGGCACATACCACTACGGAACAATGGTTCCCTGTAATCATCGTCAACCGCCTGTCAAGGGCACCGGGCTCCGAAATGCCGTGCGAATACGGCGACATCCGAAAGGTCCAGGTCTCCGTCAAAGTTGAAATCGCATCTGAAGGAGTAACCGCCGAAATAGTCCTGGGTCAGGATCGCAACGTCCGTCAGGTTGACGATTCCGTCAGAGCTGATGTCCGGGCTGTTGAATTTCAGCGGCAGCCCGTCGTTGCTGGTCAGGCGATACCCATTGATCCGCACGATAGCCGGGGCCTCGCTGGTCCCGGTCGCGAACGGGGCATTAACCCAGCGGGTCATGCCGTCGGCGTCCGTGTCGTGGTCGGGCGTATTCCCGCCGATGCAGGGTACCATGCCCAAGTCGGATGATTCGAGCCAGATGTCCTCGGGAGGAATATTCGCCAGGGGGATACCCAGGTCATCCCGCACGTAGAGGGTGATGGTGGCGTCGGTGACATTGCCCGCGGGGTCACGGGCTTCGGTGAAGAGCGGTCCGCTTCCGTCCGGAACAACCATCAAGGTGGCTTCCCCTGGTCCGGGAAAGGCGATGAAGGCTTCCGATCGGTCCGGGTCCGGAATACCGGGCATTCCGAAACCGGGTTGGGCGACCATGATGGACATTGAAAAGACGGTCAATAGCCGGACAAAGGGCTTTACAGGAGACATGGCGTCCCCCTTTCAGTCATTACGAAAAATTTCAGCATTGAAATTATGATACCAATTCCTGAAAGACGAAGCAATCAGTTGGCCGCCGCACAGGCCCCGACCACGGTAAAAGTCGACCCTTCACCCACCTTGCTCTTTACCTCGATCCGCCCCCCGTGCTTCTGCACGATGTTCGAACTGACCAGCAGCCCCAGGCCCGCCTTGACGCGCGTCCCCTTGGTGCTGAAGGCGGGATCGAAAAGGTGCTTTTGAACTTCGGCGGTCATGCCGGTGCCCGTGTCGGTAATGGCGACCCGGAATTCCCCGTCGCCGGAGCTGGTGGTGATCGTGATGACGCCGTCGCCTGCGATCGCCTCCACCGCATTGGTCAGCAGGCTCATGAACACCTGGTTGATCTCGCCGGGGCAGCAGGTGACCGGTTGGAGGTCGCCGTACTCCCGGACGATCTCGATCCGGCCGTCGAGCTCCCTGTCCAGCAGGGCGATCGCACTGTCCAGACCCTCGTGGATGTCCACGCTTTCCCTTTGGCCCCCGTCCAGGCTGATAAACTTTTTCAGGTTTTCCAGGATGGACGTGATCCGCCCGTTGGCGTCACGGTTGATCTGCTGGTTCTTCCTCAGGTTTTCGAGCAGGAAATCCAGGCGCGACCCGTCGCCCCGGCCGTCGCCCGCACCCGGCGCCCGCTGCAGGTCGGTGATTTTCCCGATGCAGCGCTCGGTGACGTCGATGGCGCTGTTGCTGGCCCCGATCGGCGTGTTCATCTCGTGGACCATGCCGGCGACCAGCTTGCCGAGGGCCGCCATCTTTTCCGACTGCACCAGCTGCGACTGGGTGTCCTGCAATTCCTGGAGCAGCGCTTCCAGACGGTCGTTCTTTTCCCGCAGCTCGACGTTCTTGAAATGGGCCATTTCGGCATCCTGCTCGGCCTTCTGCACCTTGAAGCCGATCTGCAGCTTCTGGATCCGGTCGGCGGTGTTCTCGTTGAACACCTCTTCGCGGGCCCGCTGGAATTCGCGGGAGTGGTGCAGCGCCTTGGCAAAATCCCCACGCTGTTCGAAGGCTTCGGAATAGAGGAGGTGTGCGTCGTAGACGTGCTGTTTGGAGCCGGTCTCTTCGGCGATGGCGAAGGCTTCGTCCAGGGTGGTGATCGCGGCGCGGTGGTCCCGTTTGCGCACCTGGATCCGGGCGATATTCAGCAGGCTCGTGCACTGGGCGCGGCGCTGGCCGATCTCACGCCGGAGTTCCAGGCTCTTGACGTGGAAAGCCAGGGCCAGGTCGTCATCGTCCATCTCCATGCAGATCGACCCGATGTTGTCCAGGACGCGCGCTTCGCCCATGGCGTGTCCAATATCACGGAACAGGGCCAGGCTGGCGTGGTGCGAGTCGAGGGCTTCCTCGTTTTCCCCCCTACTGTCCTGGGCCTGTCCCAACCCGTTGAGGGCCCGCGCCACCAGCCACTTCTCGGGGTGGCCTTCCATCACCTCGATACATTTTTGATGATTTTCCAGGGCCTGGTCGAAATCCTTGATCTCCTGGTACAGCAGGCCCAGCGAATAGAGGGTATGGGCTTCCCAGAAGGGGCGGCCGGCCTGGCGGAAATATTCCAGGGACTCGTACATGGGCGGCAGCGCCTGGTCGAAATCACCGATGCTGCGCAGGATGTTGGCCTTCAGCATGAGGGCCTTGGCGATGCCGAAATCGTCGCCCATCTCTTCGAGCTGGGACCGGGATTCGTCCACATGCTGGAGCCCTTGTTCATGATCGGCGGTGAAACAGCAGCCCAGGCTCTGATACCACAACCCGTAGGCCTGTCCTTTGGAATAGTCCAGGTGCCGGGAAAGCTCGAGGGCTTCGTTGGTCAATTCGATCAGGCGCCGGGGGTCGTCACCGGAAAAATGTTCCTCGGCCAGTTCCAGCAGCAGGTCCACCCGTTCGGTGGAAGGGGTGTCCTCGGGGCCCAGTTCCTGGAGGCGGGCTTCGAGCTGCCTGAGTTTTTCATTCATGGATCCGGGAGCTCCCTGGGGAAGGGGAAATCGTATGATCAGTAGAAGAAACAGTATATGAAACAGGATTGAACGGCACCACTTTGGAGCGGGAAAATCCCCGGGTCCCCGATGGGCGACGGCTCAATTTTCTTTCGAACGAATCGGAGGTTCGATTGTAGTTGGTGTGTCGATCCCCCCCCATTGACCCGCATCCTGCACCGCATATCAGAATTTATTTCTCGCCTTTGATCCCCGCCCAAAAACCAGTCCGCCATGGGGGAAAACGAGGAGGAAAATCATGAAAGCCGCACGAATCACATTCATTGGCCTGTCCCTTATCCTGTTGGCATCGGCTGCCTGGGCCACAACGGTGCCCAACTATCTGGCCATTGCACAGCAAACGGAAAAATGGTTCAAATCCGAGGGAGCCGGGAAACTGGCGACCTTGCGCATGCATACCCTGGTCCAGGGAGCCTTCATGGGCGCCACCATCCTGGAAAGGGATATTATTCTCAACGGTACTGTTATTGAATCGGAACAGCTCCTGTTCACCAAGGACGTCAACGGCAATATCCTCTATTACGGCACCATGGAAGAGTATTTCATTGATACTCCCATCCGGTACGTCAAATCACCCTTGACTGTCGGAGATACCTGGACCGATTCCAGGCCTGAAGTCCCCTGCTGCGGCGATCCCGAAAACATGGTCCACTACGTTTTCGCCGTGCTCGACACCAAGGCCATCACCTGCCCCGCGGGGGTTTTCGACTGCCACCGTGTTTTTATGTCGGTGGTTTACCCCGACGGGAGTACGGAAACCGAAACCTACTGGTACAATCCCCACTGCGGCCTGGTGATGTTCGCCCTGGAAAACTCCCGGGTTTTTGAACTCCAGAAGGCCATCATCCCCGGGGTGGGCACCTGGGGGGATATCAACTACCACGAAGACGCCGATGGATCCAGCAGCCTGTCGGGCCTGAAGGCCAGTCCGAATCCGCTCAATCCCAAGACCGACATCAGTTTCGACCTGGGCAGCAGGTTGCCGGTGCAGTTGCGGGTCTACGACGTATCGGGGAAATTGGTCCGGACCCTGGTCGCCGGCGAGGTCATGGACGCGGGCACGCGTTCGGTCGTCTGGAACGGAAAGGATGACCGGGGCAGCCCCGTGGCCTCGGGAACCTACATCTACCGGCTTCAGGCGGGGCGCAACGTCAGCACGAACCGGATGACCCTGATTCGTTGATCGACCAACCAATTCATTACGCGGCAGCGACCTCGGAAAGAAGGTTTTCCGGGGTCGCTCATCTTGTATTCAGGCGGGTTTGCCGCCGGTGGTCGAAATGATTAGCCTGTCCGGGGGGGACGCTTGAGGGGACGACCATGGCCTTGAGCGACGAGGATCTCATACGCAGCGTGATGGCAGGGGAACAGGGAGCCTTCACGCGACTGTTCAAGCAATACGAAGCACCCATCTTCAATTCGATGGTAAGGATCGTCGGGGATCACGACCAGGCGGCGGATATCACCCAGCAGGCCTTCATCTCGGCCTATGAACACCTGGCCACCTATGATCCCAATCACCGCTTCTTCAGCTGGCTGTACAGGATCGCCTGGAACGATGCCATCAATTGCTGTAACCAGAAAAAAAATTCCAAACCGCTGGATCACTACGAACTGCCCTCTTCCGATCCCACGCCCGAAGACTGTCTGCTGGACAAGGAACGGGACGACAACATCAACCGGGCCATCGCCCATCTCGATTTCAAGTACCGGGTGGTGCTGGTTTTGCGGCACTACCTCGATTTGTCCTATGCCGAGATCGCGGGGATCATCGATCTGCCCGTGTCCACGGTGAGATCCAGAATCCATACGGCCCGCCATCTGTTGCGGGACGAGTTGACGCGGGAATCCGCCCAACGGGAATTATGTGTGGTATAAGTTGTTCCCGGTCCGGATAATCCAACCGTCACCGGCATTCCCCCGAAAGGAAAATTGTGCGCACCACCCTGGTAGTCCTGCTGCTTCTGGTTTCCGGATCCGCGACGGCGGAACCCCTGTCTTCATGGAACGACGGTCCGGTGAAGAAAGCGATCACCAACTGGCTGGCGGCCGTCACCGATCCCGATGGCGGGGACTTCATTCCCGTCGCCGAACGGGTGGCCGTGTTCGACAACGACGGCACCAGCTGGTGCGAAAGGCCCGATTACGCAGCCACCTCCTTTCAGGTTTCGTTGGCCGGAAGCATGGCGGCCCAGGGCAAGGTCGATCCCGACGACATGCCGTTCAAGGCCTGGTTCGCCGACGACCGGGACGCCCTGCGCGAGTACGGCTTCCGCCAGGCGTACATCGATTTGAACGCATCCTGTGCGGGCATGCCCGTGTCGGCCTACCGCGATTCGGCCCGCGCCTGGTTGGACCGGCAGCGTCATTCCCGCTATGGGGTGCGCTTCACCGACCTTTATTTCGCACCCATGCTGGAGCTGAAGGACCTGTTGGTGGCCCACGGATTCCAGGTGTGGATCGTGACCGGGGCGGCGCAGGATTTCGTGCGCAGCTACTCGGAACAGGCGATCGGGATTCCCCCGGAAAGGGTCATCGGCACGTGGACCACTCCGGTCTACGAAAAGGCCGCCGACGGGACGGCCACGCTGGTCCGGGGCGCGGTGCAGACCTACAACGGCCACGAGAACAAGCCCGCCCATATCGAGCAGCGCATCGGGCGCCGGCCGGTTTTCGCCGCGGGAAACAGCAACAACGACCAGGCCATGTGCCGGTACGCGGTCACCGGCGAGCGCCGCGGGATGGCCCTGTGGATCCATCACGACGATTCCGCCCGTGAATACGACTACGACCGCAGCACGAAGAGGATTGCGGAGTTATGCGCCCGGCACCCCGGAGCCTTCGAAGTCAGCATCAAGAAGGATTGGACGCGGGTGTTCCGGGACGTATCTTTGGAATAAGGACGGGAGAAATCTTGTATGTGGGAAGGATTCCACTCATGAGACACAATGAATCTTCTCTGAAAAATCCCCTGTTGCCGATTTCGCTGTTGTTTGTGGTTCTGGCGGCCGCCCTGTGGCCCGCCGCGCCGGCGAATGCCGAGCAGTTCACCTGCATCGACCAGGACTACATCCACAACAAGTGGTACTACCACGAAAGTTTCCCGTGGCAGCCGAACGACTGGGTTTCTCCGGTCGCCTACGCCACCGGGACGGCCTACTTCAGGGTGGAAGTGCGCGGCCTCGACGGGCCCATCGACGGCTGGTACACCTCCAATTCGAACCAGAACAGTCCCCCGGATTTCGTGGCCGAGTATTTTGCTCCCCAGTTGTGCCTGTTCCAGGACGCCCACATTCCCTCGAAACACGCCTGTTTCTACAGCGGGACCATCCAGTTCAACCAACCGGGAATCTATTACGGGAGCCAGCCGTTGCCCGATATGTACCAGTACGGGGTGATCGACTGGACGCGGCTTTTGATGAACCCCATGATCATCGGCAAGGTCAAAAACGCCAGCGGTTTATCATATTATGGCCAGAACGTGGATATGCGTTATTCGGTGATCATCGTGGCTGAGGGCGACACCTTCGATCCGCCGGCCTGGTGGAACGTGGTGTCGGCGGCGACCGACCTGGAAAACCCGGTCCCCACCGGGACGGCGCTGGTGCGAAACTATCCCAATCCCTTCAACCCCTCGACCACGATCCAGTATGAGCTGGCCGAACCGGCGACCGTTTCGGTGCGGGTCTTCGACCTGGCCGGCCATGCGGTGCGGACCCTGGTGGATGGGCGCTCCCTGCCCGCGGGCAGCCACGAGGTTTTGTGGCGCGGCAGGGATGATTCCGGCAGGATGCTTCCCGGCGGTGTCTACTCTGTCCGGCTTGACGCCGGGGACGTTCACAAGACCCTGCGCATGACCTTGTTGAAATAGGGCGATTGTTGCGGCATTGTTCCGGGGAATGACCGTTGGTGACGGACCCGTAACCAAGGATTGCCCCATGGACATCCGCCCCCAGGAAAATGCGCCCACGGATGCCGACCTTGCCCGGATCACCGGGGACAAGGTGGCGTTCATCGATCGTCTGCTGGCGGTCATCGAAACCGAAATCGTCCCGCTGACCGTTCAGGGAGTTCAAGAGGGCAACAAGGTTTTCGGGGGCGCGGTCCTGAGGAAAGCGGATCTGTCCACCGTCGTGGCCGTCACCAATGCCGAGACCGGCAACCCCCTGCACCATGGTGAGATCAGCACGCTCAACGCCTTTTACGAACTTCCGCGCGCGGGGCGTCCCGCGACGAAGGACTGCCTCTTCATCTCCACCCACGAACCGTGTTCGCTCTGCCTTTCGGCCATCACCTGGACCGGTTTCGACAACTTCTTCTACCTGTTCAGCTACGAGGACACCCGGGATGCCTTCAACATTCCCCATGATTTGAAAATCCTCGATGAGGTCTTCGGTTGCCCCGACGGGAGCTACGCCCGGAAAAACGATTACTGGTGCAGCTGGGGAATCCAGGAGCTCGTCGCGCGGACAGGGGAGGAAGATCGCGCAGGTTTCGCTGCGCGTATCGCAGCCCTGCGGAAAACCTACGACGAGTTGTCGGAAGTCTATCAGGCTTCCAGGGGCCGGGGGGCCGATATCCCCCTGGACTAATCCAGGGCCGTGATCCTCACCACGACCTCAGGCAGGAAAACGCCTGGGTGGTCCTGGGCGAAATCCCAGACGATAGCCCTGCCCGCACCCACCGCAACGACGGAACCGATGTCCCCGCTGACCGTGTTCGCGGCCAGGTTCCAGGTGCTCCCTCCGTCTGACGAGACCTCCATGCTCACCGCCACGGTGGGGCTGTTGGGATCGGACAGGTCGAAGGTCACGTCCACCAGACCGGAACCGTCGGTTCTTTGACTGAAGACGACGTTGGTCACGGTCGGGGTCTGGGGTTGATCGCCCAGGCCGCTGGTGAGCAGGGAGTAGGCCTGGCTGCCGCCGTCCAGGGTTCCCTTGTGGGCGATGATCAACCGGTGGAGGCCGGCGATCGGCGAAGCTATTTCCACTTTTTCCACGTTGTCCCGGAAGTTGAAGCCCGGTGTCGCGGCGGCCGTGGGGTTTGCCGGATCCAGGGTCCAGGGCAGGAAGGAAATCGTGTCGGCCACCCGCTCGATCCTGAGGTCCAGGTCGTTGACCAGTTTCGGGTCGGGCGGATCCAGGCTCCAGACCGATGGGGCGGCGGCGGGATCGGTCCAGCAGATGGTCGCGGCCACGGGATTGATGCCATCACTCCAGTAGACCAGCGTGTCGGCGGTACCGGAGGACAGCACCGACTCCACCGCCCGCCCGTCGAAAGAGACGTCGCCGGCGATCAGGTAAGCGGCTCCCAACGCGTTCAACAATCCCCAGCCGAAGGAGTAATCCGGGCCGGGGGATGATCCGGCTTCACTCGCGGTGTGCAGGGCGATCCCTTTGAGGGTGGCCGACCGGGGAGTTTGGCCCGCATGGGTGTCGCGCCACAGCTGGGCCAGAAGATTCAGGGTCCCGGCGGTGTTGGGCGAGGACATGGATGTTCCGCTCAGGCCGATGTAACTGCTGTTGCTGTCGATGTAGCAGCTGTACAGGCCGAGGCCGTTGGCCACGAGGTCGGGTTTGATGCGGCCGTCGTCGGTCGGACCCCAGCCGCCGAAGGTGCTGTTCACCACGTCCGAGGCTTGTGACCAGCCCCCGGAAATGTCGAAGACCGCGCCGATGGTCAGGATGTTCTTGGCATTGCCCTTGTAGGGAATCGAGTCGTAACCCTGGACGCCGCCGTCGGCCGCGCGGGTGGTTGTGCTCGTGACCCAGCCCGCGGTGCCGGTGTCCCAGACGTAGTGCTGCGTACCGGCGGCCGGGCCGAAGTCGTTACGGTCATTGCCGGCCGATTTGACGATCAGGTAGTTCGGTGCGTCATGGGCGATCTGGTCCCAACCCTGACTCTGAACATCATACATGCCAAAGCCCGGATCTTCGGTTTCGCTGATGGCCGGGTCGCCGTACCAGTACCAGGGGATGGCCTCTCCCGAACGGTAGAGCCAACCGGTCAGATTGGAGTAACTGTGATTGGAAACCAGAAGGCCGCCCGCCGCCGCGGCAGCCATTTCCGAATCGTCCAGCGACCAGTCGTAACTGTGGAGATAGGCGGACGGAGACATGCCCTTGGCGATGGGAACCGTCCCCGCGGCGATCAAAGTGCCGGCCACATGGGTGGCATGGTACCCGATGTACGTGGGCGCGTCCTGCTGATAGACCCGGCCGCCGAATTCCTGATGCGTGTCCATGACCCGGCCGGCGTCCCACAAGGCCAGTTCGCCGGGCAGGTTGGCGCCCGACAAATTCATCCCCGTGATGCCGCCGGGCCACAGATGGTCCGTGCCCACTGTCTGGGCGGCAAATAGATTCGTTGTCTGGTAATAGAGGGGCCGGCCGTTGCGGATTCCCCTGAGAAGCAGATCATCCGACCGGTTGAGCACGGCCTGGGGACCGCTTGTCTGGCGAAGCAACCGGTCATACCCGGCGGTCCGGCTTGCCATGGCCGATGCCTCCAGCTGTCCGGCCAATTCCTGAAGAGCAGTAACCCGGGTCTCGGGTGTGGGCAGCGCCCGGTCGGTGGGTCTTTGGGAATGAGAAGGCACGGCCGTCATCAAAACGATGGGCAGCAGGAACATAAAAAAGCGCGCGATCCGGGATGAATACATGGACAGCCTACTTTATTTGACCAGCGTCAGCCGGGTGACCAGGGTGCGTTTTTGTGAGGGGCCGTTGATGGACAACAGGGCGAAATAGGATCCACTGGCGGCGAAACTGCCGTCGTCGGTCCGTCCGTCCCAGATGTTCCGGTGGTCCCCGGCCTCGAGGTGTTCCCTGGCCACAGTGGCGATCTGCCGGCCACGGACATCGAAGACCGCCAGGTGGATGTCCCCGGGCGTGGCCAGACTGAAGGAGATGGTCGTCTGGGGATTGAAGGGGTTGGGGTGGACCGGTCCCAGGCGGTCCACCATCCGGGGAGCGGGGACGGCCGAGACATCGTCCATGACCATGAACCAGTTGCTGTACTGGGATGAACTCCATCCGAAACCGTCGGTGGCGTCCACTCTGATTCTTGCCTCGATATCATTGTATCCCGGAAGGGTGGGGACGTCCCAAACGTACATATAGCTGCCGTTGGACTCCGGAGGGATGGTGGTTTGATCGGGCGGCGACCCTTCGACCAGGAAATGCAGGGTGATTTCCCCGGGAGGCGATCCCCAACTCTGCTCGTCTATCGTGAAACGGAGGGTCTCGGGGGTGGACGACCGCATGATTTCCATACCGGTGGGATAAACCACCTGGATGGCCGGAGCCCTGCCGTCCAGGATCCCCGGAGAGGAAACTCCATTGGCCCCCAATACGTTACCCGCCAATGCGGCCACCATCATCAAACCCAGAATAAATTTCACAGCCTGGCCCTTTGTTGGATTCCGGTAATGACAATGCATAATCCTATCAGAATCAAGGCCTATTGTAAACTTGTCTTTGCGTTTGTTTTTTTGACCTACGATGCACATCTGGTTTGATTCTTGAAGGTGTGAGTCGAAGTCATTCGGATTCAGACCTGGGAAAACCCTTCAGGCCCACGAAACCCGATTTTCATTGCTTTCCGGGGCTGATGACCTACTGTTACCCGCGCAAGCGCATTCGAATCACACGAGAAAGGTATGCCATGATTGAAGCAGGCAAGACCGTCCAGGTCCACTACAAGGGCACGCTGAACGACGGCACGGTGTTCGACAGTTCCGAAGGCCGCGACCCCATCGCATTCGAAATCGGGACCGGCACCGTCATTCCGGGTTTCGAAGCCGCCGTCGTCGCCATGGAAATCGATGAAACCAAGAGCGTGACCATTCCCGCGGCCGAAGCCTACGGAGAGGTAAACGATGACATGGTGGGACAGATCCCCCGCTCGAACCTGCCCGACGACATCGAGCCCGAGGTGGACATGATCCTGACCATGCAGTCGCCCGACGGGGAAATGCCCGTCCGGATCGTCGACATGGATGAGGAAAACCTGACCCTGGACGCCAACCATCCGTTGGCCGGGCAGGACCTGACCTTCGAGCTGACCCTGGTCGGCGTGAAGGGAAAAATCATCGAGGGTTGATGGTCGCGTATTTGATATCCGGGTGGTTCCGCCAGGGGCCGCCCGGTTTTTCATTGTTTGGACTCGACCCCGCTTTCCGGTAGCTTAAACCCAGTGGATACGAAAACCGTTTTGAATTCCATCCCACTTCGGGGAACAGACCCATGCGTTCGGTGCTGACGTTTTTTCTCTTCCTTCCAATTTCCGCGGCGGCCGGGGTTCCTTTTCCCATCAGCGAAAACCCCGGCACCGAACCTGCCGTGGCCGCCTTGTCCGACAGTTCGGCGGTTGTCGTCTATGGTGTGGGGGACAAGGTCTTTTTCAATATTCCCTTCACCGGACCGGAATCCCCGCTGGCTCCATCCGGGCCCGATACCGAAACCGCTCCTGATGTCGCCACTCTGGCCGGATCCGGTTTCGTGGCGGTATGGCTTGCCGACGACGGGGTGCATTCGCGTCCCCTGGCCAGGATCTTCGGCCGGGATGGAGTGCCGGTGACAGGTCTTCTGGAGATCGGGGGCAGCGGCAACGTCTCGGATATCTCGGTGGCCGCCGGGCCGGCGCAGGGATTCGTGGTCACCTGGTCGAAGTTCTGGCCGCCCGGCCAGGAGAATGTTTTTGTTCGGGCCTTCGATGCCGCGGGCCAACCGATTTCGGCGGAGTTGCAGGTCAGCGAAGACGAAAATGCCCACCATGTCCATCCCAAGGTGGCGGCCGCCCCCGACGGAAGCTTTACGGTTGCCTGGGGAACCTTCACGCCCCAGATCTCGACCAGCCGGGCGCGCCGGCATCCAGGGTCCGCCGGAAGCTGGAACGACTCCTGGCTGGTGGCCGAAAACGCCGCCTATCCCACCATTGCCATCGCGGATGACGGCGGGGTTCTGCTGGCGTGGGCGGCGAACCAGGGCAAGCAGGAGGTCTGGGGCCGGCGGCCGGGCGAAGCCGCGGTCATGTTCGGAGGTTCGGGAGCGGGCCCGGTGGGAATGGCGAGGCACCGGACCGGAGTGGCCGCCGTGACCTGGCACGAGGGAGGCATCGGGGCGCCCGGTCGGTTGCGGGCCCGCTTCAGCGACAGCCTGGGTCAGCCGGCTGGTGAGGTTGTTTCGATCGCGGAGAATGTGATCGGGTCGGGGAATCCCCCCGGTGTTGCGGTGTCCGAGGCGGGCCGGGTCGTTTTCGTTTGGGAGGATCAGGCCACGGGCCGGATCCACGGCCGCTGGTGGGACGAACCCATCGTGCCGGTAAGGAAAACCGGCTGGGGGACCCTGAAAAGTCTCTGGCGATAGTGATCCGGTTTGAGATACCTTTAGCTGTGTTCCCGTCAAAGAAGAAATTGGACGTCACCCCGTGCCTTGCAGGAGCGCATCCCCTTGAAAGCTACCCAGGACCCAGATCCCCGCATCCGCTTGGGCGTGAGCGCCTGTCTTCTGGGCCGCGAAGTCCGTTACGACGGAGAGCATGCGCGGGATCGTTTCGTGGTCGACACCCTGGGCCGTCATCTGACCTTGATCGGCGTCTGCCCCGAAGACGAACTGGGCATGGGGACACCCCGGGAAACGGTGCGCCTGGTCGGTGATCCCGCCGCACCGAAAATGCTCGGCAGCCATTCGGCCACCGACTGGACGGCACGCATGAACCGCTGGTCGGCCCGTCGCGCGCGGGAGCTGGGCGCCGAGGATCTGTGCGGATACGTCTTCAAGAAAAACTCGCCCAGCTGCGGAGTATTCCGGGTCAAGGTCTATACGGGAAAGGGAAACCGGTCCGCCCGGCGGGGTCGGGGGCTGTTCGTCGCTGAATTTTCCAAGCGCTATCCCCTGATGCCCATTGAAGATGAGGAACGTCTGCACGATCCCGGCCTGCGGGAAAATTTCCTGGAAAGGATTTTTGCCTACCGCCGCCTGACGGACCTGTTCCGGGGCCGCTGGCGCCGGAGCGCCGTGGTCGAATTCCAGTCCCGGGAAAAATTCCTGTTGATGGCGCACAGCCCCGCGGGTTTGCCAAAGCTGGACCAGTTGATCGCCCGCAACAGGGACTATGGGCCGGCCGCGTTCCGCGACGCCTATATAATTGCCTTCATGGAAGTTATGGCGCTGAAGGCAACTTCCGCCAAACACGCCAAAGTCCTGAAATGCCTGGCCGGATATCTCCGGGATCACCTTTCCGCCGCGGAAAGAAAACGCGTGCTGGCGGCCATCGAGGATTACCGGCGGCAGCGGGCGCCCCTGACCGTGCCGGTGACGCTTCTGGGGCATTACATCGATCTGCATGAGGTGCCCGGCCTCGCCCATCAGACCTATCTCAACCCCCATCCCCGGGAGTTGTTGCTGCGCAACCATGTGTGATGGATCCGGCACGGGAAAAAACATTCCTTGTCGAAATCAAATAATCATTTGGTAATTTCCCCCAAAACGGTTAGTATTTGCCTGAAGATCCGTCCGTTCCCCTATGGGAAGGTGGATCTGGCTGCTTCCCTCGACAGTCGGGGGATGGAGTCCGGCCTATGCGCCGGATTGTTTGGGAGCGCGAAGGATCGGTCGGAAATAGCCGGCTGTCCGGGGCGCTTTTGTTTGCCGGATATCCGGCACTTGGAGATGAAGAGAAAATGAAGAAGATCTACGTGGGCAACCTGCCCTTCAGCGCGACCGAGGAAGAAGTTACCGCCCTGTTCAGCGAATACGGAACGGTGCACTCGGTGGCCCTGATCAACGATCGTGAGACCGGTCGTCCCCGCGGCTTCGGCTTTGTCGAAGTGGACGACGATGCGCTGCAGAACGCCATCCAGGCCCTGGACGGCTACGAGATGGGCGGCCGTGCCCTGCGCGTGAACGAGGCTCAGGATCGTCCCCGTGGCGGCGGCGGCGGTGGCCGTGGCGGCTACGGTGGCGGCGGCGGTGGCGGCGGTGGCCGCTGGTAGTCCGACTGCCCACACTGTGAGACGAACCCCGCTTCTGGAGGGAAGCGGGGTTTTTTTATGCCCGCCGGCCGCTCGCCCATAATTGCTCTGTATCCTTTTACCCGCTCGGACGTAATATCAGGTTGATCCCAGTCTGATTCCAGGCATCGAAAAGCGGGGAGCGATCATGAGTGAAAAACGGGGATGCTTCAAAACCGGGTTGTTCGGCTGCCTGGGGATCATGGTGATCCTGATCGTGCTCGTGGGCGGGACCGCCCTGGTCGCCTGGAACCGTGCGGGCGATGTGCACATCGAGGATGCGGTGCTCACTTCCGATGCCGCCGGAGCCCCCACCGAAGTCAAGGGCACAAAAGTGACCGAAGTTCCCGCGGGCATCGGCCGGGTGGTTCTGGACCTGGCCCAGGGCGAATTCGAAATCCATCCCGACCAGCCGGGCCGGAGCGTCCGGGTGGAGGCCAGTTACGACAGCGAGGTCTACCTGCTGGAGGACTACTACGAGAGCCTGCCCGATTCCAGCTGGGTGTACGGCGTCAGGTCCCGGCGAACCATTTCGGGCCTGCACGCCCTGTTCCGCCAAATGATGAGCGAAGGGCACAGCCCCAAAATCGATGTCTACCTTCCCACCGACACGCCCATCGAACTCCAGGTCCTGGTCAAGGAAGGCGGTTTCGAGGCCGAGTTGGGCGGGCTCTGGATCACCAGCGCCGACTTCCGCTACAACAAGGGCGGCTTCAGCCTGAGTTTTGACGAACCCCTGCGCGAGCCCATGGACCGCATGTCCATCCGCGGTTCCATGGGCGGCTTCGAGGCCTATCGTCTGGGCAACGCCAGCCCCGGGTCCCTGGATGTGAAATGCCGGATGGGCGGGGCGGACCTCGATTTGCGCGGCACCTGGGCCCGGGATGCGGATATCCGGCTGGATGTGGCCATGGGGGGAATTTCGGTCAGGGTCCCCGACGATGTCAGGGTTATAGGGCCGGAATCCACCGGAAGAGATTTGAAGGCGGATGAGGAAGAAGTCCCCCTGCCGGTCCTGCGGTTTTCGGTGAAGGAGAAGATGGGGGAGATTGAATTCGATTGATGAAGTTTTTATGGGGCTTCGAGGGTCTGCTGAACTCGTGTCCGGGGTGGTGTTGAAAATAAGTTTTTAATTTCATAACTTGTTGAAATAAATAGCTATTACACGATTTTTCCCTTGCTCTTTTCGCTGTTTGTTCTTATATTGGGTTTTCCTCCCATGCATCCTTTTCAAGGAGGAAAGTCATGTCTGTCATTTCTTATATTCCCGATCAATCCGCCGCCAAAGTCCACGCCTCGCTCCAGCGTTCCTTGAGCGTCATGGATGATGCCCACAAGTGCGCGGTGTTGTGGTTCGGTGAGATCATGCGGCGCCGTTTGTTCCGTGACCTGGGGCATTCATCCATCAATCAGTACGCCATTTGCGAACTGGGTTTTTCCAAATCGCGCACCGATCAATTCATCCGGCTGGCGCGTCAGCTGGACAACCTGCCCGCGGTGCGCGATGCCGTGGCTAATGGGGAGCTCGGGTATACGAAGGCGCGGGAGATCGCCGGGGTTGCCACGCCCGAGACCCAGGACGGCTGGCTCAAGGCGGCCAAGGGAACTCGCAAGGAATTGATTCGTGAAGTAAAGAAGGCCAAACGGGCAGCCAAGGTTGATCCGGGTCAGGGATCTCTGTTGCCTTCCTCGCCGCCAGTGGTTGCACCTCGTGAACTGCCGGTTCGTTTCCAGATGGACCTGACGCCGGAGCAGGAAGCTCGTCGGGCCGCCTTGGTTGAAAGGCTCCACAAGTTGGGCGGAGTCCCGAACGACCGGGCCGAGCTGGTTTTGGAAGCTTTGGCGGCACTGGTGGAAACAAAAGAGTTACAAGGCCAAAAGTGTCCCCGGGGACACCTCTCGGGCCGGCCGCCGGTGCAGATTCACGTTCACGAAAATGAAGAAACCGGTCGGATGACGATTCAAACCGACGCGGGCGACCGCGAGTTGAACAGGGCCGAATCAGAACGCGTGCGCTGCGACGCCGCGGTTTGCGAACAAGGAGGCCGTAACACGACGACAATTCCCCCAAGAGTGCGCCGGGAGGTGCTGGCCAGGGACAAACACCGTTGCCGGGCGCCGGGTTGCGGGCGAACAAGGTTCCTCGAGGTCCACCACCTGAAACCGCGCCGCCAGGGGGGAACCAACCATCCCGAAAACCTGATGACCCTCTGCGGCTCCTGCCACCGTCTGTGGCACGAACACGGATCCGGGCCGGGTTTGCCGCGACCGGACAGGCCCCGAAATCCGGCAGCCCAAGAGTGAGATTCCTTTTCAATTTCAGGAGCTAAGTTCATGCGCACCAGGGGATAATGCTTATGATTTCCCAAAAAAAGGCGAATATGTTATAATTGTAGGGTTCAGTTGACATCTTCTTGGGTGAAATTCGAAACATCCCATTGGAGGGAATTAATGAGACGCCTCGCCCCGACCTGCGCCTTGGTATGCGTATTTCTGCTCATCTCCACCTTTTCCTTCGCCGCCGAAACCCAATCCCGCACCTTCGTCCCGGTGCAGGACGGGTTCGTCACCACGGGTGAAACCGTGGCCGCCTACGCTCCGGATCGTGTGCTGGTCAAGTTCACCCCCGAGGGCATGAACCAGGCCACCATCCAGGAATTCGCGGACAAGAGCGCCGGGGGCAATACCTCCTGGACGGGACTGGCCTCGCTCGACGCCGCTCTCAACGCCCTGGATGTCTCCCGCATCTCGCCGATGCACGGCGCGCTGAAGAACCAGGCCGAGGTCAGGCGCCTGGGCATCGACCGCTGGTACCGGATCGATGTCGTCACGGGCACGGACATCGAAAGTGCGGTGGACAATCTTGCCGCCGATCCCAACGTGGAATTCGCCGTGCCCGACTTGCGGGCCTTTCCGATGGCGACGCCCGACGATCCCCTGCATCCGAACAACTGGGGCCACAACAATACCGCGCAGCTGCCGGGCTTCGATTGGGGCGGCACCTACTCCCACACCGGGCCTCCGGTCGGGACCGTTGGGTTCGATGCCAACGCCCACAGCGCCTGGAACGGTTCCCAGGCCTACGGCAGCGCCTCGGTCGTGATCGCCATCATTGATTCGGGTGTGGATTCATCCCACCCGGACCTGTTGCAGGTGGCCGGTTATGATTACGGCGACGGCGACAGCAATCCCCACGACGACAGCGCGAGTCCCGGACACGGCACCGCCTGCGCCGGGGTGGCCGCGGCCATCGCCGACAACGCCCTGGGAGCCTCGGGCATCGCCGGCGGGTGCAGCATCATGCCCCTGAAGGTCTCCGACAGCGCCGGTTCGCTGTATTTTTCGGCCATCACCGATGCCATCTACCACGCGGCCGACAACGGCGCCGACATCATCAGCATGAGTTTCGGCGCGGCCACCACCGCATATGCCCCGACGGACAACGCCATCCAATACGCCTACGACGCCGGGGTGACCCTTTTCGGGTCCACCGGCAACGCAAACGATTCGACCATCGGCTACCCCTCGGTGAACGCCAATGTGATCAGCGTGGGCGCCGCCTCTCCCTGCGATGGCCGCAAGCGGAGCAGCAGCAACGCCGGTGAAGTCAATCCCGGCGTCAACACCGATCCCAACGGCTTCACCTGCGATGGTGAGCGCTGGTGGGGCTCCAACTACGGTATCAACTCGCAGGATTCGCGGTTCGCGGTGGACGTCATCGCGCCGACCATCCTGCCCACCACCGACATCCAGGGCGCGGGCGGCTATGATCCCAGCGACTACAGCGGATTCTTCAACGGGACTTCCTGCGCCACGCCCTACGCGGCCGGTGTCGCGGCCCTGATCAAGTCCGTCAACCCCGGGTGGGGCCCGGCCCAGATTCGTGCCCAGTTGACCAGCACGGCCTTCGATATCGTCAATGTCGAGTCGGGCGCCGGCTGGGACGAGTACAGCGGTTACGGATTGGTGGATGCCGCGGCCGCCGTGGGGGCTCCCGTGGTTCTTCCGCCGACCGCCGATTTCGCAGGCGTGCCCACCGAAGGGTGCGCACCCCTGACCGTCAATTTCACCGACCTGACCACCGGCGACGCGACGAGCTGGACCTGGACCTTCGGTGACGGCAACAACAGCAACCTGCAGAACCCGACCAATGTCTACGCCAGCCCTGGTACCTATGACGTCACCCTGCTGGTCAGCGGTCCCGAAGGCTCCGATTCCAAGACCGTCCTCAATTACATTACGGTCGGAACCGCGCCGGTCGTCGACTGGGCTTCATCCAGTCCCACGGGACCGGCGCCCTTGACCGTCAGCTTCCTGGATCTGTCCACCAACACCACGGGCCGGACCTGGGACTTCGGCGACGGGGGCACCGACACCGCGCAGTATCCCGCCCACATCTACACCGATCCGGGAACCTACACGGTGACGATGATCGCCACCGGCGGCTGCGAGCCCGACACCCTGACCCGAATCGACTATGTGACGGTCACTTCCTCGGCGCCTCCGACGGCGGCCTTCTCGGGGACGCCGCTAAGCGGCTGTGCGCCCCTCGATGTCGCCTTCACCGACGAATCCACCGGCGACGTGACAACCTGGGACTGGGATTTCGGTGACGGCGGGTCCAGCACGGATCAGAACCCGAACCATATCTATGCCGCCTCGGGTGACTACGATGTGCGCCTGATCGCCACCGGCCCCGGCGGCGCCGATACGTTGACCTCGGTCGCCTACATCAGCGTGACCGAAGACGTGGCGGCAAACTTCAGCGCGTCCGTTACCGCGGGCACGGCTCCGTTGGACGTGGATTTCACCGACCTGTCCACCGGTTCGCCGACGGAATGGTACTGGGACTTCGGCGACGCGAACACCGACACCGTCCAGAACCCCAGCCACACCTACAACGACGGGGGCACCTACTCGGTCATGTTGATCGCCACGGGCGTGTGCGGTCCGGACACCCTGATCCAGACCGACCTGATCGTGGTCGATGCGCCCCCGGCCCCGGTGGCGGCCTTCTCGGGAACGCCGCTCAGCGGTTGCGCACCCCTGGAGGTGGCGTTCACCGACGAATCGACCGGGGACATCACCGGTTGGGACTGGGACTTCGGTGACGGCAATACGGACACCGTACAGAACCCGGCCCACGTGTATGTGGCCGCGGGCCTGTATTCCGTCACCCTGACGGTCACCGGCCCCGGCGGCGGGGACGCCTTGGTGATGACGGATTACATCGAGGTGGAAGATCCCGTCACGGCGGCTTTCGCCCCGTCCGATACCACGGGCATGGGACCGTTGACGATCGATTTCACGGATCAGTCGACCGGCAACCCGACCACCTGGCTGTGGGACTTCGGCGACGCGACCACCGACACGGTGCAGAATCCCAGCCACACCTACACCACGGTGGACACCTTCACCGTGACCCTGATCGTGGGCAACGGCTGCAGCGAGGACACCCTGACCGTGGTCGACGCGATCAAGGTTAAGGCCCTCTCCGGTGTGGGCGACGTGGTCCCCGTCCGGTACGCCCTGGAGCAGAACGTGCCCAACCCGTTCAATCCCATGACGACCATCTTCTTCGAACTGCCCGAAGCGACGTCCGTCCGCCTGCAGGTGTACGACATCTCGGGCCGGCTGGTGCGAAGTCTGCTGAACGGTTCCCTGGGGGCCGGCCGTCAGGATGTCGTCTGGAACGGCAAGGATGACAGCGGCCAGCAGGTGGCCGCGGGGGTTTACTTCTATCATCTGAACGCGGGGTCGTACAACGAGACCCGGCGGATGGTGCTTGTGAAGTAGTCCGCGTCTGACAGTCGAAATAAAGGCCCCGGGTTTTGTACCCGGGGCCTTTTTTGTTCAAGTGATAATCAGAGGTGCTACAACCGCGCCACCCCGATCCAAGCCGCGTGCATGGCCGTTACCATGACCAGGAAAACCGTGCGGGCCCGGTGGCTGGACAGCCCGGGCATCCGGTATTCGATGCTGTTGGTGGGGCAGTTGCTCAGGCAGTCGCCGCACAGGGTGCAGGCCTCGCCGGGCACGCGGTTCAGGACATCTTCCGGATATAAAGCGTCAAAGCGGCACGCCGGGGTGCAGGCCCCGCAGTCGGTGCAGCTCGGGGAGATCTTCAAACGCCAGGGCGACACCTTGCCCAGCCGGGTCGCCACCCAGCCCATCGGACAGTAGGCGGTGCAGTGGGTCATGTTGCCGTTGCGGCGCGACCAGAACACCATCAACCCCACGCCGAATAGACCGAACCCCGCAGCCAGCCAGCCGGCGGTGGCCGCGCTCACGCCCAGCCGGCCCAGGCCGTAGGCCGTGCCCACGATCAGCACCAGGATGACCACCCGCATCAGGTTGCGCCACTTCGGCAGTTTTTCGGGGCGTTTGACCGCGCGCGACAGCTTGTCGTCCCAGGCGCCGATGTAACATAGCCAGCTGCACCACGCGGGGCCGACCAGCAGGACCGACGAGGTAAACAGGATGGCCATGAAGAATCCGCCGCCGCGGAAGATGGGGCCCGCCATGATCAGGGCGGGAACCGGCAGGTGCAGCTTGCCGGTCATCAGCAGTTTTTCCAGGCCGGCGACGCCCAGGATCAGCTGGGTGAAAAAAATCACGGAGAAAACCAGCCACACCTTGGGGCGAAGCTTGCGGATCCGCCGGGGATCCTGCAGCCGGTCCGAAAGCCAGCCGGCGTAGATGGCCAGCCAGAAAGCTTCCCAGCAACCCGCGGAATGCAGAAACCGTTCGGCCAGCAGGCCGGTCGGCTCCATGTTGAACTGCACTATGAGAAGCATAATTATGGAAAGAAGGAAGGCGCCCAGGCCCGGCCCCACGGGGTCATCCTCAGGCAGGCGTTTTTTGCGTCCCTTGGTTTCCAGCAACAATCCCGACAGCGCGGTGAACAGGGTCACCGCGCCCAGGATGAGAACCATCCGGCCGTAAGGCAGGCCCACCATCTGCCGCACGCTCACGATGGTCTTGATGGTCAAGCCCCACTCGAAGGCGCCCGCCAGCAGCGTCAATTGGACGGCCCGGTCGATCCAGCGGCGCTTGAAAAACAGGGCGAAGGGCAGCGTGAGCCACAGGCCGATCAAACCGGGCTCGCCCCCGCGGGAGTGGTGGGCGGCCATGATCAGGCAAGAGAGGATCAAGGGGATGTAGCGCATTGCATCTCACTCGGGCTGAAGGATACCGGAACAATGCGATCCCCTATGATCCATGTCAATCTGAAGGCGTCACTTCCCGTTCAAGGAATCGAAGACCATCTGGACGAACTGGTCGCTGGTCAGCCAGGCCTGCCCCCAGTCGGCGTCGTAGGCGGCGGCCGGACCGGCGGCCTGGACGGCTTCCAGATCCTTGCCGGCGGCGATTTCCTGCGCAACCTTGGCTCGCACGTCCTCGAGCATGGCCAGGTAGTTCTCGATATCCTTCTTTTGCGCCATGGGCCCGTGGCCGGGAATGATTTTCGTGTCGGCGTCGCACAGGGAGATGATGGTGCGCGCCCCGGCGATCAGCCCGTCGACGTTGCCGCCGGCCGACACGTCGATGTAGGGATACAGGCCGTTGAAAACGACATCACCCGAATGGATGACGTTGGCCTTGGTGAAGTGGATGACTCCGTCGCCGTCGGTGTGGGCAGCCGGGACGTGGAAGACCACGATCTCCTCGTCGTTGTAGAAGAAGCTGATCGATTCGGTGAAGGTGACCACCGGCAGGGCGCCGTCGGGCAGGGGCGGGACGGTGGTGTCGAAGAATTTGGAAAACTGTTCGGTCGAAAGCCGCTGCCGAACGTTGGCGTGGGAAACCAGCAGGCTGCCCGTGGAGCCGAAGTTTTCGTTGCCGCCGACATGATCCTCGTGCCAGTGGGTGTTGAACACGAACTTGATGGGCCCGTCGCTCAGCTCGCCGATGGCGGCCCTGATCTTGTCGGTCAAGGGGGCGTACTGGTCGTCGATCAGGAAAACCCCGTCCTCGCCCACGCACACGCCCAGGTTGCCGCCGGCGCCCTTGAGCATGTGGATGCCGTTCCCCAGGTTGGTGGTCTCGATGGTCACCTTTTCGAAATCACCTTGGGCGAAGGCGGCGGCTGGAACGAGGATAAGAACAAACAGGCTGGCGACGATGAATCTGGTGGCTGGCATGAGGCACCTCTCGGGCTGGGGAGATTTAAGGCTGTTGACGCCCATCATGATACGGCGGTGCGGGCCAAGGCGCCATGATCGGGAGTCGTCACCCCTGCAAAAAGACGACAAAAACCGCCAAAATAAGAAAAATTATGTAACAAAGCGCCAATTATTCCGTATATTGATACCAGAGACCATTATCAAGGAGGTCATCATGTCCCGCGAATGTCCCGAAATACTGACCCTCCAACAGGCCGCCGAAATGCTGCAGATCAGCGAGCGGACCATTCAGCGCATGTTGAAGGCAGGCGAGATTCCCGGCACCCGGATCGGCGGGCAGTGGCGGTTCGACCGCGACCAGTTGCGCTCCATGGTCCGTGGCGAATGGCGCCCCCAACCCGACCAGGTGGCCCTGGCCGAGCGGGAATCGTTGGCTCTGGGCGTGGAAATTCCCCAGGCGTTCCTCGACCTGCAGCAGGCGGCCCGCGAGCGGCTGAAGGACCAGGAGGAAGAGGAGGAGGACGACGAGGATTGATCCAGGAATTCCGGATCAATTCCAAAATTTACCACAACCTTTTGCCCGTTTTGATCGTCATATGGACAGGTGAGTCCGGGACCCCCGCCTGCAGACTCGCCGCGTCATCGGGAAACCGCCCCCGGTCCGGTTTTTCCCAGACAGCTCTCCAATGTCCAGTGAGGATCCATATGATCGCCTTCGCTCAGACGCTTCGGACCATCTCCTTTCATCATTTCCTGTTCGCCGCCCTGTTTCTTGCCGCCTCCGCGGCCGGGGCCCAGGAGACCAACGGTTCCTGTGACCCCGCCGGAGTGCCGGTTGCCGACGAGATCCGCGCCTTCCGTCTATCCGGTCCCGTCGAACTGGACGGCATTCTGGACGAAACCGATTGGCGGCAGCCCGGCGAGTCGCGCCTGATACAGAACGACCCCGATAACGGATGCCCCCCGCGCAACAAAACCGAATTCTGGGTGGCCTACGACGACCAGGCTCTGTACATCGCGGCCAGAATGTACGATTCGGCGCCGGACTCCATCGAGGCCCGCCTGGGCCGCCGGGACACGTGGCCCTCGTCCGACTGGGTATTCATCAACCTGGACACCTTCAACGACGACCGGAACGCTTTTTCGTTTTCCATCAATCCCGCCGGCGTGATCGGCGACGCGGTGCTGTACAACGACGGCTGGGACGACCCTTCCTGGGACGGGGTCTGGGAGGTGGCGACAAAAATCGACGACTTGGGCTGGACCCTGGAAATGCGGGTTCCTTTTTCCCAGCTGAAGTTCCCCGCAGCCGAGGAACAGGTCTGGGGCATGAACTTCTCCCGCCGCACCCTGCGTCACCACGAACGAGCCGAATTGTTCCACATGCCGCGCGGCGAGTCGGGCTACGGCAGTCGTTTTCCCGACCTGGTCGGCCTGAAGGGGATCGAACCCGACGGCAAGGGCGAACTCCTTGTCTACGGTCTGGGCAAGGGGGAATACCGGGAAGTCGATCCGGACGATCCCTTCCACGACGATCCCGATTTTTCCGGTAACGCGGGTCTGGACCTGAAAACCGCGCTGTCCAACAACCTGACCATGAACGCGACGGTGAATCCTGATTTCGGGCAGGTCGAGGTGGATCCGGCCGTGGTCAACCTGTCCGCCTACGAAACCTTCTACGAGGAACGGCGGCCGTTCTTCGTGGAGGACGCCAATATCTTCCGTTTCGGGCGCGAGGGGCTCAACAGCAACTGGGGCTTCAACTGGATGGATCCGATGTTGTTCTACAGTCGCCGGGTCGGTCGCGCCCCACAAATATCGCTCGACACCCAGCCCGACTATGCCGACGTGCCCCAGTTCACAACCATCCTGGGCGCCGCCAAGGTCAGCGGCAAGATCGGCAACACCTCGGTGGGCGGTCTGACGGCCGTCACGGACAGGGAGAAGGCCCACCTGGAAAAGGACGGCCACCGGTACGAACAGGTGGTCGAACCGTTGACCAACTACTCGGTGGTCCGGGCCAAGGTCTCGAGCTCGGACGGTTTGAAGGGGTTGGGCATCATGGGCACCAGCACCATTCGCGACCTGGATGATCCCGTCAGTCAGGCGGCTCTCGACCGCCGCGCCTTCACCGGCGGCATCGACGGTTGGACGAACCTGGATGAAGAAGGCGTGTGGGCGGCCAAAGCCTACCTGTCTGGCAGCCATCTGACCGGCAGCACGGACGCGATCAGCGCCCTGCAGCTTTCGTCGCGCCGTTACTACCAGCGGCCCGACGTGGATCACGTGGCGTACGATCCTGACGCCACCGAAATCAAGGGCTGGGTCGGTCGGGCGGCGGTGAACAAGCAGTCGGGCAACTGGCGCTTCAATTCGGCGGCCGGATATTCCTCTCCGGGGTATGAAATCAACGACCTCGGTTTCATCTTCAGGACGGACATGATCAACACCTCGGTGATGGGCGGCTACCGCTGGCTCGAGCCGAAGGGGATCTACCGGAATATCAGCCTCAATCTGGGGGGCTACAAGACCTGGGACACCGGAGGTCGTCCCGACCAGTGGGGTGGCGGCATTTTCTACTGGATGGAGTTCGCCAACTTCTGGAATCTCGACGGCATGATGTTCTTCAATCCCGAACGGAACGACGGCCGGCGGACTCGGGGCGGTCCGGTGATGAGGGTTCCTAATTACCGTGAGTTCGACCTGGGCATCAGCACGGACAGCCGCCGGAAATGGCAGGTCCGCCTGTCGGTGGGCGGGTCGAAGGACGACGGCGGGTCGCAAACCGCTTACGGCCGCCTGTCGCTTGAACTGCAACCGGTCAGCGCCCTGAAGCTGTCCTTGAGTCCCCGGTATTCCTGGACCCAGGACGAGTCCCAGTACTACGACGAGGTCCCCGACCCGGCCATGACGGACACCCACGGCAACCGGTACATCTTCGCCGATCTGGAGTACCGCCAGTTCAGCATGGAGACGCGCATCGACTGGACCTTCACCCCGAAGCTCACCCTGCAGGCGTACATTCAGCCGCTGTTCGCGGTGGGCGCCTATTCCGACCGGAAGGAACTGGCCCGGCCCGGTTCCTACGACTTCAACCGTTACGGGCAGGACAACGGTTCGACCATCGTGTACGACTCTGCCGGAGATGCGGACAACCCCTGGCTGGTGACCCCCGACGGGTCGGACCCCGGAAACACCTTCCGCCTGCGGGACGAGGACTTCAACTTCAAGTCGCTGAAGGTGAACATGGTCCTGCGCTGGGAGTACGTCGCCGGCAGCACCTTCTTTTTCGTGTGGACCCAGGACCGGATGAACTTCGACGACCCGGGCAGCTTCGACCTCGGCCGCGATTCGCGGTCCCTGCTGGACGCCCAGGGGGAAAACATCTTCATGGTGAAGGTGTCGCAGTACTTTTCGTTGTGATGGCCGGATGATTCGGGCATGCTCCGGTTTTCCGGAGGATGCCACACAGATGAACAAGTTCACCCACGCTCTCTGCCGCCGGCCGGGCTCCGACCTGGCCGGCGGAATCACCACCGCCGACCTCGGCGCGCCCGACTTCCAACAAGCCTGCCGACAGTTCGACCGCTACGTGGACACTCTGCGGGATTGCGGCCTGGATGTGACCGTCCTGGACGCCCTGCCGGGATATCCCGACGCCCATTTCGTCGAGGATACCGCCGTGGTCACCCCTGACGTGGCTGTCGTCACCCGTCCGGGCGCACTTGCCCGCCAGGGCGAGCAGCAATCCATCGCCGAAGCCTTGGCTGTCCACCGACCGCTGGAGTCCATCGAACCGCCGGGCACCCTGGACGGCGGGGACGTCCTGATGATCGGCACCCACTTTTTGATTGGCCTGTCGGCCCGCACCAACGAGGAGGGCGCCCGCCGGCTCGGGGCGGTCCTGGAATCCCACGGCAACACCTGGCAGACGATCTCCGTCGCCGCAGGCCTGCACTTCAAGTCGAGCGTGAACCTGGTGGCGCCGGATACGCTGCTGGTGGCCGCCGACTTCGCCGACCGGACGGAGCTGGCGGACTTCCGGCTGATCCGCGTTCCGCCGAATGAGGAATACGCGGCCAACGTCCTGCTGGTCAACGAGCGCCTGATCATGCCGGAAGGGTACCCGCGGACGAGGGAGGAACTGGACGGACTGGGAGTCGAGATCGTCGAACTGGATACGGGCGAGTTCCGGAAGATGGACGGGGGGTTGACCTGCCTTTCCCTACGGTTCTGAGGCAGCAACCCACCTCGTTGCCCGGCGGCAACAAGGTTGTTTGAAACTTCAGCTCTCTACTCAGGCAACGCGGCAAGAAACTCTTCGAGTACCCGGTTGAACCGCTCGGGTTCGTCCACGAAGAGCGCGTGTCCGGCGTCCGCGAAGACCTCGACACTCGCATCGACCCGTCGCTTACGGACCATTTCGGCTTGTCCGGCGTTGCCTGCCGCCGACACATAGAGCACCGGTCGGTCCAATGAATCCAGGGCGGGGCGCCAATCGCCCGAACCGAGTGGGTGGACGTTGGCCACCAGGGTAACGGCGGTGTTTGTCGGTGTCGAAAGCATGGCCTGCGCGATACCCTCGAGATACTCATCCGACTGTTCACTTCGATACATGCTACGCACAAAAGCGCTCGTAAATGCCTTCCGGTCCATCTGAAACGGGGAAAGCCACGGCGCAGCAAGAGGGTGGGGGTCACCTGGATTCAGGTCCCGTCCAATGAACATATCCACGAGCACGGCGGCGCGAAGCGCATCGGACCCGAGCTCCTGGGCGTAGGTCAGAACTTCCAGCACAGCCAGCGACCAACCGACAACCACGACGGGCTCCGCATCCAGATGTTCGATCAATTCACCGATGTCCTGGCCGCGACGGGACAGGTAATGGCCGTCGGTCGGTTTCTCGGACCGGCCCTGCGAGCGTGGATCAAGGGCCACGACTCGATGGGAGGCGGCGAAGTGGTTCAGCTGCGGTTCCCAGATCTCTGCGGGTGCAGTCCACCCTGGAACGAACACTATGGTCGGACCGGATCCCGCTTCCAGGTAGTGGAGTTCGACACCGTCGCTCGTCTGGAAATGGCCGCTCCGCAGCTCGATTTGAGCCCACGCGGTTCCGTTGGTCGACATGAATGTGAGGGATAACATTACAGCGAGTATGACAACACGGATTCTCATAACTACCCCCGGAGAGTAAAGGATATGGTCGATGACCGATATCATATCAGATTGGTTGGACTTTGGGAACGTCGAAGGCGCTGGAGCAAATCGGCGGGTTATTCCAGACTTGCGACCAACTTCCTGAACCGCTCGTTTTCACGCAGCGGATCCAGGTCGGTGTCGTTCATCATCCAGTCCTTGTAGGCCGCGCCGACCTTCACCGTTCTTTCCAGACAGTCGATGGCTTCGGCGATCTGCCCCAGTCCCGCCAGGTTGCAGGCCACGTTGTAAAGGATGGCCGGATCGTCCGGGTCCAGGGCCAGCGCTCTTTTGGCCCACTGGAGGCCCCGCTTTTCCTGCCCCAGCCGGATCATCGCCCCGGCGCCCATATAGCAGGCGCGGGCGTCCTCGGGATTCAGCAGGATGGCCTTTTCGGCCAGTTCCATGCCCTGGCGGTTGGCCGCCTCCTCTTGATCGGTCTGGCCCAGGGCGTGATGGATCTGGGCCTTGAGAATGGGGATCTGGTAATCGTCCGGACTGGCTTCGTGGGCCTGGTCGTAGTAGGAGACGGCCTCCTTGTACTTGCCCTGGACAACCAGGTCCCGGGCGCAGAAGTAGTAGGCTTCGAAAAGGTTGCTGTCCAGTTCGATCGCCGTGTTGAAGGCCCGGATGGCGGCCTGGTGGTTTTTGCTCAGCGACAGGGCCAGGCCGCGCGAGGCATGGCCTTCGGCCAGGGCGGGATCCAGTTCCAGGGCGCGCGCACTGTTGCGGTCGGCCTGTTCCAGGTTCTCCTGACTGCTGTTGATGTACATGTACAGGTACGAATAGGTGTCGGCCAACCCCGCGTGGGCCGAGGCGAAATCGGGATCGATGGCGCTGGCCTGGAAGAACATGCGCTGGGCGATCTGGATGTTGCGTTTGCCCCAACGGCGGAAGAATTCCCGGCCGCGGAGATAGAAGTCATAGGCGGCGGGGTCGTTGGTCCGGATCCCGACGAGCTTGTGTTCCCTCGCGGGGTCGATGGTCAGACGCAGGGCCTTGACCACGCTTTGGGCGATCTCGTCCTGGACTTCGAAAATGTCGCGCGGTTCACGGTCGAAACGTTGCGACCAGATGTGGCAACCGTCGGACACGTCGATCAACTGGGCGATGATCCGCAGCTGGCCGCTGGCCTTGCGCACACTGCCCTCGAGCAGGGTCTGTACCCCCAGCTTGTGACCGATCTCCCTGGTGTCGCCACCCAGGTCCTGGTACTGGAACGAGGACATCCGGGAAACGACCTTGAGCCGGTCGACCCCCGCCAGGGCGTTGATGATTTCCTCGGCGATCCCGGTGCAGAAATGTTCCTGGTCCTTCAGCGGGCTCATGTCCGCAAAAGGCAGCACGGCGATGGAATGGATGAGACCTTCGGCCTCCTGTTCCACCTGCCCGTGGATCTGCTCCAGCTGGAGGCGAAGCTCGGAAACATCCTGGAAGCGCTTGCTGGGGTCCTTGTCCAGACAGCGCGCGATCAGGTGGCCGAGCTGGAGAGGGCAATCAGGGTTCACCAGGGAGGCGGGGTTGGGAGTGTCCCGGATGACCGACGCCATGATCTCGGTGATGGTTTCGCCCTGGAAGGGCCGCTGCCCCGAGATCATGTGGTACATGACCGCGCCCAGGGAGAAGATGTCGGAACGATGGTCCGCGGGCTGGCTGCGCACCTGTTCGGGTGACATGTAGTTGGGTGTGCCGATGATCAGTTCGTCGGCCAGCAGGGTCTCGGTGCGGGCCTTGTCGACGTCGCTTTCGGAATCCGATCGCACCACCTTGGCCAGTCCGAAATCCAGCACCTTCACCTGGCCCTCGTCCGTGACCATGATGTTGGCGGGTTTCAGGTCCCGGTGGGTCACGCCCTGGGCGTGGGCGGCTTCCAGGGCCCCGGCCAAGGGAATGGTGACGTCGAAGAAGAAATTCAGGTCCATGCCCTGGCCGGTCATGATGTCGGACAGGGTGCGGCCCTTGATCAGTTCCATGGTGATGAAGTGCGTATCACCGACTTCCTCCACCGAATGGATGACCACGATGTTGGGGTGGTTGACCGCGGCGATGGCCCGCGCCTCCTGCCGAAATCGCGCCAGCGCGCTGGGGTCCGAGGCCACCTCCGGCGGCAGAACCTTCAGGGCGATGGAGCGCTCCAGCTTGGTGTCCCGCGCCAGGTAGACCGAACCCATGCCGCCGGTGGCGATACGGGAAACAATCTTGTACCGGGAAATGATTTGGCTGATCACAACACTCTCCAACCATTAAATCTGTTGGCGAGATTGATTTCATATATACAACATTGAAGGGGGTAATTTTAATATACTGATAAGACGGGGTTTTGTTGCATGAAGGGGCGGACCCCGTGCCCGAAAAGGACGGTTTCTTCTTGCCAGGCTTGCATTTGCCCGCGGGGATGACCAATCCCCGGCCTTCATGGTGAACCTTGCCGAAGCAACGCCAAAGGAAACCCATGCGACCCGTTTTGCGATTCCTGACCGATGACCTGGCCGACCGCATCATCGCCGAGGCCCGCGACCTGCTGTGCGGGCTGGGGATGGAGATCCACAACGACCAGGCCCTGGTCCTGCTGGGTGATCACGGGGCCCGGATCGATGCCGCCTCGCGGCACGCCTGGTTCACGGCCGACCTGATCGACCGGTCCCTGGAAACGGCCCCCGCCTCGTTCACGCTTTACGACGCGCACGGCGAACAGACCCACGACCTGGGCGGCGACCGGGTCCATTTCACGCCGGGATCCTCGGCCATCCACTATCTCGATCCCGACAGCGGACGGATGCGGCAACCCACCACCGCGGACTATGTGCGGTATGCGAAAGTCGTGGCCGGGCTACCGGATATCGCCGCCCAGAGCACGGCTTTCATCCCCGCAGACGTTCCGGGTCCGGTGCAGGACAGCTACCGCCTTTTCCTGGGTCTGAAGCACTGCGCCAAACCGGTGGTCACCGGAGCGTTTTCGGTCGAGGGGTTTGCCGTGATGCGCGACCTGCTCCTGGCCGTGCGGGGTTCCGCGGACGAACTGCGGGCCAAACCCCTGGCGGTTTTTTCCTGCGCCCCGACCACCCCGCTGCAATGGAGCGACATCACCAGCCAAAACCTGATGGACTGTGCGGCCGCGGGCATTCCGGTGGAGATCCCGACCATGCCCCTGGCGGGCTTCACCTCGCCGGTGACGGTGGCCGGAACCCTGGCGCAACACGCGGCCGAGACCTTGAGCGGGGTGATCCTGGCGCAACTGGTTTCCCCGGGGGCGCGGGTTCTTTACGGAGGGTCGCCCGCACCGTTCGACATCCGCTACGAAACCACGCCCATGGGCGCGGCCGAAACCTGGCTGCTGGATGCCGGCCTGAACGAGGTTGGCAAACGGCTGGGGCTTCCCACCCAGGCCTACATCGCCCTGAGCGACGCCAAGGGCCTGGACGCCCAGGCCGGACTCGAGACGGGCATGGGCGTGGTGGTGGCGGTATTGTCCGGCATCAACAGCGTGTCCGGTCCCGGCATGCTGGATTTCGAGAATTGCCAGAGCGTGGAAAAGCTGGTCGTCGATCATGAGATCGCCGGCCTGGCGCTGCGTTTGGGCAGGGGTGTGACTCCGCGTGATGATTTCCCGGTCCGGCCGCGGGTTGAAGAGCTGCTGGCCGAGGGTCATCTGCTGATCAACGATCACTCCCTGAAAAACCTGGCGGATGAACATCATTTTCCCGGCCCGGTCATCGAAAGGGCGAACCAGTCGCGCTGGCTGGAGGAAGGCGGCCGCTTGCTGGCCGCCAGGGCCCGTGCGGCGGCGGACACCCTGGAGTTTTCCTGGCAACCGCCGGGTTTGAGCGCCGAAGCGCAGGCCGGACTGGTGGAAAGAATGTCGGCGGCCGCCGCGGCCGCGGGGATGGATCACCTGCCGGAGGGGACGCGGTGAGCACGATCCTGGAAATCAAAGTGGAGGAGATCCTGCCTTCTGCCGCGGCCATCCTGGCGCAGCAGGGTGTTCCCGATCATGCGTCGGGCATGGCCAAACTGCTGGCCGTCGCCGAAGACGCGCGTGCCGAGTTGGCGGCCGCCCTTTCACCTGCGGGGGTCCTGGAAAAGGTGGACCCTGGGGAATTCGCGGATATCTACCGCGGACAGGGCTTCAATGAGCCCGACACGCCCCTGCAGAAAATATTTCCCCGGGCCGAAGAACTTTCCCTGTTCGCGGTGACCTGCGGGCAGGCGGTGTGCGACCGGATCAGCGACCTGTTTCAGGCCAACGACTACCCTTTGGGAGCGACCCTCGACGCGGGCGCTTCGCTGGCGGCGGATCGGGCCGCCCAGGTGGCGCAGGACAAATTCACCACGGCCCTGGCCGCGGGGTCGGGTGTCCTGCGGTACAGTCCCGGGTACTGCGGTTGGCATGTCAGCAGTCAACAGAACCTCTTTGCCCGTCTCGGCTCCCGGAATGCGGGGATCTCCCTGTCGGAAAGTTCCCTGATGTGGCCGCTCAAATCGGTGTCCGGCGTGATCGTCGCCGGACCGCCGGAGATCCACCGCTTCGCCATTGATTATCCTTTCTGTGCGGCCTGCACCGGCAAGGAATGCCGGGAGCGCATCCGGACCGTGCTGGCCCCCTTCGAGGAAGAAATCTGACATGGAGCTGTTGGAACGAATCGCCGAACAACTGGACCTGGGCAAGGCTGACGAAGTGGCGGCCCTGACCACCGAAGCCATGGCGCAGGGCCTGTCCGCCGAGACCATTCTCAACCAGGGACTGATCGCGGGCATGGACGTGGTGGGAGAAAAGTTTCGCACCCACCGGATCTTTTTGCCGCACGTTCTGCTGTCCGCCCGGGCGATGCACGCGGGAATGGATCTTTTGAAACCCCTGCTGATCAAGCAGGACGTGCCGGCGGCGGGCAAGGCGGTACTGGGCACCGTGCGGGGCGACCAGCACGACATCGGGAAGAACCTGGTGGGCATCATGCTGGCCGGGGCGGGATTCGAGGTCATCGACCTGGGAACCGACGTGGCGCCCGCCGAATTCCTGGACGCCGCCCGCCGGCACGATGCCCGGGTGATCGGCATGTCCGCCCTGTTGACCACCACCATGCCGGTCATGAAGGAGGTCGTCGAACTGCTGGCGAAGGAGGGCTTGGCGGGCCGGGTGAAGACGGTGGCCGGGGGTGCTCCGGTGACCGAGGAATACGTCCGCGAAATCGGGGCCGACGCCTACGCGTTCGACGGCGTAAGCGCCGTGGACCGTATCCGGCGGTTGATGGAGGAAGCATGAACATCATCCTGGAAAACCTGCTGGCCGCAAAGAAAGTTCTCCTGGCGGACGGAGCCATGGGAACCCGGCTCCAGGACGCGGGCCTCGAACCCGGCCAGGCGCCGGAAAGCCTGAACCTGACCCGGCCGGAAGTTCCCGCGGGCATCGCCGCGGAATATATCGCCGCGGGATCGGATCTGGTCCACACCAATTCTTTCGGAGGTTCCCCGCTCATGCTGGCCGCCCACGGGTTGGCGGATCAATGTGAAGAAATCAACCGGGCGGCCGCGGCCGCGGCTGTCGCCGGAGCGGCCGGCGGAGGTTTGGTCAGCGGATCCATCGGACCGTGCGGCCGGCTTCTAACGCCCTATGGCGATGTCGATCCGGACGAGGTCCTGGACGGTTTCAGGATTCAGGCCGCCGCCCTGGCGGCCGGGGGCGTGGACCTGTTGACGGTCGAAACGATGACCGACCTGCGCGAAGCCGTCCTTGCGGTGACGGCGGCCAGGGAGGCCATCGGCAAGGGAATCGTCCTGGCATCCCTCACCTTCGAACCCACGCCCCGGGGATGGTTCACGATCGTGGGCAACGATCCGGCGTCCGCGGCGCATGACCTGGCGGCTGCCGGCGTCGATGCCGTGGGCAGCAACTGCGGGCAGGGAACGGAGGGAATGCTGTCCGTGGCCCGGGAATTCGGGCGGGTGACGGACATGCCCCTGCTGATCCAGGCCAACGCGGGGCTTCCCGTCCTCCAGGGGGGCGAAGTCCACTATCCCGAAACCCCGGGGGATATGGCGGAGGCGCTGCCTGATCTGCTGAAGGCGGGTGTGAGGATAATCGGGGGCTGCTGCGGGACCACACCCGGGCATATCGCCGCCCTGCGCGGGGTTTTGGACCAATATAAAGGCTAATTTTGATACTTAATCGGTGTTTTTGAGAAAAACAACAAAAATGTAAAAAAAGAGTTGTTTAAAATCAAAAAATACGATAAAATATAAATAATCTCAGGCTGGATCAACCTTGCGGCTTGAGTAGGACAGGAGGTTCATCCCATGAGAATCCTGATCATCTTTGCCTTGGCCTCAGTTCTGGTCCTGGCCGTCTCTGCGGCCGGTGCCGCCGATCTTCCCCAGCAGTCGAATAATCCTGCCATATTCCAGGATGAAACCAGAATCATGGGCAGTCCGGGTGTCACGACCCTGAAATTGTCTCCCATGTATCTGGAAATCCAGCAGGTGCTCGACCAGGCCGGGGAAACGGAGCAGCTTCTGCTGGCGGAGCTGGCGGCCGCCACGGAGGACAAGGAAGCGGAACGCATCATCAAACGCATCGAGCGTCTTGAGGTGGACCGCACCCTGATCATCCTGAAAATCCAGACCCGTTACGCGCGATTGGAGGGACGCTGGGACCTGGAGCGCAGCTTGCGCGCCAGGATCATGGAGATCCTGGAAAAAGAGAATCTGGCCTTCAGGTAGGCTTGCAAGCAGGTTTGAAATCGGGAATCCGGATCGGTCCGTCGACCCTTTCTCCCTAAAAAACAAAAGGGCGACATCCCTGTCGGGTGCCGCCCTTTTGCCTGCAAGGGAATCTATTTGTTTTTAGCCTTCTCGAAGGCTTCGGAGAGAGCCGGATCCGCAGCGATCCGGTAGATTTCCTTTTCGTATTCTTCCATGGTCATGGAAGAACTTTCCAGAACGGCGCCGGCTGTCGCGGGGGCTTCTTCAAGAGCCTTGGCGACGGTGGCCATCTTGGCGACCAGGGCTTCTTCCGCTTCCGTCAGAGCCCTGACGGTTTCGACCGCGGTTTCCTGGACGGTTTCCTGGTCGGTCTCGGTCTGGTCGGTGGCCGATTCCTGTTTGTCGTCGCAACCTGCAATCAGAACAGCAGACAGGAAGACGACCAATAGACCGATGCTGCGGTGTTTGAGGAATACGTTCATTTTATTTCCCCTTGTCTTTTTGTTTACCCTTGCCGCGGCCCTGGTCTTCATCGTCATCACCATTGTGGCCGTGATCATGATCGTGATCGTGTTCATCATCGTCATCATGCCTCGCATCACCCGGGCCGCCCTTCTTGCCCTGGGGATGGTCCTTCTGCTTTCCGTGTCCCTTGCCTTTGCCATGCTGGCGGTGTTCCGCGTGAATGGCGGCGGCCAACTCTTTTCCCCGCAGACCCTCATCCAGTTTGGCCTGGACGAAGCCGCCGAAATTGTCCACGGGTCCGGACTCTTCCACCGCAGAGGTGGACTCTGACAGGATTCCTTCGGTTTCGCGGGGAGAAAGTCCCCGTTCACGGGCGTCTTTGAGTACCTTGGCGACTTCCTCTTCGGGAATGCCGGCCTCGCGTGCCTCTTTGCTGGCTGTGATCAGTTCCGCTGCTTTCTGGACCCTTTCCAGGATGGAAACTTCCTCGGTTGATCCGGATTCTTCCTGGGCGAGGGCCAAAAAGGGCAGAGCGATCATCAATACAGCGGCGGTCAAAGTTAGATACCTCATGAAACTCCGTTTCGTTATGGGCCCAATAACGGGAAAGTACCATAAGAATTAATATGGGGAACATACTTTTCCGCAACGACAACCACAACGGCAACAGCTGGGTGCAATTCCAGCTCCCAGGCACGAACTGCAAAGCTTCGGCCATCGGCACGCGGGCGGCCGGTCAGTGGTTCAGCGGCTGGGCGAAATGGATGCCCGCCTGCAGGTAGAACGTTCCCTGGCCGTTGTCGCTGCGGCCGTACCCGGCTTCCAGGGGTCCGAAGGCCGTATCCATGAGAAAGGTCAAGGCCCCGCCCAGTTTGAAGTCGGCCAGGCGTGCGGATTCGGGACTGTCCCACGTGTTGCCGGTGTCGGCCCAGCCGCCCAGATACCACTGGGTGGCGAAAGGCAGGTTCATGCCTGACAGGTGATACAGCAGACCCACCCCGGCCATGCCGAACGCCCGCCCGCGCAAAGAGCCGTCGGGGATGCCGGTCAGGTCGCGCAGCCCGCCCATCATGTACTGCCGGTAATAGGGCAGATCCCCTTCACTGCCTCCGCCCTGGGCGCGGTATTGAACGGTCCAGTTCCCCCGGGTCGCAGCCCCGACCAGATGTCCCCAATATCTTCCGAAATCCAGGTCGTCACCCAGATCCGGCCGCGCCAACCAGGCCTGGAATCTGCCGGCGATGCCGTGTTTCGGGATGGAGTGGCGGTCGAGAAGGTCGAACCCCAGCCCGAACCTCAGGGCTCCGATATCATCATGCTGCGGAAGAAAACCCAGGCTGCCCGATTTCACTTCCGCTTCGGCCCCGCCAAGCTGGTAGCCGGCCCTGATTTCGGCGACGCTGCCCAAGTTCAGGCCCAGATCGAATCGTCCCGTCCATTCGTCGGTGCGGTACTCGCCCAGGCGGTAGGAGCCATCGTATACGGCGTCGCTCTGCGAGGCGAAGGAGACCGCCGGGGCGACGAACAGCGTCCGGGAGTATTCGAGGGGCTGGTAGAATTCGGCGCCCGCCCCGAACAGCGATCCGAGCGCAAGATCGGTGCGCAGTTCGCCGCCCAGCCGGTTGTACTCGTAGCGCACGAGGTGGGCCAGAAGCTGGATCTCTCCCCGGTTCTGCATGTTCATGCGGTAGGACGCCCCGATCCGCATGATCCAGGGCAGGTAGGGTTTCCCCGTGGGATTGACGACCAGTTCCTTGGCCGGCTCCGACCCTTCGAGGCTGAAATCAACCGATTCGAAAACCCCCAGCTGATAGACCCGGCCCAGGTCGCGTTTCAACAGGTCGAGGTCCAGGGTGTCGCCCGGCGCCTGGGTGACCCGTGTGGAGATGGTCCGGTCGCTGACCATGGTCCGGTTGTCGATGCTGACCCGGTCGATGACCGGGGACGCCAGGTCCCAGGAACGGATCTCTTCCCGCCACCGCGCGTACTCCTCTTCGGACAGGGCCAGGGGCAGAAGCTCCGCCAGATGTTCATCCATGGTGGCCCGTCCCGCCGCGATGGTGCTTTCGGCCTGGGTGAGGTCGAAGAGGGGAACCTCCGGCAGGCTCACCGAAAGACCCACGTCCGACGCTTCGAGCTGCGGCACAACGTTGGAATAGGTCAGGATGAAGTTGGACTGCATGAGGATGTCGGGCAGATCCCAGTGGGTTCCTTTCGGGGTCTCCCCGGGGGACCAGCCGACGTGCACGGCGATCACGCGGTCCGCTCCCATGTCCCGCACCGTATCGACCGGGATCATGGTGCGGAGGTACCCGTCCACCAGAAGATGGTCCCCGATCTGCACCGGCGGGAAGGCCCCCGGAGCCGCCATGCTGGCCCGCACCGCCCGCAACAGGTTGCCGCGGTCGGGGATCACCACATCCCCGGTCACCAGGTCGGTGGCTACGGGCCGGTAGGGGATGGGCAGCGAATCGAAGCTGGCGTAACCCGCGGTGTAGAGTCCGGGAGCCTGGAAAACGAAGTTGAACCGCTGGCCCATCATCATGCCGCGCTGCAGGACCAGGCCGTCGCTGGTGATCCCGAACTCGATGGGCCAGATGTTTTCCATGTAGTCCGTCTTGCGGCGGTAGGACATCCGGCGGCGGTCCGGTCGGTCGGTCATGAAACTGCGCCAGTCGACCTCCAGGACCATGGCCTCGATCTCATCCGGGCTGAAGCCGAGGGACAGGAGGACTCCCACCACCGCGCCCATGCTGGTGCCGGCCACCCGGTCCACGGGAATCCGCAGTTCATCCAGGCGCTGGAGCACGCCGATGTGCGCCAGCCCGCGGGCGCCGCCGCCGCCCAGGGCCAGCCCGATGACGGGGCGGGTTTCCTCGGTGGCGGTCTCATTTTCCGCGAGCGCCGGAAAAGCGAGCAACAAGATGCCCAGTATAATCCCTGTTCTGATCACTTCATCCCCACTGGTTATGGCCTGGACTGGAATGGATCCTGATTCGGTCTCGATTTTTACCCGAGGTGGATAATCAAGTCAATCGGACAGGAAGTTTCCTTTAGGGATGGACCTGAGTTGATGGAGTTGTGTCCGATCCCGGACGGTTTGTCTGTGGGACCATACAACCGGAAGTGCCATCGAAATAATGCGAGTTGTCAAACCCCTTGAAAAATGACAACTT
>JBDLKA010000023.1:0-41864 GCA_039714075.1 Candidatus Krumholzibacteriota bacterium | reverse complement strand
GATGAAGAACTCCGTGGCGTAGGCGAACCCGACCATGCTGCCGGTGGCCAGGATGATCTTGTTCATGTTCTCGAGATGATGCTTGGTGATGATGTTCTCCAGGCCGAACCACTGGCGCGCCGGAATCAGCAGGGTGCCCACCATGGCGAAGCCGCTGAACACGGCGCCGGCCACGAAGTAGGGCGGGAAGATGGTCGTGTGCCAGCCCGGCAACTGGGCGGTGGCAAAGTCGAAGGACACCACCGAGTGCACCGACAGCACCAGGGGCGTGGCCAGACCCGCCAGCAGCAGGTAAGCCTTTTCATAACGGTGCCAGTGGCGGTGGCTGCCGCGCCAGCCCAGAGCCAGCGCACCATAGATGACCTGCTGTAGTTTCCCCTTGGCACGGTCACGCAGGGTGGCGATATCGGGCACCATGCCCATGTACCAGAACAGCAGCGACACGGTGGCGTAGGTGCCGACGGCGAACACGTCCCACAGCAGCGGGCTGCGGAAGTTCGGCCACATGTCGTGATAGTTGGGAATCGGGAACAGCCAGTAGACCAGCCAGACGCGGCCCACGTGGATGCCCGGGAAAATCCCCGCGCAGATCACCGCGAAGATGGTCATCGCCTCGGCGAAACGGTTGATGCTGGTGCGCCATTTCTGCCGCAGCAGGAACAGGATGGCCGAAATCAGCGTGCCGGCGTGCCCGATACCCACCCAGAACACGAAGTTCACGATGGCCCAGCCCCAGCTGACCGGATTGTTCAGACCCCACACACCGACGCCCTTGATGAAGAGCCAGCCGATCATCAGGAACAGGACGCCCGTCAAACCGGAAGTGAACAGGAAGGCGATGTACCAGGCCTTCGGCGTCTTCCGTTCCAGGACGATGTCCGAGACCGTCTCGGTGATGGAGGTGAAGTCCTGCCCGCCGAGGATCAGTTCCTGCGGCTGCGTGGGATCATCCACCGTGTTGTCGTAATTGTCGGTGACCGACGCATTCATAAATCAGGCTCCAGTCTATCCGTGGGCTCCGGCTTCGGCTCCGTGCTCTTCATGACCTTGTTCATGACCGCCATCATGACCGCCACCATGATCCGCACCATGTCGCGTGGCCGGCTCAATGGCGGCGTTCGGGTTGCGGATGCGGGCCATGTAGAACGTCCGCGGTTTCAGGTGCAGGTAGTTCAGCAGGTCGTAGGACCGGCTGGCCTCGCGCAGTTTGCTGACCCGGCTTTCCGGATCGTTCAGGTTCCCGAAAGTGATCGCATCGGTGGGACAGGTCGCCGCGCAGGCCGGCGTGATGTCGCCGTCGCGGATGTCCCGGCCCTCGACACGGGCATCCACCCGCGCGGTCTCGATGCGCTGCACGCAGTAGGTGCATTTTTCCATGACGCCGCGCGCGCGCACGGTCACGTCGGGATTCAAAACCAGACGCTGGGTCTGGGTCATGTCTTCGTAATTGTTGAACCAGTTGAACCGCCGCACCTTGTAGGGGCAGTTGTTCGAGCAGTAGCGGGTGCCCACGCAGCGGTTGTAGACCATCGCGTTCAGGCCCTCATCCGTGTGCAGGGTGGCGGCCACGGGACAGACCTGCTCGCAGGGCGCCATCTCGCACTGGGCGCAGGCGACGGGCTGCTGGGCGACCTTCGGTTCCTCGGGATCACCCAGGAAATAACGATCGAGCCGCACCCAGGACATCTCGCGGCCGCGGCTGACCTCGTCCTTGCCCACGACCGGAATGTTGTTCTCGCTCTGGCAACCGATCACACACGCGTTGCAGCCGTTGCAGGCATTCAAATCGACGGCCATGCCCCATTTGTAGCCCGTGTATTCCCATTCCTTCCACAGGGACTCCAAGGGCGGGCTGTGCACGCCGAGATGGTCCACGAACTCGGGATCGTTCTGATAATCCTCGATGGTTCCTTCGCGCACCAGGCCGGGCACGCGTTTCTGGATCTCTTCGGCGCCGGCGGTATCGATGGCGTGATGATCCTGGGTCGTGGCCAGCAGGTAGGTCCCGCCCATCTTGCGGACCTTCAGGCCCGCGCCCCCGTGCAGGTTGTCCCAGGTCCTCAACTTATAGGTATCGAAGCCCATTCCCTTGCCCACGCGGCCGGCGTCGTCCCGCCCGTAACCCAGGTTGACCGTCACCGTGTATTTGGCCTGGCCGGGCAGCACGTAGACGGCCATCTCCAGCTTGCGACCCTGATACTCCAGCTCGACCAGATCACCGTGCTTCAAACCGAGCTCGGTCGCGGTCGCGGGGCTGAACAAGGCGGCGTTGTCCCAGGTCAGCTTCGACATGAAGTCGGGCATTTCCTGCAGCCAGGCGTTGTCGGCGTAGCGTCCGTCGAAAACCGACTGGTCGTGGACGAAGCTGATCTCGAGATTGTCGGCGCTCAAATGGCCGCCGCCCGCAGGGGCGATCAGGGTAGATCCGGCCAGGCCGAGAGTCCGCCCCTTTTCCTGTCCGCTGCCCTTCAGGAAGCCGTCGTGGATGAAGGTCCGCCAGCGCTTCTCGAAGGCGCGGTCGTTTTCCGGCGCCGAACCCGACCCGCGGGTCATGCGGTGGAAACTGTCCCGGGTGATCCGGAAGCTGTCGCGGGGCTCGTCGTCGGCCATGACCGACAGCAGTTCGGTGACGGTGCGGCCGTCGTACAAGGGAGCGATCAGCGGCTGGACGGCCAGGTAGGACATGTCCCAGGCCATGGCGTCGCCCCAGCTTTCCAGATAGTGCGCCAAGGGCAGATGCCAGGTGCTCTTTTGGCCGGTGGCGTCGTCGCGGTGGCCGAGATGAATCCGTTGCGGGGCCTTCATCATGGCCTCGGCGAATTTAAGATCCGCCGGCGCCGTGTAGACCGGGTTGCCGTCCAGGACGACCAGGGTCTGGACCTTGCCGGCGTTCAGATCGTTTACCAGTTCGTCGATGAACCGGATCTGCGGCACCTCGATGGGCAGGTAGCTGACGGTCTGGCCCACATTGCCCAGGGCCGTGTTCAACAGGTGAAGCATGGCGTGCGTATCGGGATCCTGGCGGATGCCGGCCACCAGCAGACTGTGACCCTGGTTGTCCATCAGATCCTTGGCCAGGGCCTCCAGGTGGGCCGAACCGGCCGCGTGTCCCCGCCACTTGCTAAGGTCGGCGCGGTAGATCCCCGCCCCCACGGGCAGGGGCAGACCCTCGCCCAGTACCAGTTCGGCGGCCAGAGCCCAGACCGCGGCCGCAATGTCGCCGTGCGCCGTCGGGAAACGGTGGTCGGCCATACCGCCGGTGATGCTGAAGGTGTTCTCGTAGACGTACAGCCGGTTCATGTGGCCGTCTTCGGGCGCGCGGCCGGCGGAGAACTGCTTGCTGTTGCGCAGGGACGTCGGGTGGTCCTGCATGAAGTTGGCGTCGAAGTCGACGATGACCTTCGCCTGGGAAAAATCGAGCTGCGTCATGGCGGCCCGGCCGAAGGCCTTGGTGGCGCCGCGCATTTCATCGACCCGGCAGACCGGCTCCCACAGGTAGATGCCCGCGCCCTTCTTTGCGGCCTGGACCATCAGTCCGTTTCGCGAGGGCGAAGTCGAGGCGCCGGTCAGGATCGCCACACCTTTCAGGTCGCCCGCGAAGTGCTCCGCGGCGAAGGCGTCGAAATCGGCCCAATCGGTCTCTGATGCTCCCAACCCCTTGCGGTGCAGCACCTTCTGACTGCGGTCGGGATCGTAGACATCCAGTACGCTGGCCTGGGCGAAGGCGGTCGTGGCCCCCATGCTCAAGGGAAAGTCCGGGTTGCCGTCGATCTTGATGGGACGTCCGTCGTAACTGGTCGCCAGCACGCTGTTGGCCACCGGACCGAGCTCCATGGTGGTGGCGAACTGCATGGGCGTGCCCGGGGTCATGCCCTCGGGGCGATTAACGTAGGGAACGATCTTTTCCTCGGGCCAGCGGCAGCCGGCCAACGTGGCCATGGCGACCGAGGCGGACATGACCTGCAGGAAACGTCGCCGGGTCATGCCCTCGGCGGGCGCGTCGATGCCGCCGGGGAACTCGTTCTCCGCCATATGGCGGTAATCATCCGTGTCGGCCAGCTCCTGGAGACTGCGCCAGTAGTTCATCCCTTGGCCGGGATCAGAACTCATGTCGGACTTCCGGATCATGCGAAACCTTTCCTACCGATGACAGGTCGTGCAGTTGGTGGACGGAGAGATGCCGTGTTCTTGCCGCAACCCGGCCCCGATCACCGCGGGATCCCCGTCGGCGACCCAGGCCATGTCCGTCACGAATTCCCTGGGTCTGATATTGGCGTCCGGATTGCGGTGGCACTCCAGGCACCAGCCCATGGTCAGGGGCTCGACCTGTTCGACGACCTCCATGCGGTCGACGCGGCCGTGGCAGCTGACGCAGCCCACGCCGGACTGGACGTGCCCCGCGTGGTTGAAATAGGCGTAATCGGGTAGATCGTGCACCCGCACCCACTGGATAGGCTCGCCGGTCTCGGCGCTCTTGCGCACCAGCGCCAGCTTTTCGCTCTCGGCCTTGATGGTGGCGTGGCAGTTCATGCACGTGGCCGTGGGCGGGATGTTGGCCTTGGCCGTGGTTTCCACGCTGGTGTGACAGTAGCGGCAATCGATGCCCAGATCGCCCGCGTGCACCGCGTGGCTGTAGGCGACCGGCTGCTCGGGGGCGTAGCCGATGGCCGACATCTCCGGCGAGAACACCACGGTGATCAGCACCGTGGCGTAGACCAGTCCACCGACCGCAAGCACGGCCGAAGCCTCACGCAACCAGTTGGTCCATTTCGGGAAGACAAATTTGTCGGTGGTCGTGCCCGGAGTTTGGCCTTGAGTATTCGGAGTCAACCGACTCTCCCCCTTCATCCGCAAGGAAAGATGATCCACCGCACCAGGCGGCCCAGGCCGCCGGAGAGGAGTTTGACTTTATCTGTGTGCTTTCGGTGGGCGATTCTACGTTCCCGCCGAAGTCATTTCAATGAAAAACAGGACCTTTTAGGCATATTATCCAAGTTCCAGCGCCGTTTTAAAGGAGGCTCCACAGCCACAAGAACTTACAGCCTTGGGATTTTCGAACCGAAAGCCGCCGCCCACGAGGGCGTCCACGAAATCCACCTGCAAACCCTCGATGGAGGTCAGCGAAATAGGGTCGCAGAATACCGTCAGGCCGAACTGGGAGTTCGCCACATCATTCTTCTGTCTGGCGGCGCCCGGCGTGATCACGTATTTGGTACCCGAACAGCCGCCGGCTTCGATCCCGATGCCCACGCTGGTTTCGGCGCCACTGACGGCAGCCAGCCGGCGCTTGATTTCCTTGGCCGCGTTTTCGGTGAGAGTAACCATGGCAAATCCGACCTTTCAAAGGTGATTTACTAAAACCGGACCAAATTTATCTGTTTGGTGGGTGTTTCGCAAATGGGTTTTGGGGAATGCCCTTCAGTCCCCTGTTCCAGGACCTCCAACAAAATATTGATCACCGTTGGCGGGTTGGCACGTGTGGATATTGAATATCCCCGCGAAAACGCCCCCCGGGGGGTATTCGTGACAATAAATATGTTGTCAAAACACCAAAAAGACCGCTTGCCAATTTTTAACCCATTAAAAACAAACAAATTACCTCAAAAAAGTGTCCCCGGGGACACTTTTTGTAGCCAATATGGTGAAAACAAATAAGTTAACTTTCCGGCCGCAGCAAAGTGACCCAACCGATCGCGGACCCGAACAAATGAATGGCGACCGCAAGAATCTCCACCATCACCATTTTGCAGATCCTCCCATAACGGATTCAAGGGTCCGTGGCGTCCCCTGGAATTTTTCCTACCATGACCGGACATATATCTCGAACCGGCTGACCCGGTCCTCCACTTGGCACCCAAGGCAAAAAATGCACAAGACTTTCCGGCTGATCGCCCTGACCCTGCTGACCTCCACCCTGACAGGATGTCCCATGCAAGAATCCAACGGCAAGGACCCCGCACCCACAGGCCCCCGCACCCCGCAGGAAATCATGCGCGACGGGAACCACCTGAAAAACGAACCCTCGGTCTACCTGCAGCAGCACGCCCACAATCCTTTGGACTGGTATCCCTGGGGCGAAGAAGCGCTGGCCAAAGCGCGTGCCGAGGACAAGCCCATTTTCCTGTCGATCGGGTACTCGTCGTGCCACTGGTGCCACGTCATGGAGCACGAGGTCTTCGAGCAGATCGACGTGGCCGAGTTCATGAACGAGCACTTCGTCTGCATCAAGGTCGACCGCGAGGAGCGTCCCGACCTGGACAGCGTCTACATGGAGGCGGTGCAGATGATCACCGGTCGCGGCGGCTGGCCCATGTCCGTGTTCCTGACGCCGGACCTGAAACCGTTCCACGGGGGCACCTATTTCCCCAAGGATCACTTCATGAAGCTTACCGAGCAGATCGTGGCCGTCTATCAGGAAAAACGGGATGATCTGGAGAACCAGTCCCGGCAGATAGCGGCCAGGATCGAAAGCTCTTCGGCTATTGGGACGGCCGGTGGCGGGATTCCGGACGACAAGGGATTGGCCGCGGCGGTGGCCAAGGGCAAGGAAAGCTACGATCCGGTCAACGCCGGCTTCAACCAGTCCCAGAAATTTCCCACTCCGGTCAAATGGCGCTTTTTGCTGCACGAGTACCGCCGCAGGGGTGACGAGGACCTGGCGGAAATGATCGTCGCCACCCTGGAAGCCATGCAGGGCGGCGGCATCTACGACCACGTGGGCGGCGGCTTCCATCGCTACACCGTGGACCCGGATTGGACGGTCCCCCACTTCGAAAAAATGCTGTACGACAACGGCCAACTGGCGGGCCTGTTTCTCGAGGCCGGCGTGGTTTTCGAACGCCCCGACTTCACGGCCACCGGCCTGGATGTGTGTGATTTCCTGCTGCGCGACATGCGCGGAAAAGAAGGCGGCATCTATGCCAGCTTTGATGCCGACAGCGGCGGCGAAGAGGGCACCTACTATATCTGGTCGCGGGACGATATCACCGCGGCGGTGGGCCGGGACGACGGCCCCGCCCTGGCCGACGTGCTGGGAATTTCCGAGCAGGGGAACTTCGAACACTCCGGCAGCAGCGTCCTGACCCGGCGCACGAATCCGGATACCGACGGGCTGTTCGACCGGCATCGGAACACCCTGCGCGAGGTCCGTTCCAAACGCACTCCGCCCGGTCTGGACAGGAAAATTGTCACCTCGTGGAACGGTTTGGCCATCGCTTCATTGGCCCAGGCCTACGCCGTCACCGCCGACAGGAAATATCTGGACGGCGCCCGGAAAGCCGCCGATTTCCTGCTGAACGAACACCGCAACGACGACGGTTCGCTCCGGCGCTCCTCCAGTGAAGGGCGCACATCCGGTGAGGGAATCCTCGACGACTATGCCTTTTTCGCCGACGGTCTGCTGGAGATCTACCAGGTATCCGGCGAAGTGGAATATCTGAAGGCCGCCCGGGAACTGATCGACCACGCCCGCACGGAATTCGGGCGGGAAGAGGGCGGTTTCTACATGGCCAGCTCCCGGGTCGATTCTCCCCTCGGACGGCGCGTCGATTATTTCGACAGCGTCATCCCCTCGGGCATGGCGGTCATGTTCACGGCCATGATCAAGCTGGGCGCGCTGACCGGTGAAACAAAGTACCTGACCGAGGTGAAGGACGATCTGGCCCACTGGTCCGACCTGCTGGACCGGGCCGGGCTGGAAATGGCCTGGTGGTTCGATGCCGCCGCCCGCGTCAACGGTCCCTACCACGACGTGGTGATCGCCGGGGATCCCGGCGATGCCCGTACCGGCGCGCTGTCCCGCGCCGCTTTGCAGCATCTGCCGGCCGGCGCGGTGGTGAGCCTGATCCCGGCCGCCGGCGCGGGAAAGGATCTGCTAGCCCTGGCACCCGCCCTGGAAGGGAAAAATGCGCCGGAAGGAGTTCCGACGGCGTACGTCTGCGAGTTCGGAATCTGCCAGGCTCCCACGACGGATCCCCTGCAGATGCGCGGGCAGATTCTGCGAGGATGGCGGAAGTAACTGGGAGATATGATATTCCTTGTATCTTCAAATAACGCAAACCTTTAGTATGATAGTCCTGATCCTGATTGACCCCTCGGCCCGAGTTGCCACCACCCCGGTTTGACACTAGCATGGACCGGGGGGTTTCCTGCCGCTGTTGCACTTTTCCCACCGGGAAATCAACTCCGCCATCGACATCCCCACCGTGATCGTGGAACGCCGGCGCGTTCCCTCTGGAACGAGCTGTTGGCCCCTGGCAACAGGGGTTTTTCCAGTCCCCAAGTCCCGTTTTCGGGTCCGTCCGGGCCCGTGCCGGGAGCTTGTCCACCCACGATCACGGGAGGTCTCACCCATGCGAAAACGGTTACTTTGGTTGATGGCCGGCATGCTCCTGCTGCCGGTTTCTTCTGTACTCGGAGACTGGGATCCCGGCATGCCCGCCAAGTGGATCCAGCTGCCCGACCTGGACATCACGGGTATCGATATAAACGCCTCGCCCTGGCCCGACGAATTCATCCTGGCCGACGACTTCGAGTGCACCGAACAGGGTTATCTGACCGAGATCCACCTGTTCGGATCCTGGCTGGACGACTCCACGCCGGCGGGCGATCCGGGCCAGGTCATGTTCACCCTCAGCATCCACGCGGACATCCCCGCCGACCAGAGCCCCACGGGCTTCAGCATGCCCGGCGAGGTCCTGTGGATCCGGGATTTCCAGGCCCACGACTTCATGGTCCGCCCCTACATGGAGCATATCGAAGAGGGCTGGATGAATCCGCCCGACGAATACACCTTCCCCGCCGACTTCACCTGCTGGCAGTACAACTTCCACATTCCCGAAGAGGAAGCCTTTCTCCAGGAAGGCGCCCCCGGTGCGCCTATTGTCTACTGGCTGGACGTGAAGGCCGTTCCCGAGGACGGGGCCAGCCTGTTCGGCTGGAAAACTTCGCTCGACCACTGGAACGACGACGCGGTCTGGGGCCGGGGCGCCGAACCCTACCTGGGACCCTGGGAAGAGTTGATCTACCCGCCCGGCCACCAGTTCGGGGGCCAGTCCATCGACCTGGCCTTCGTGCTCAACGGGGTTCCCGTGGTCGAGGACCTCGACTTCGGCGACGCACCGGACACCTACCGGACCCTGCTGGCCACCAGCGGTCCGCACCACGTCATCTCACCCCTGTTCCTGGGGGCTTTGATCGACGCCGAGCCTGACGGCCTTCCGCATCCCCAGGCCCTGGGCGATGATTTCAACAACCAGCCCGACGAGGACGGGGTCATCCTGATGTCGCCCATGATTTCAGGCCAGCTGGCCCATCTCGGGGTGACCGCTTCGCAGCCCGGCCTGCTGGACGCCTGGATCGATTTCGACGGCAGCGGCAACTTCGTCGGTGCCGGAGAGCAGATCTTCGCCTCCCAGGCTCTCAACGCCGGCCTGAACCCCCTGACCTTCATGGTGCCCGCGGGCACCCCCGGCGGGGTTGCGACGATCGGACGCTTCCGCCTGAGTTCCGCCGGCGGGCTGACATATGCCGGCCCGGCTCCCGACGGCGAGGTCGAAGACCACGAATTCGTCATCGAGGAAGAGGTCGGCTACAAATGGTTCCAGAAACCGGATCTGGACCCGACCGGCATCGATGTGAACGCTTCCCATGTCCCCGAGGACCACATCCTGGCCGACGACTTCCTGTGCACGGAACGCGGACGGCTCATCGAGATCCATGTCTTCGGTTCCTGGCTGCACGACCTGTTGCCCGGGGGCGACCCCGGCCTGGTCAACTTCAACCTGAGTATCCATGCGGACATTCCCGCGGAGCAGAATCCCGACGGCTACAGCATCCCCGGCGAACTGCTGTGGCTCATGGAATTCCAGCCCGGCACCTTCGATGTGCGGCCCTACGCCGAAGGCATCGAAGAAGGCTGGATGGATCCGCCCGAACATTACATCCCGCCGCCGGCCGACACGATCTGCTGGCAATACCGCTTCTACATCGATGCGGCCCTGGCCTTCCTCCAGGAAGGGACCCCGGCCAACCCGGTGGTGTACTGGTTGGACCTGGAAGCCACACCTCTTGACGACACCGGCCCGCTGTTCGGCTGGAAAACCTCGCTGGACCACTGGAACGACGACGCGGTCTGGGGTATCGGCGTGGAACCCCATCCGGGTCCCTGGTGGGAGCTGCGGTATCCGCCGGGCCATCCCATGATGCCGGAATCCATCGACCTGGCCTTCGGTCTGGTCAGCGAACCCGCGCCGCTGGAACTGGATTGGGGTGACGCCAGTGATCCTTCCTACCCGACCCTGCTGGCCAGCAACGGTCCGCGTCACCAGCTCAGTCCGTTTTACCTCGGCACCCTGATCGACGCCGATCCCGACGGCCAGCCGACGGCCAATGCCATGGGTGACGACCTGGACGGCAACGACGACGAGGACGGTGTGACCTTCACGTCACCCATCCAACCCGCCCAGCCGGCCACGGTCGATATTGTCGCCACGCAACCGGGTCATATCGACGCCTGGATCGACTTCAACGGCAACGGCAGCTTCGCCGACCCGGGCGAGCAGATCTTCGTCTCCCTGCCGCTCAACGCCGGCTTGACCAACCTGACGTTCAACGTACCCGGATCCATTGCCGAAAACACCAACACCACGGCCCGCTTCCGGGCCAGCACCAACGGCGGTCTGGCGTACGACGGCGTGTATCCTGACGGCACGATCCCCGACGGCGAGGTGGAGGATTACGAGGTCTTCCTGGAAGACAGGTACACCTTCAAGTGGATCCAGAATCCCGACCTCAGCACCCAGGGCATCGATGTCGCCGCCTACAAGAAGACCTACCTGCCGGACGGGTTCCTGTTGGCCGACGACTTCCTCTGCACCACGACCGGCCCGGTGACCGACATCCACGTCTGGGGTTCGTGGTTCAATGATGTCCTGCCGTTCGACGATCCCGGACAGGTCAGGTTCACCCTGAGCATGCACGCGGACATCCCCGCCGATGTGAGCCCGACCGGCTACAGCATGCCGGGCGAGGTTCTGTGGCTGTGGGACTGGCACCCCGGTGAATACGTGGTGGAGCCGTTCGCCGAACAGATCGAGGAAGGTTTCATGTACCCGCCGGGAGACTACTTCTTCCCCGCGGACTGGACCTGCTGGCTCTACAAGTTCCATGTGGATCCGCACTTTGCCTTCATCCAGGAAGGAACCGAACTCGATCCGGTGGTCTACTGGCTCGATGTCCAGGCCGAACCCATGGACGACATCGCCGAGTTCGGTTGGAAGACAAGCGTCGACCACTGGAACGACGACGCGGTCTGGGCCTGGGGCAGCGAAGGCTGGCCGGGACCCTGGAACGAGCTGGTCTATCCTCCCGGTCACCAGTTGGCCGGCTTGTCCATCGATCTGGCCTTCGCGCTGTTCGAGGACTTCGTCACCCCGGTGCCCGACGACGTACCGCTGAAGACCGGGCTGCGGGGCAACATCCCCAACCCCTTCAACCCCTCGACGGTCATCCACTACGTGATGCCTGAAGGCGGCGGCGAGGTGAAGCTCGAGGTGTTCGACGCCCGCGGCCGCCTGGTGCGGACCCTGATCGACGGTTTCGTCGACGGCGGAGCCCGCGAAGTCACCTGGTACGGACGCGACAACCGCGGCGTGGACATGCCTTCGGGCGTCTACTTCTACCGCCTGGTCCTGCCCGACGGGGACGAGGCCATGAAGATGCTGCTGCTGCGGTAGATTGGAATACGCGCTTTTTCAGCGCGGGAAAGGTATGACAAACGACAAGGCTCCCGGTTGCGGCCGGGAGCCTTTTCAAAAGGCCCCCCGGGGGGTCCCGGAAGGCCAGAAAAACTGATATTTGAGCCCATTATCCTGCGGGAATCGACCCCTACAATTCCTCGACTTCATTGAGCTCCACCTCGCACCGCACCCCAGAATCCGGCGCCCACCGGGCCAATATTTCCGGCACCCGCGCGGAAAAATCCTTCTCGAACGCCACCGCGCGATCCTCGTCGTCGAAAACCTTCCAGCACAAGTCGCCGATCCCTTCGGTGCCGCAGTAGGCGTGCAGTTCCAGGTACAGGGACGATCCCATGTCCGGGTCGGTGAAACTGTCGAGCAGGATCTCGATGGCGAATCCATCGACCGGCACCGCGTCGCCCCCCTTGTCGCGGACGGCCTTTTCCCAGAAATCGGTCACGGCCTGGTTCAGGGCCAGGCGAAATTCCCCGTCCGCGGTCACCTGCCAGACTTCGTCCAGCTTGTCCTGGTCGTCGTGCAGCAGATCGACGGCGATCATGGCCTTGATCTCGGCCGGACAATTGTCCCTGAGGTCCTCAAAATCTTCGTACATGTTTCCTTCCCCGTGCCTGGCGTTTGGTGGTGCCCCGGAATCTTAGACCCCACCCGCTCCCGGGGCAAGGGCCACGCACGGAAAGCCGTTTTGTGGCGAAAACCCCGGGATGAGCCTAGGATATCAAGAATGATTTTCAAAGCCAATTCCAACTCCCCTGACAGGAGGCCGGGATGAAGACCATCAAGGAGCTTCTGGACGAACGGGGCCAAAGGCCCATTCACACCATCGGTCCGGACGAAACCGTTTTTGCGGCCGTGACCAAAATGGTCGAAATGAACATCGGGGCCCTTCTGGCGGTCGAGGGCGAAAACATCAAGGGCATCATGACCGAACGCGATTACCTGCGTTTCATCACCGCCCGGGGCCGCACCGCCCGGGAAACGCCCGTGCGGGAACTGATGACGCGCAAGGTCATCTACGTGACGCCCGAAACCAGGCTGAACGAGGTGATGACGATCATGACGGCCGAACGGATCCGCCACGTGCCCGTTCTTCATGACGGCGATCTGCTGGGCATCGTTTCGATCGGCGATGTGGTCAAACAGATCGGCCAGGACCAGGAGGTCCAGATCCGTACCCTGGAGGAATACATCAACGATCCCTACCCCGGGCCGGTGGCCAATGGCTCGGGCGGCTGACCGGCAGGCAAAATTTTTCCGAAAAAACGCGGCCCCGGGGATTGTTTCCCGGGGCCGCCTGGTTTAGCTTTGGCCACTGAAACAGTACCCGTCGGCTTTCACAGGTTTCCACCAGGGAGATCCCGCCATGGCCCAGACCGTCATCGAAAAAATCGTCCAGACCCATGCCGTCGGCCTCGACGCCGGCCAGGAAGTCCGCGCCGGAGATTACGTCACGCTGGTGCCCGACCACGTCATGACCCACGACAATACCAGTGCCGTCATGGGCAAATTCAAGGGCCTGGGCGTGCCCAGGGTGAAGAATCCCGGGCAGCCCGTGTTCACCCTCGATCACAACATCCAGGATCTGGGCGAGGACAACCAGGCCAAGTACAAGGCCATCGCCGAGTTCGCGGCGGCCAATGGGGTCACCGCCTATCCGGCCGGGCGCGGCATCGGTCACCAGATCATGATCGAGGAAGGTTACGTCAAGCCCGGCGGCTTCTGCGTGGCCAGCGACAGCCACAGCAACACCTACGGCGGGATCGGGGCCCTGGGCACCCCCGTCGTGCGCACCGACGCGGCCGCCCTGTGGGCCATCGGCACGGTGTGGTGGCAGATTCCCCGCACCATCAAGGTGAACCTGAACGGGAAGATGCGGCCCGGCGTGACCGGCAAGGACGTCATCATCACCCTGTGCGGCCTGTACAACCAGGGCGAGGTGCTGAACGCGGTGATCGAATTCGGCGGCACCGGCATCGCCGGCCTGTCGGTGGAAGAGCGGCTGACCATCGCCAACATGACCACCGAGTGGGGCGCGCTGGCCGGCTGGTTCCCCGTGGACGACGTGACCGTCGCGTTCATGGAAGAACGCAAGGCCTGGCTGGAAGGACAGGGCGTCACCGACCGCGTTACCGCCGCGGATATCGAGGGCTGGAAAAACAATCCTCCCGCCTCCGACACCGACGCGGTTTTCGCGGCTGAGATCAACCTGGACCTGGGCCTGGTCACGCCCCACGTCAGCGGCCCCCACTCCCTGCAGGTGATGACCTCGCTGGCGGAGATGGACGCCAAAAAGATGGCCATCCACAAGGCCTACCTTGTGTCCTGCACCAACGCCCGGTTTAACGACATCGAACAGGCGGCCGCCGTGGCCGACGGCGGAAAGATCGCCGAGGGCGTCGAGTTCTACATCGCCGCGGCCAGCGGGCCCATCGAGGATCAGGCGAAAGCGAGCGGGGCCTGGCAAAAGCTGATCGACGCCGGCGCCAAACCCCTGCCCCCGGGCTGCGGCCCCTGCATCGGGCTGGGCACTGGTCTGCTGGAAGAGGGTGAAGTGGGCATCTCGGCCACCAACCGCAATTTCCGCGGCCGCATGGGCAGCCGCGACGCCGAAGCCTACCTGGCCAGCCCGGCCGTGGTCACCGCCAGTGCGCTGGCAGGCTACATCACCGGCCCGGCGGACATGGACCTTTCCGCCGGTGTGCCCGAGCGGTCGTTCGAGGAATTCGCCGCCGTGGAAATTGAATCGCCGGCCGTGGAAATCCTCGACGGATTCCCCTCCGGCCTGACCGGCCGCGTGGTCTTTTTGCCCACGGACAACCTCAACACCGACGGCATCTACAGCAAGGACTGGACGTACCGCGAAGACGTCACGCGCGAGAAGATGGCCGAAGTGGTGATGGAAAACTACGACCCCGCCTTCGCGGGCCTCGTGAAAGAGGGCGACATCCTGATCGCCGGCTACAACTTCGGCACCGGCAGCAGCCGCGAGCAGGCGGCCACCGCGCTGCAGGCGGCGGGCATCAAGCTGGTCATCGCCGGCAGCTACTCGCAGACCTACCTGCGCAACGCCATCAACAACGGTTTCATCTGCGTGGAGTGCCCCGAACTGTCCGACGCCATGAAGTCGCACTTCGCGGACCAGGCGGACACGAAGACCATCATCGGTGAAGACCCGCTGGAGATGGATTTCGCGGGCTCGGTCATCACCTGGCGGAACGAAAAGTACCGGTTCACCCCGCTGGGCAAACCGGTACAGGAAGTTGTCATCGCCGGCGGCGTGGAAAACCAGGTGCGCGCCGGTCTGGGCGGTTAATCCGCCCTCATTTCGGACACGAGGGCCAGCTGGATCTTCAGGCCGTGATTGCCGGGATCCAGTTCCAGCGCCCGTTCCAGGGCCAGGCGGCCTTCGTCCAGGTTGCCGCCGTCCAGGCAGATGAACCCGGTCAGGACCCACAGACCGGAATGGTTCCAGGGATCGGCGGACCCGCCTTTCAGGGCCCCGACCAGGGCCAGGGCCAGCGTATCCTCGCCCTCGGCGCGATCGGCCTCCAGCACGAGCTCCAGATCGTCGCCCGACAGTTGCCTGATGTTGTCCGCGCCCAGATCCTGGCCCTTCAGGTCACCCATGGCCAGATCCCGCCCCTCGGCAAGATCGTCGTTGCGGATGAGGAAGCGGGCCAGGTCGTGCCGGTTGGCATCAGTGGGATCATCCGCGTAGGCCTTGCGCAATCCGGCCAACTCGGCCTCGAGATCCTCCGGTTTCATCCAGCGTCCCGCCGCGGAACCGCTCTGGCTGTAGAAGTTGGCCACATCGGTGGGTGCCAGATCGCTGCCCGACTTGGCCACCCCCTGCAGCACCGCCGCGATTCCCGTCTTGTCACCCTGTTCATCCATGAACTGCAGGGCGGCTGCCACCTCCATCTGCGCCGAACCGAGATCACCCATCAGGTAATAGACCTGTCCCTTGAGAACCTGGGCGGGGCCCGCGTAGATGCCGGCGGATTGGCAGATGTCCAGCTCGTCCAGCGCGCGCGAGGCCAGCTTCTGTTTTTCGAAATCGTCGGTGGCCGCGGCCACTTTTTCGACCAGGGACGCACCATAGGCCAACCGGTTTCCCGAGAGGTAGAACGTGTCGAAGCCCAGGAAATAGGGCACCGCACCGGGCCGTCCGGTCAACTTGCCCAGGTCCGTGGCATAGGGTTTGTACACGAAATAGACCACGTACGGATTGGAGATCCTGGCCATGCTCCAGGCCTTGTGGGCCAGGGACCGGCGGCCCGTCATCTCGTAGATCCGGCCGGCGTCGTTCCAGAAGCGCCGGGCATGGGGATACAGGTTTTTGAGGGAGTAGTTACCGAAGGCCGCCGCGGCCATGTCGGTCTTGCCCTCATAGAGCCAGGACAAAGCCAGGATCCAGCTCTGGAGGTAGGTGGAATTCCTGGCGGTCCAGGTGGTGACATCACTCATTTCGGCGGAAAAACTGGTGGATTGGTAATCCACGGGGAAGACCCGGATCTCGGAAGAACGAAGCTTCGAGGCGATCTCCAGCGCAATCTGGGTCTTGCCAGTCTGGGCCGCGATAAGCCCTTGAATCAGGTGCGGCTCGGTACCCGAGGCTCCGTTTTCCGCCGCCGTTTGCAGACTGGCCAACGCCGCCTCGAAGCGGCCCTGGTCACGCTGCAGCCAGGCCTTGTCCAGGGCGACTTCCACGCGCAGCTCTTTCAACTCGTCAGCCGGAATCACGGCCAGGGCGGCCTCCGCTCCATCGAGGGCGGCGGCGGCGCGCGCCCGGTCGCCGACGATGTCGGCAAAATAGGCCAGCAGATGCCAGGCGTAGGGATTCGAGGGATCCAGGCCGACGGCGGTCCTGAGCTTGCCGAGGCAATCGCCGATGACCGTCATATCGGTGATCTGGGCCCCCCAGCCAGTCCACGCGTTCTCCCTGGAGCGTTGAATATAGGTTTCCATCCTCTGACGGAATTCGATCACGAACTTCAGTTCTCCGGCCGCTGATTTTCTGCGCTTGGCCTGCTCGCCGGCATCCCTGGCCAGAAATGTCTCCAGGCCAATGCCATCCATTTTCCCGGCGTATTCCCGGGACCTGGCGTAAGGCTTGGTCTGGTCCAGCTTGAACTGGGATTGGTCCATGAAGGGCGAATCATCGTAGACTCGATAGAAACGGGCGTCGTATTGCTTCCACATGCTGACCTGGCCCAGGTCCGCCCATTCGGACGGCTGCTCCCAGGCCCCCGCCACGGTGGACCCGAGCAGGAACAAAACACTCAAGCCGAAAAAGATTCCTGAAAACAACCCACGGCTTTTTGCTACCCCGATATTCATCATTCCATCCCTTCTTCATGTTCCAAACGCGCCAAATTCCGCTTCAAACCATAACGATCCGGGTCCAGTCCCGGGCCTTCTTCCGACCCTTCGTTCCGGAGATTGCCAGGCATGGGCCAAAGTGCTTAAATGGGTGTACACGACAAGCAGCAGGAGAATGTGGAATAATCAATGGAGAATGCCCCCTTATTGCCATGTTATCGCAACTCATGAACATACGGACCTTGACCCGCCGAGACAATCCCCGTGCCTGACCTGATCCTCGTGGGCGTCTGGTGCACCGTCTGGTGCTTTTTCCACAGCTGGTTCGTCAGCCACCGCTGGCGGAACCTGGTGCAGCGCCATTTTCCCCGCTACCACGTGTTCAACCGCCTGGTTTATGTGACCTTCAGCACCTTCTCCCTGGGTCTGCTCATGCTGTGGATCAGGACCCTGCCCGCGGTCACCCTGTTCGCCTGGACCGGTTGGTGGGCCTGGATCCGGGTGCTGGGTCTGGCCGAAGCCCTTTTCCTGTTCTGGCTGGGGGTTCGCAGCTTCGACAATCGGTCATTCCTGGGAGTGACCCAGGCCCTCAGCTACCTCAAGGGGATCCCCAGCCGGGAACCGCCCTTTCGCACCGAGGGCATCCTGGCGGTCATCCGCCATCCCTGGTACACCGGCACCCTCATCCTGCTGGTATTCTGCCTGCCCTACACCGACGTCAACCTGGTCTGGCGCTCGGTCTTCCTGGTCTACACCCTGATCGGCACCGAACTGGAAGAGCGCAAACTGCTGAAGGACCTGGGAGAAACCTACGCCGCCTATCGCCGCCGGGTGCCCCGCTTCTTTCCCGGTCTCCGGACCCTGGGGAAACGCGAACCAAGGTAAACCGTTGGGTTGTCCCCGGGTGTAATCTTGGGTATAGTGGTCCGGCATTGCCGGTTCACTCGCCCCTTCCCGGACCCCGTCCGCATTTTCCGATTGGGAGAAAAATGCTCCAGGAAAACTTCATCGAGACCATCTCGTCCTCCATCAACAAGCATTGGGATGTTCCCTGCTTCAGCGACCTGGACGGCGAAACCATCACCTACGGCGAGATGGCCGAGCAGATTCTCAGGATCCATTACATCATCGCGGAGGCCGGTCTGCAGAAGGGCGACCGGATCGGCCTGGCCGGCCGCAACTCCGCCAACTGGTGCGTGACCTACCTGGCGGCCGTCACCTGCGGGGCGGTCATCGTGCCCATCCTGCCTGATTTCTCCAGCGCGGAGATCGAGCACCTGGTCCGCCACTCGGAATGCAAGCTGCTGTTTGTCCCGAACACCATCCACGACCGGATCGACGAAGAGAAGATGGAATCCCTGCAGGGCATCTTCCACCTGAACGACTTTTCCCTGGCCTGGTCCGGGGACAGGAAGCTGCCCGGGGTGGTCGACGCGGCGGAGGCCGGTTACCGCGAGCGGTACGAGTCCATGCTGTCCACCCGCCAGGTGCGGTTCCCCAAGGTGTCCAACGCCGACCTGACCGCCATCGTCTACACCTCCGGGACCACAGGTTTTTCCAAGGGCGTGATGCTGACCGGCAACTCGCTGATCGCCAACATCATGTTTTTCCTCAGTTGCATCGAACTGGCCCCGGGCGACAACGTGGTGTCCTTCCTGCCCCTGGCCCACGCCTTCGGCTGCTCCTTCGACTTCCTGGCGCCCATGGCCGCCGGCTGCCATGTCACCTACGTCGAGAAGATTCCCACGCCCAAGGTCCTGGTGGCGGCCTTCGCCAAGCACAAGCCGGTGTACGTGATGTCGGTGCCGCTGGTCATCGAGAAAATCTACCGCAATCGGATCAAGCCCATCCTGGAAACGCCCAAAATGAAGATGCTGCTCAAGGTGCCCGGCCTCAACAAGCTGGTGTACAAGAAGATACACGACCAGATCTACGAGGTCTTCGGCGGCAACTTCAAGGAAATGGTCATCGGGGGCGCGGCCATCAACCGGGATATCGAACAGTTCTTCCGCAAGATCGGCCTGCGCATGACCTGCGGCTACGGCATGACCGAGTGCGGCCCCCTGATGAGCTACACCGTGTTCGACGACATCCCCCCGGTGGGCAGCGTGGGGAAGATCATTCCCTACCTCGAGGGCCGGATCCACAACCCCGACCCGGCCTCCGGCATCGGCGAGGTGCAGGTCCGCGGCGAGAACCTTATGTTGGGTTACTACAACGACGAGGAGGCCACCGCCGAAGCGATCAACCCGGAGGGATGGTTGATGACCGGCGACCTGGGCCGTCTGGACGAGGACGGATACCTTTTCTTGACGGGCCGGTCAAAGAACATGATCCTGACGGCGTCGGGCCAGAACGTCTATCCGGAAGAGATCGAGTCACAGCTCAACAACCTGCCCTGCGTCGAGGAATCACTGATTCTCGAAAACAACGGGAAGCTGATGGCCCTGGTCTACCCCGATCTGGAATCCGTGGACCGGGCCTGCCTCAAAGGCAAGCAGGTCGAATCCATGATGGAGGAAAACCGGATGAGCCTGAACCTGAGACTTCCCGGCTTCAGTCAGATAGCCAGACTCAAGGTCTTGTACGAGGAATTCGAGAAAACGCCGACCAAGAAGATCAAGCGGCGGCTTTACAACGCCTTTTCCTGAAAGTCGACAACCACCCTCCCGGAGGAACGAGAATGAAGATCAAGCAGAGCCCCGCGGAAAACGTCATGGTCCTGGAACTGTCCGGCAAGATCATGGGCGGACCGGATTTCGACAAATTCAAGGAGGAGATCGCCAGCGTGGTCGAGGGGGGCTACAAGAATGTCATTCTGGATATGTCGGGCGTGCCCTGGATCAACTCCACCGGGCTGGGCATCCTCATCACCGGGTACCATTCCATCAAGGCCGCCGAGGGTGCGATGATGATCTGCAACGTAAAGGAACGGGTGCTGAGCATTTTCTATATTTCCCAGCTGGAAAACATCTTCGACGTCTACGAGACCCGCGAGGAGGCCATGAAGGCCATCGCGCCCTAATCCCGCTCGATCTTCTTGACCATCGCGTCGCACACCTTGTAGCCGTACTGCTCGTACAGGCCGTGGGCGTCGCGTGTCCGCAGCAGCTGCTGGCTGACGTTCACCACGTCCGGATGTTCGGACAGGCAGTCCATCAGCCACTTGCCCAGCCCCACGCCCCGGTAGTCGGGGTGCACCATCACGTCGCAGACCCAGGCGAAGGTGCACTTGTCGGTGACCGCCCGGGCGAAACCGATCTGCCGCCCCTCGGTGAACAGGCCCAGGGTCAGGCTGTTCTTGATCGACTCCTCGATGGTCTCCTGGGGCCGGCCGGCGGCCCAGTAGGACTGCTGCAGCGCCGGCGCGATATAGAACATGTCCAGTTCGGATTTGTCGTCGCTGATGCGGTAGGTTTCTTTGGTCCACTCCATTGATCATCTCCTGCTGATCCCGCCGACCGGTTCCTTCCGGTCGGTGTTCCGCGTTGGTTCCCTCAGAATTCGGCCATTTTCGGGGCCCGGGGGAAGGGAATGACATCCCGGATGTTCTTGATCCCCGTGACGTAGTTCACCGCCCGGTCGAAACCCAGTCCGAAACCCGCGTGGGGTACGGTACCGTATTTCCTCAGGTCACGGTACCACCAGTATTCCTCCTGCTCCAGTCCCATTTCCGCGATGCGCGCGTCCAGCACCTCGAGACGCTCCTCGCGCTGGCTGCCGCCGATGATCTCGCCGATGCCCGGCGCCAGGACATCCATGGCCGCCACGGTGTTGCCGTCCTCGTTCAGGCGCATGTAGAAAGCCTTGATGTCCTTGGGGTAGTTCATGACCACGACGGGCCGCCCGCACAGTTCCTCGCACAGGTAGCGCTCGTGTTCGGATTGCAGGTCCATGCCCCACCTGACGGTGTACTCGAACTTCCCCTTCACCTTCTCCAGGGCCTTCACGGCGTCGGTGTAGTCCATCCGTTCGAAACTGCTGTCGACGAACTTCTCCAGACGGGTGACGGCGTCTGGCTCGATGTGCTGGGCGAAAAACGCCATGTCGTCGGCGCGTTCGTCCAGCGCGGCCTTGAAGATGTAGCGCAGATAGTCCTCGGCCAGGTCCGCGTCGTCGTTCAGGTCGGCAAACGCGATCTCCGGTTCGATCATCCAGAACTCCGACAGGTGCCGGCTGGTGTTCGAGTTCTCCGCGCGAAAAGTCGGCCCGAAGGTGTAGACCCGGGAAAGGGAGTTGCTGAAACACTCCACGTTCAGCTGGCCGCTGACGGTCAGGAAGGTCTCGCGTCCGAAAAAATCCTGGCTGAAATCGATGCCGCCCGCCTCGGTCCGCGGCGGGTTCACCAGATCGAGGGTGGAAATCCGGAAAGCCTCGCCCGCGCCCTCGGCGTCGCTGGTGGTGATGATGGGCGTGTGGATCCAGTAGAACGAATTCTCATGGAAAAACCGGTGGGTCGCCTGGGCCAGGCAGTTGCGCACCCGGGCCACGGCGCCGAAGGTGTTCGTCCGGGGCCGCAGGTGGGCGACCTCGCGCAGGTACTCGAAGCTGTGCCGCTTGGGTTGCACGGGATACGATTCGGGATCCTCCACCCAGCCGACCACCTCGATGGCGGCCGCCTGGATCTCCACCGACTGGCCCTTGCCCTGGGATTCGACCAGTTCCCCCGTGCAGATCACCGCGCAACCGGCGCTCAGCTTCTGGATCTCGTCGGCGTAGTTGGGCAGATCGTTCTGGGCCACCGCCTGGATGGTGTCGAAACACGTGCCGTCGTGGATCTGGATGAAACTCAGGCCGGCCTTGGAATCGCGCCGGGTCCGCACCCAGCCCTTGATGACGACCTGTTCGCCCACCGGCACCCGGCCGGCCAGGAGGGTGGATATTTTATGGTCGGACTTGTGGTCGGACATCCTGTTTCCTTCATGGTGACGGGAATTCCTGTCTTGGGCCCGAAATGATAACACCAGGACCGGGGCCGGACAACCGCAGGGTCCCTCCCGGCGCCGAAAAGAGGAGACAATTTGTCCTGGATAGGCTATCCTGACCGGGATCAAGACAATCCAAGGAGAATTCCATGACGCGACTTCCCCGCATGCGGCCCCGCTTCCGGATTCCGGTCCCGGGGGACGGATCGGCGGTCCTCGAACAGCTGGGACGGAAACTGGCGGCGCCCGACGCCTCACTGGCGGGGCAGGTGGTCCGCTGCCACGCCTTTCTCCAGATGCCCCGGGACCGCCGGTCCCTGCTTTCCCCTTTCCTGAACCTGGAACTGGACGACGGCCCCGACGGCACCTGCCTGGTCGGACGCTTCAGCCCCGCCCCCAATGTGTGGACGGGTTTCATGGCCCTGTACATCTTTCTGGGTCTGCTGGGTTTCGCGGGCCTGATACTGGGCTGGGCCCAGACCACGGTGGATGAATTCCCCTGGGGCTTTTTCGCCTTCCCGGGTTCCCTGGCCCTGATCGCCTTCGTCTACGGCGCGGCGTTCATCGGCCAGGGTCTTTCCGCCGATCAGATGTATGAATTGCGTGCCTTTGTCGACCGGGCCGTGGAAAAATCGGGATAGGTTCCGGCGACCCCCGTCCCGGCACCAGGGGGACACTGAAAAGATACTGAAAATATCCTGAACAAATATTGAAAACATATACTTAAGTCCTTACCCAAACGTTCGATAACCATGGAGATGATGAATCGAAATCTCAATCGGGCGTGCCTGTCTGCGCCACAGTGCTGGAGATTTTCTCCATGAATCGAAAAATCCTTCTCTCCGCCTGGGTGCTTATTACAGGGACCATCCTGTGCAGTTGCCCGGCCGGCGCGGATACCGAAATGGCCGTCAAATTCCACCGCCTGATGCTGGCGGACGGACTGACCCAGAGTTCGATCATCTCCACCTACCAGGACAGCCGCGGATTCATCTGGATGGGCACCCAGGACGGGCTGAACCGTTATGACGGCAACCAGATCATTTCCTATAAATCCGACCCCGACGATCCCTCGAGTCTGAGCGACCCCAACATCTGGTCCATCGCCGAAGACGCCAACGGTGACCTGTGGATCGGGACCGAGGGCGGCGGCTTCAACCGTTTCAACCGCCAGCTCGAAAACTTCACGCCCTACCGGTACGATCCCGCCCAGACCGGCAGCCTCAGATACTACAATATCAAGGTCCTGGACATAGACGAACACGGCGACGTTTGGCTCGGCACCATCGGCGACGGCCTGCTGCGCTTTCATCCCGAAACCGAAACCATCACCGCGTTCACCCATGATCCCGACGATCCGGCTTCCCTGCCCTCGAACCAGGTCCAGAGCCTGTTGATCGATTCGCGGGGACTGATCTGGATCGGCACCGAAAACGGATTGACGCGCTTCTCCCCGGCCACAGGGCGCATGCAGCATTTCACCCACCGGCCCCAGCAGGACAATTCCCTGGCGCCCGGTGTGGTGCGCAGCCTCAGCGAAGGGCTCGACGGCCGGTTGTGGGTGGGCACTTCCCAGGGATTGTGCCGTTTCGACCCCATCACCGAAAACTTCGAGCTACACGTGGTCGATCCCAGCCTGGAAGCCGTGCCCCCGGATCTGTCCATCAGTACCGTGCTCGAGGATCCCGACGGCCAGGTCTGGATCGGATCCGAGCACAAGGGCATCTACATGCTGCAGCCGGAATCCGGACACTGCCGCCGGTTCCTGCACAACCCCCAGGATCCCTTCAGCCTCAGCGACAACGAGATCTACGGCATCACCATGGACCGCACCGGGGTCATCTGGATCGGCACCAGCAACGGGGCCAACCGCCTGGACACCAAGGCCAAGCAGTTTTTCCATGTCAGCAATCAGGCCGGGAATCCCGCCAGCCTGAGCAACGCCTGTGTGTGGTCCGTCTGGGAAACAAGCAGCGGCAAGGTGTGGGCGGTCACCGAATCGGGCCTGAACATCATGGATCCGGAATCCGGCACAGTGAAACAGATCTGGGCCGATCCCACGGATCCCCATTTCCCGAGCTATGATTCCTTCATCGAGATTTTCGAGGAAAAGAACGGCCTGGTCTGGCTCGGCGCCCGGGACGGCGCGCTGAACCGATACGACCCGGCGACGGGAATCTACACCCGCTTCCCCGCCCGGCCGGGCTCGCCCGAGGGCCCCGACGACGACCGCGTTTTCTCGATTACGGCGGACAACCATGACAAGATCTGGCTGGGCACCATGACCGGCCTGGAATGCTACGATCCCCGGACCAACACCTTCACCACCATCACCCATGATCCGGATAATCCAGCCGGGCTGCCCAAAGGCAGCGTGCGGGACCTCTTCCTGGACGATGTGGGCCGGATCTGGATGAGCGTCTGGGGCAACGGCGCGGCCTACCTCGACCCGGCCACCATGGAATTCGAGCATTATGAACACCTGCCCGAAGACCGCAACAGCCTGAGCAGCAACGTCGTGCTGAGCATTTTCCAGGACAGCGAGGGACGGATCTGGCTCGGTACCAGTTCGGGGCTGAACCTGCTGGATACCGAAACCGGGACCTGCCGCTGGTTCACCGAACGCGAGGGACTACCCAACAACACCATCTACCGCATCCAGGAAGACACCCAGGGTGGGCTGTGGCTCAGCACCAACTACGGTCTGGCCCGGTTCGACCCCTACACCATGGAGGTCAAGACCTACCTGCGGCGCGACGGCATCCAGGACAACGAGTTCAACATGGGAGCCAGCCACCTGGGACGCAGCGGCAAGATGTATTTCGGCGGGATCAACGGTTTCACCGTCTTCTATCCCGACAGCATCCAGCACAACCCCTTTATTCCCGCGGTGGTCCTGACGGATTTCCGGCTGTTCAACAAGCCCGTGCAGGTGGGCGCCGGTCCGGAAGGGCGCGTGATCCTGGACCGTTCGATCAGCGAAACCGACCATATCGAATTGTCCCACCGGGACCACGTGATCTCGTTCGAGTTCAGCGTGCTCCACTTCGCCTCGCCGGAAAAGAACAACTTCTCCTACAGGCTCGAGGGCTTCGAGGACCAGTGGAACGACGTGGGCACCCGCAACCACGCCACCTATACCAACCTGCCGCCCGGCGACTACACCTTCCGGGTGCGCGGCTCCAACAACGACGGCGTCTGGAACGACGAAGGGGTGGCCGTCACGCTGACGGTCAAACCCCCGTTCTACCGCAAGGCCTGGTTCATCACCGGCATGGTGATGCTCATCCTGGGCACGACCTACGGGATGCACCGCTACCGCATGCGCCTGCTGGACGTGAAGAACAAGGTCCTGGAGCAGAGCGTTCTGACCCGGACCGAAGACCTGACCCGTGCCAACCGGCATCTGCAGCAGGAAATCTCGGTACGCAAGCGGATCGAGGACGAACTGCGCGAAGCCAAGGACAACGCCGAGGCCGCCACGCGGGCCAAGAGTGAATTCCTGGCCAACATGAGCCACGAGATCCGGACCCCCATGAACGGGGTTCTGGGCATGACCTCCATCATGCTGGACACCGAACTGACCGAGGACCAGCGCGACTACAGTGAAATGATCTACGCCAGCGCCACCAACCTGCTGGTGATCATCAACGACATCCTGGACTTCTCCAAGATCGAGGCCGGCAAGCTGAAGCTCGAACGCATCGAATTCGATCCCTGCGACGTCCTGGACCGGGTCGCCGACATGCTGGCCATGAAAGCCAACAAGAAGGGCTTGAATTTCCGCAGCCGCATCGCCCCCAACGTGCCCCGGACCCTGCGGGGCGATCCCGGGCGCCTGACCCAGATCCTCATCAACCTGACCAACAACGCCGTCAAATTCACCGACGATGGCGAGGTCCAGATCCAGGTCACCCTCGAAAGCCAGCGCAAGTCCTGGGCCGTGCTGCGTTTCGAGGTCACCGACACCGGCGTCGGTATTCCCGCCGACCGTCTCGAGCGCATTTTCGGATCCTTCACCCAGGTGGACGCCTCGATCACCCGCCAGTACGGCGGCACGGGACTCGGCCTGGCCATCGTCAAGCAGCTCCTGGATCTCATGGGCGGGGAAATCGGCGTGGAAAGCATCGAAAGCGAAGGCGCCAACTTCTGGTTCACGGTGGGCTTCCCCTCGGAAAGATCGCGGAGCATTTCCAACCGGTCCGAGAGGATCCTGGTCACCCACGACGACCCTGAAACCATGGTCGCTTTGGCCGAACAACTGGCCTATCTGGGTTACAAGGGCGTGGTGGTCGAGCCGGACAAGGCCGCCCAAAGGCTGGAGGCGGCCGCCCGGGACGAGAGTCCTTTCCCGGTGGTCCTGGTCGGAAGCTGCGACGGACGCAAGGTAGCCCGGTCCATGGTGGCCCGTATCCGCAAGGTTGTCGGTGACGATGCCCCCCAATTCGTCCTGCTGTGCGAGCTGGGTTGTGTCGTTGATCGCGAGGATCTCGAAAAAGACAACCTGCATTCCTATCTCACGGTTCCGGTCCACCACGGCAAGCTGGAGGGTGTCCTGGGGGAGATCACCGGACAGGTGCCGAACCACAATTCCCTGGCTGAATTCGATTCCCAGGTCCGGAATGCCGTCGATGCCGAGGTTACCGGCATTGACGATCCCGACGGCCGGGGCAATGCCCGCAAAACCCGGATACTTCTTGCCGAAGACAATCCCATCAACCAGAAGGTCGCCTGCCTGATGCTCGACAAGATCGGGTACCAGGTCGACGTGGCGGTCAACGGCTACGAGGTTCTCGACGCGGTGGCTCAAAAGGATTACGCGGCGATACTCATGGATGTGCAGATGCCGGAAATGGACGGCTTGGAAGCCGCGCGGCGCATCAGGGCCAAGGATTCCTCCGCCCGGGATCCCTTGATTCCCATCATCGCCCTGACCGCCCATGCCATGGACCAGGACCGACAGCGCAGCCTGGCCGCGGGCATGGACGACCATGCCTCCAAGCCCATCGATTCGGAAACCATCGCCGGAATCCTGGCCCGGCATATCGGCCGGCCGGCCCCGGCGGCTCCGCCTGCGGCACTTCCGGCGGAAGATTCACCGGCCAAGGAAGTCGAGCCGGTCCACGTGGTGCCCACCGTCAGGATCTGACCGCTCCGCCCCACTCCACGACCGTGGTTCCCGTCCTTTCAAAGGCGGGAATCACGGGCGCCGGCAAGTCCACGGCCTCGTCCCTTCCCTGGAAAAACAGCCAGAAACGCAGCACCGATTCGGGAGCGGGGTCCACCTCGAGCTTGACCCAGGAATCCAGGTCGGCGCCCATCACCGGGTTGATTTCATAATAATCGCGGCGCGGCAGCCGGGACCGCCAATAGGCGAGGAAGTCCTCTTTTTCCGCGGCGACAAGTCCCAGGTCCGTGATGATCGCTTCCAGCCCCGCGGTCAGATCGTCCCAGGCCAGGCACCAGCCGACGGAAATCCGGGGCGCCCCCCGCATGGCGATTTCATAGAACAGGTAGTCCCAGGTCCCGTCGATCAAACCGGCCGCATCCACGGTGACGTCCCAACCACCGCCGTACTCCGGTTCACTGGCGGTCAGCCTGATCCCCGGTCCGAATTCCAGGGCGACCTGAAAGCGCCCCGGTTGTTCGGGGTACAGGTAGACCGCGGGTTTTTCCACCATGACATCCCGGAGAATCAACCGCTCCAGGCTGACCAGGGTTTTCCCGTCACAGAAAAACGCCTTGCTTTCGGCACTCATATAAAGAGGGAAGGGCGCGTCGGGGGAAAAGACCTTGAGGGCCTTGACGGTGTAGTTGCCCGTTCCAACGTCCCCCAGGAAAAATTCCCCTGTGGCGTCGGTTGTGGTTTCATCGGTCCGGACGAAATTCACGCTCTCATAGCGGAACAGGGTGACCGTCGTGCTGTCGGCCGGTACGAGGTTCGTATAGACTTCGTGGAAGACCTCGCCCGCAATCGTCCCCGCGACATCCATTTCCTGGAGGGACAGGCGGGCCTGGTTTCCGAGAGAGTTTTCCTCCACCGTCAGCCGCCGGCTGAAAGGGCTAACGAGTGAATACCCCTGCCCACCGCGGTCCCAGACTCCCGCGAAGACCTGGTAGACGGCCGGGTCGATCTGGTCGAATTCGTATCGACCGCTTTCGTCGGCCGCCACGCTGTCGAAGACCACCGTCGCGGCATTGGCAAACCACTCCGGGACCCGGCCCAGGTAGACCGTGGCCCCCGGGGCGGGACCGCCGATCGGGGTTCGAACCACGCCGCTGATATCCGGGCCGGGGCACCGACAGACGGAATCGTCGTCGTCGCAACCGGTCACCGGGATCAGAAAAACAATGAGGAAAAGGATTTGAAAGATGATGTGCTTGGGTTGGGAAAATAGTCCTGACATGGCCTCCCCTTCCGACACGTCGACCGGAAAATGCCCCTGTGAGGGTACCGGATCCCCCCCAGTGGATCAAATGACGCCCTGGAAGCCGCTCCGGACGCCTCGGGATACTTATTGCGGGGCTATCTCTTAACGCCTATTCCCCGTATTTCCGGATGATTTCCACGATCCCCCGCCGACAGGCCGCGCAAAACGGCTTGACGCCTTTGGTGAACATGATGCAGTCCAGCTGGGACCGGTACATGCCCTCGGACATATACCCCGCCCCCTCGAAGGCCCCCACGACATCCCGGGCGGGATTGGCGGCGAACCAGGCGTCCACTTCCCGCTGATGTTCCAGGGACAACTTTTCACCCGCGGCCTTGGCCGCCGCGATTTCCCCCTCGGGGGCGCCGCCACGCATGAGTTCGGCGATGTGATCGTTGATTTTTCCCCGTTCCTGCTGATAGGCGATGTCCATGGCGTCGTAGGCGGCCTTGTTCCATTCGGTGGGCAACACGCCCCCGGTTGCCAGATCGGCCCACTTGAGATTCGCGGGATCCGGAAGGGCGGTGATGTTGCGGTCGCTCGGCTCCTGCCCGGCCGGGTAGAAATCGGTGTAGGCCACGTTGGACGTGTAGTACTCGTCGGCCAACCCGGCGAAGCTGTGTCCGAACTCGTGCAGGAAAACGTATTCGCTCCACTGGTTGTCGCTGGTGAAGGTGCAGAACAGGTTGTAGATGCCGCCGCCGCCGTACCGTTCGTGGTTGACCATGATGTAAAGCACGTCGTAGGGCACGGCCTGGGCGATGTCCCGCATGGCCCGGTTGTCCTCGGTCAGCATGTAGCGCTCGGAGCCCAGGGAATCGAAAGTGCAACCCAGGGCCGTGCGTTTATGGACGCCGCGGCTGGGTTCGTCGCAACCCGACTCCCGCGAAGGCAGCAGCACCCCGCGCACGTTGATCCGGTCGCGATGGGAAACATACGGTTCGTGCCCGATCATCAGCTGAGTGAAGCGGTTGACGTCGGCCTCGAACTTGGCCGTTTCTTCCGCGGTGTACCCTTCGCCCACGATGGCGATATCCACGCAGCCGTGAGGATCGCCACCGATGAATCCGTCCACCGTGATGATCCCTGCCGGCGGCGCGTCGCGGCGCACGGTCCAGCTGTCCGGATCGATGGCCGTCCGGAAGAATTCCTGCAACGCCCCATCAGCATCGCGGGACTCCAGGGCGAAGATCACCGGATTTCTGGGCAGCGGGGCAAGCACCGATTCATGGTAGGTGCGCAGGATGCCTTCGGCGGCCGGCCCGGTGGTTTGCCACTCCCCGAAATAGGACGAGAATCCCTTGGACCAGATCAGGGCGCCTGAAACCCCGTCGTAGATCTTCGCGTAATAGCCGCCCAGGTCGAGGTCGTCCAGCAGATTCGTCCGGCTGCCCGCCCAGGTTCCCTGGCGCCACAGCTGGTCCAGGGCCACGAATTCCTCGTCCGCGTTGCCCGTGTGGTTGTAGTCGATGCGCAGGGTCTCATCGTAAAACAGGTCCGCGAACGAAACTTCGGCCGCCGACACCGTGGCCGAGGTCAGCAGGACACAGGCGAGCAGGGCAAGTAATAATCGTCTATGGGAATTCATGGCGTCTCCCGGGAAGTTGAGGTTTAATCGGTGGATTATAGCATCTGGTCGGGTCGCCTCCAAATAATGCGGTCCCGGCCGGCAGGCCCCAGAATCACGGGAGAATTCATGATGGTCCGTTCGCGGTTTCAAACCCTTGTCGGTTGTTTCGCCCTGGCCCTGGTCCTGGCCGGATGTTCCTCCACCGGGCCTGGCCCCCGCATCCCGGTGATCATCGAGGATCCGATCGCCGTTGACGGCGCCGCCGTTTCCCCGCTCACCTTCAGCGGGGTTGTCGTGGCCATCGAGCCGGATACGCGGCTGGGCTTTCATTACGAGGGCGCCGGCATGGCCAAATCCTACGACTACCGCTGGGGCCCGAATTTTTCCCAGAAAACCGTCGAGATGAACGACGATGTCCTGGACATCCTGGGGGATGCCGGGTACCGGACCCTCCGGTGGCCTGCCGGGGGCGTGAAGGAAACTCCCGCCGGCGAAACGGTTCTGGTGTTGAAGGCGACCGTCTCCCAACTGGAGTTCAATTCCTTTACCACGGCGGGAGGCTATTACCAGGCCTACTGCGCGGTCTTGTGGGATCTGACCGATCCTCAAGACGGAACATCCCTCTTCAAGACCAGTACCGAAGGCTACAAGAAGGAAATTGAACACAATGCCGGAGTACTCGGCAAAGCGTTCGATCAAGCGCTGAGGAATCTGCTCGCGGACCAGGGGTTCGTGGACGCGATGCCCGGAAAATAAAGGAGATCATTGATGCAACGGTTACTCGTTATTCTGGCCCTGCCATGCCTCCTGGCCATTATGGCCGGCTGCGCTTCCGATCAGACCGACCGGATGGAAACCCGCACCGGCCCTTCGCAGACCTACACCATGGAGCAGTTCGTCGAGACCCGGTCCATTGACGGTACCTCGTTCAACCACGACGAGACCAAACTTCTGGTCAGAAGCAACGAATCCGGCGTGTTCAACGTTTACGAACTGGACCTCGCCACCGGCAAACGCACGCCCGTTACCGAAGGCGAAGAGACGACCTTCGCCGTGGCCTACATGCCCTGGGACGATCGCATTCTTTTTTCCCGCGACAAGGACGGCAGCGAAAACAACCATCTTTTCCTGCGCGAACTGGACGGAACGGTGCGCGACCTGACCAACGGCGAAGAGACCAAAGAGGAATTCGCCGGCTTCCACCCCGACCTGAAGTCGTTCTTCACCCAGAACAACCAGCGGGATCCCCGCTTTTTCGACCTGTTCCAGTGGGACGTTGAAACCCTGGAAAAAACCTTGGTCTACCAGAACGAAGAAGGATTCGCCCCCTTCGACATCTCGGCCGACGGACGCTGGATCGTATTGACCAGATTCCACACCACCAACGACTCGGACATCCTGGTGGCCGACCTGAAAGCCGGAGGCGATCCCTTCCTGATCAGCGAACACTCCGGGGAGGCCGCCTTCCGCCCCCAGACCCTGAGCGCGGACAGCCGGTATCTGTACTATTCCACCAATGACGGTGGGGAATTCATGGTCTTGAAACGGTACGACCTGGCCGAGGGCACGCACGAGAACGTCTACGCCACCGATTGGGATGTTTCCTTCGCCCGTTTCAGCCTGACCGGCAGGTACCGGGTCATCGGCACCAACGAGAACGGCTACACGAAGGTCCGCATCACCCGGGACGGGCAGGAAGTGCAACTGGACGGATTGCCGGAAGGCACGTTCAACCGCATCGCCTTTTCCCATTCCGAGAAGCTGATGAAAGTCACTGTTTCCAGCGACACCATGCCCGGCAACATGTTCCTGGTCAACATGGACACCGGCGGAGTCCGGCAGCTGACCGACACCCTCAATCCCGAAATCGACGCCGACGACCTGGTGGCCAGCACGGTCGCCAGCTTTCAGGCGCGCGACGGCATGACCATTCCCGGCCCGCTGTACAAACCCATCGGCGCCAGCGCGGCCAACAAGGTTCCGGTCATGCTGTGGATCCATGGCGGTCCGGGCGGCCAGACCCGCCCCGGCTATTCGGGCGAGAAGCAATTTCTCATCAACCACGGCTACGCCCTGTTCGCGGTGAACAACCGCGGCAGCTCGGGTTACGGGAAGAGCTTCCTGGCGGCCGACGACCGGCGGCACGGGCGCGAGCCGTTGTGGGACTGCGTCGACGCCAAGGAATACCTCAAGACCCTGGACTGGGTGGATCCCGACCGCATCGGCATCATGGGCGGCAGCTACGGCGGTTACATGACCTTGGCGGCCCTGGCCTTCGAACCCGGAGAGTTCACTTGTGGGGTGGACATCTTCGGCGTGGCCAACTGGTTGCTGACCCTGGAAAACATCCCGCCCTATTGGGAGAGTTTCCGCAAGGCCCTCTACGCCGAGATCGGCCATCCCGTGGAAGACGCCGAATTCCTGCGCCGGACCAGCCCCGTTTTCCACGGCGACAAGATCAAGCGCCCCCTGCTGATCCTGCAGGGCGCGAATGACCCCCGCGTGCTGCAGAGGGAAAGCGACGACATGGTGGCGGCCATCCGGGCGGGCGGCGGCACGGTCGATTACCTGGTCTTCGAGGACGAAGGACACGGCTTCCGCAAGTCGGCCAACCGCGTGAAGGGTTTCAACGCCACCCTCGAATTCCTGGACACCCATCTGAAGGGTGAGGGGACCCCCTGAGTCAAAAATCAGGGCGGCCCGTATCCGGGCCGCCCTGTTGGTCCCCTGAATCATTCCAACCTATTGGCGAACGGCATCCTCCAGAAAAACACTGTTTGGAATCGAGGTCGTACGACCCTCCTCGTCGATCAGTACGTGAACCGGGGTGATGCCCGCCAGGATTCCCCTGCGGCCGTAGATCTCTATTTTTTCTCCGGGTTCGAAAATCTTCCGTGCATAGAATCCCGCAATGAGATTGCGGGTGACTTCGCGTGACCCCAAACCGAAGGTCAAGGCCAGGGCCAACGAGCCGCCGGACAGGAGGATCAACACCACCGAGAGGATGATCTGCGTGTCGATCTGCAGCTGGGTCACCGCCATCAGCCCGACCACGAATATGATCAGGGCCGATACGGCCCGACCCAGGATGGGAGCAAACTCCACCCCGGAGTTCCTGGCCGAGCGGGTGACCGCCCCGCTGGCGAACTGGGCGATAATCATGCCGATCAACAGGATGATGACCGCCGCCAGCAGATTGGGCAGATAGGCGAAGAAGGCAGCCATCGCATCGGCGACCGCCATCAGCCCGACCGCCAGGGCGGCACTTTTTATGAACAGAGCCAGAATCAGGTAATAGACCAGGCGCGAAAGGAGAAAACCCGGTGTTTCCTGCAAACCGAATTTGCCCAGGGTTTCGGTCAGACCCACCCGTTCCAACAGATCGTTCAAACGGAGTTTTTCAAACATGGTCCTGATCATCCTGGAGGCGATCTTGGCCAGAATCAGGCCGATCAGGAACACACCGAGCGCGGTCACGGCCTTGGGTGCGAATCCCGCCACCGATTCCATCAGGGAGTCCAATACCGCTTTCAAGGCTGTTTGAACGGAAAAATCCTGGTCCATATCATTCCTCTTTGTCGTGGTTCTTCGAGCCGGGAAGCGACTCGAGCAGCGTCTGAAGGTATTCCCAAACGGTTTTCAGCATGATGTTGACGGATAAATCCAGGCTATCGGCCACCAGTGAGCGTCGGTTGATGCTGCGCCGAACACGTCCGGCCAGGGCCGGATGGGGTTCCACCGTGTGGCCCCTCAACTCCTCGATGGGTTGTCCTGTATCCAAGTCAGCCTTTTCGGACACCGGGGGCTCTCCTGTCATAGGCCTCACGGAAAAATTCCCGGGCCCTCTTGATGCGCATCTTGACCGCGGATAGTCCCACTTCCAACCTGTCGGCAATCTCCTGGTAGGACATTTCGTCCATGTCCCGCATGATCAGGGGCACGCGCAACGTAGCGGGCATGACCGAAAGGATTCCCGAAATCAGGGTGCGCTGGTCACCGTCCTCGACCATGGCCTCGGCCCCGCGGCGGGATTGCAGTGCGGGCTCCTTCTCCAACCCCGGTTTCTCCAGGTCGATGAAAGACCGCCCCTTCTCCCTCCGCAAATGATTCAGGCAGTGGTTGACCTTGATGCGACCGATCCAGGTTCCGAAACTGCTGCGTCCCTCGAACCTTTTCAGGTTGAAATAGGCTTTGACCAGGACTTCCTGCGCCAGATCAAGGGAATCTTCCTCATTGCCGCTCAGATACCGGCAATTGGTCTGAACCCGGGCCTGGTGGCGGCGAACAAGCTCGTCGAAAGCCCGCAGATCTCCCTGCGGTGCCAAACACGCTTTCTCCACCAGGATTTCATCAGTTTCCGTCATGCCCATTTCCCTTCTGACAGGTTCCGGGGGTGGAAGTCACATTCCATATCATGAAAACCCATTCTAGCAGGGCCGGATGAATTTTATCCCGATTTTTCCCATTATTCAAAAGGAAGTGACTTTCCCGTCAATTCCGTGTCTGGAGATTGCTGGATGGCTTTGGAACTGAAGCCGGAAATCGAAAAGCGGTAGCTGTTGGTCGGGGTGGCGCATTCCGCCTCACCGTACCTGGAGGGACGACATGCTACCGCCGGGCCGCTCCCAAATCGTCCTGGGGGCGGCCATTTTTTTCATGCCCGGAAATTAATCCCCTGGGAAATGTGACTAATCCCCCGAGCCCGGGTCTAGAGAACGGGCAATGCCCTGCGCTGCCTGGGTCGGGGAAAAGGGCCCCCTTCTTTTTCCCGACCCAAAATCCATGACCACCAGGGAATCGGCCCGGGCCTTGACAAGTGCCGGGCCGGAGTTTATCCTGCCGCAAATCCTTTAACCGGGGCCTGTGAGCCTCGAAAGGAATCGGAATGATCCCGGCGACAATGAACGGCAAAAAACGCTTCCGCCCGCACCCCGGCGTCCCTGAGGACGTGAGGGGTATTTTTTTGCCCGGAATTCTGCGCTGAAATGCACCAACGCCGGTCCTGACAACCACATACACTCCGTTTAACTGACGTCAGTGAGCGTCAAAAAGGAGACTCCCATGGCAGCCGCCGCCACCGCCGGTCCGTCCGGTCAGGCTTCCGCCAACGGCCAGATTCAGAAATCCGCCATGTTCAACGCCCCGGGCCGCCCCCGCCCCCTGGCCCGGCGTCTGGCCATCCATAACTGCGTCGTGCGCACCATCCGCCGGTTTTTCCAGGACAGGAATTTCCACGAAATCCCGGTGACCGCCATGGCCGACCACCCGGCGCGGATTCAACTGGACGGCATGGTCCTCAGCGGGTTCCCCAACGTGTGGTGCGAAAGTGAACTGTTGCCCAGCAGGGGCCGAAGGGATCCCCGTCATTTGAGGGGTTTCAAACTCATGGAAGCCTCGGGGATGGGACTGTCCCTCGAGGACCTGACGGATCTGCAGGAGGACCTGCTCAAAGCCGTGGCCCTGAACCTGGGCGCCGATCTTCTCGGCGGCCGCGACGTCACCCGCCTGGACCGCATCCTCCATGTCTCCCATCCCCGCATCACCTACCGCCAGGCCCTCGATATTCTCGGCCGGCGAGGCTGGTCTCTTCGGTTCGGGGATGAACTTCCCGCCGAAGCCGAAGCCGCCCTGACCCGATTCTGCGGGAATCTACCCTTCATGGTGACGCATCTTCCGGCCGGCGATGAATCCGATCTGGCCCTGGCCGATCCCGAAGATGAAGAGGCCGCCCTGAGCGCCGCCTACATCCTGCCCTACTCCGGCATCACCATGGAAGGCGCCGTCCGTCCCGGAGAACCGCCCCGGGCCGGCTTCAGTCTGGGCCTGGGCAACCTGCTGCAGTACCTGATGGGACTGGAATCGGTCATGGACACCCTGATCGACCCCATGGACCGTATCGCCCGCCTGATGATTCCCTCCTCCGACAACGGCCCCTCCAGGGTCAGGAACCAGGTCAGAAAAGGGGACGCCTGATGAAAGCATTCATCGCCCTGGAAACCGGTCGTGTTTTTTCGGGCCGGTTGTTCGGCGCGCCCCTGGAGACCGGTGGGGAAGTCGTTTTCCACACCGGAATGACCGGCTACCAGGAAATCCTGACCGATCCCAGTTACGCCGGCCAGGTCGTCGTGTTCACCGCCGCCCACATCGGCAACTACGGCATCCACCGCGATGACCACGAGTCGGCGGCCATCCACCCCGCCGCCGTCATCGTGCGGGATTTCTGCCGCCGGAATTTTCACCGGCGCAGTGAATACAGCCTGGACCAGGTGCTGCGGACCGCGCGCGTGCCCGCCCTGGCCGAAGTCGACACGCGGGCCCTGACCGCCTACCTGCGCGAGCACGGAACCTGCCGCGGGTATATAGGGATGGGAGATCCGTTGCGGCTGGTGGAAAAAGCCCGCGCCCTCGATCCCATCGGCAAGGTGAACTGGGTCGAGCGTGTGACCACCCGCGCGGTGGCGCCATTTCCCGGCGACCCGGGCACCGACGATCCCTTCGAGGTGGCCGTCCTGGACTGCGGGGTTAAAAAGAGCATCCTGGGCCGGCTGGTGGCCGAGGGCTGCCGGGTCCGGGTTTTTCCGGCCTCCACACCCGCCCGGGAACTGTTGGCCGCTCCCACCGAGGGTGTTTTCCTGAGCAACGGGCCGGGCGATCCCGCCGCTCTCGACCACCTGGTCGACACGGTCAGGGAACTGCTGGCCGCCGACATGCCCCTGTTCGGCATTTGTCTCGGGCACCAGCTGCTGGCCCGGGCCCTGGGCGCGGAAACGGTCCGGCTGCCCTTCGGCCATCACGGCGCCAATCATCCGGTGCAGAACCTGGCCACCGGCCGGGTGGAGATCACCAGCCAGAATCACAACTACACCGTCCCGGCAGGCAGCCTGGACCCGGCGGTGGCCGCCGTCACGCACCGCAGCCTGAACGACGAATCGATCGAGGGGCTGGCCACCACCGGCGGCTGGGCCTACTCGGTCCAGTACCATCCCGAAGCCGCGCCCGGGCCCAGCGACAGCCTGTACCTGTTTCGCCGGTTCCGCGAAATGATGCTCGCCCGGCGGGCCGAAACCTCTCTTCAGGAAATGGATGAACATGCCGCGACGGGATGACATCAAGACGATCCTGGTCCTGGGATCCGGACCCATCGTCATCGGCCAGGCCAGCGAGTTCGACTACTCGGGAACCCAGGCGGTCAAGGCCCTCAAGAACGAGGGCTACCGGGTGGTGCTGATCAACAGCAACCCCGCGACCATCATGACCGACAACGACCAGGCGGACGCCACCTACATCGAGCCCCTCACCTGGGAAATGGCGGAAAAAATCATCGCGGCCGAAAAGCCCGACGCCGTCCTGCCGACCGTCGGCGGCCAGACCGGCCTGAACCTGGCGGTCGACCTGCAGAAACACGGGGTCCTGGAGCGCCACGGCGTGTCGCTGATCGGCGCGGGCATCGAATGCGTCGAACTGGCCGAGGACCGCCAGAAATTCAAGGAAGTCATGGCCGACATCGGGCTGGAGACACCCCGCAGCCTGCTGGTCACCTCGCTGGACATGGCCGATCGGGCCATGGACGAAATCTCCTTTCCCATGATCCTGCGGGCCAGCTTCACCCTGGGCGGAGCGGGCAGCGGAATCGCGACCAACCGCGAGGAATTCCTCGAATTGCTGCGCGAAGGCCTCAACCAATCTCCCGCCGGCAGTGTCCTGGTCGAGGAGTCGGTGCTGGGCTGGAAAGAGTACGAGCTTGAGGTCATCCGGGACCACGCGGGCAACGGCATCATCGTCTGCAGCATCGAGAACTTCGACGCCATGGGCGTCCACACCGGCGACAGCGTGACCGTGGCGCCGGCCCAGACCCTGACCGACCGCGAATACCAGCGCCTGCGCGACGACGCCCTCAAGGTGCTCGACGCCGTCGGTGTGGTCACCGGCGGGAGCAACGTGCAGTTCGCGGTCGATCCCGAAAGCGGACGGATCATCGTCATCGAGATGAACCCGCGCGTCAGCCGCAGCAGCGCCCTGGCCAGCAAGGCCACCGGTTATCCCATCGCCAAGATCGCCGCCCTGCTCGCGGTGGGGTACACCCTGCCCGAACTCCCCAACGAGATCACCGGCACCAGCAGCGCCTGTTTCGAACCGAGCATCGACTACACGGTGGTCAAGGTCCCCCGCTGGTCCTTTGAAAAATTCCCCGGCACCCCGGATCTGCTCGGCACCACCATGCAGTCCGTCGGTGAAGTGATGGCCATCGGCCGCACCTTCCGTGAAGCGCTTCAGAAAGCGTTGCGTTCCCTGGAACTCGGACTCGACGGCTGGGAAAGCGCGGTCAGCGGACGCTCGCTCGATGAACTTCGGCAGGCGCTGGCCAGGCCCGGTCAGAATCGCCTGGCCGACCTGCACGAAGCCTTCCGCTGCGGCCTGGAACCCGAGCAGCTCCATCGCATCACCGGCATCGACCCCTGGTTCCTGGACAACCTCCAGAGGCTGATCGAGGTCGAGGGGCGCCTGCGCGGATTTGCGCTGGGCGAGCTGCCCGCCGAGCTGCTGCGTGAAGCCAAACGCGAGGGGTTCAGCGACCGCCGTATCGCCCGGCTGGTGCAGTGGCCCGACGGGAAGCCCGGAACCGACTCACCCAAGACGACTCTCGACCTGCGAACGGCGCTGGTTCTGGCCGCCCGGCAGGCGGCGGACATCAAGCCCGTTTTCCGCAGGGTGGACACCTGCGCCGCGGAATTCGCCAGCGAAACCCCTTATCTTTACTCGACTTGGGAAGAAGGCCCCTGCGAAAGCCGGCCCACCGGTCGCCGCAAGGTGATCGTTCTCGGCGGGGGACCCAACCGCATCGGGCAGGGTATTGAATTCGACACCTGCTGCTGCCACGCGGTGCAGGCCCTGCGCGACGAAGGCATCGAAGCCGTCCTGGTCAACTGCAATCCCGAAACGGTGAGCACAGACTACGACCTGTCCGACCGCCTCTACTTCGAGCCCCTGCGGTTCGAGGAAGTCATGCACATCGTCGATGTGGAAAAACCCGACGGCGTGATCCTGACCCTCGGCGGCCAGACGCCCTTGAACCTGGCCGGAGCCCTGGCCGAAGCCGGGGTGAAGATCCTGGGCACCGGGGTGACCGCCATCGACCGCGCCGAGGACCGCGACCGTTGCGGCGTTCTTCTGGACGAGCTGGGCATCAGGTATCCCCAGGCCGGCAGCGCCCGCGATGTCGACGAAGCACTGGTCACCGCGGCCGAGGTGGGGTACCCTGTGATGGTACGGCCCAGTTACGTCCTTGGCGGACGGGCCATGCGTGTCGTCTACGATGACGACGGACTACGGCGATACTTCGAGGAAGCCCGGTCGGCCAGCGGCGAGCACCCGGTCCTGATCGACCAGTTCCTCGAAGACGCCGTGGAATTCGATGTGGACGCGGTCTGTGACGGCGATGATGTCCTGATCGGCGGCATCATGCAGCACATCGAGGAAGCCGGCATCCACAGCGGCGACAGCTTCGCCGTGCTCCCCCCCTACAAGACCACCCCGGACGAGATCGAGGTCATACGCCGCCATACGCGCCGGATCGCCCGCAGCCTGGGCGTGGTCGGCCTGCTGAACATCCAGTTCGCCAGCCATGGGGGCATCATCCACGTCCTGGAGATCAACCCGCGCGCGTCCCGCACGGTCCCCTTCCTCGAAAAGGCCACCGGCGTGGACCTTGCCCGCATCGCCACCCGCTGCATGCTGGGCATCAGCCTGGCCGAACAGGGAGCTTGCGAAGCTCCCGCCGGGGATCGGTTTTTCGTCAAGGGGCCGGTCTTTCCCTTCCGGCGTTTCCCGCGCACCGACCATCTGCTCGGACCGGAAATGAAAAGCACCGGGGAAGTGATGGGCATCGGCCGGGACTTTGGTGAAGCCTTCGCCCGCGCCCATCTGTCGGCCGGCCAGGGGCTGCCCACCGCGGGCGCCGTGTTCGTCAGCGTCAACGACCACGACAAGAAGGACCTCCTGCCCATCGCCCATGACCTTGCCGGACTCGGCTACGACATGATGGCCACCGGCGGCACCGCCCGTTACCTGAAGAAACACGGCATCGCCGCCGCCGAAGTGGCCAAGGTCGGCGAGGGTACGCCCCACATCGGGCAGATCATCCGCGACGGCGACGTCCAGATGGTCATCAACACGCCCCTGGGCAAGCAAAGCCGCTTCGATGAAAGCGCCATCCGCCGCGAAGCCCGGGCCCTCGACATCCCCTGCATAACCACCTTGTCGGGTGGACGGGCGGCGGTCGACGGTATCCGCGCCCTGCGCAGGGGGCTGGAATCGGTCACCTCACTCCAGGATCTGCACGACTAGATCCCGAACACTCAACTCCTAGCGTATTACTCGGTTTTTACGTATGCTAATGATCTCTCGCCGAACCGGATCATGACGGGATTCCTTGAGCCGCCGGCCTCGTTTCATCTCCAGAGAACCGCATCATCGGCCTGAAGATCCAGGATTTCGCCCCCCGACCAAAACTGTTGATCGTCAAGATGCTGGGGGTTGCAATATGGGGGACCAAGCCAGAATCCTGCTGGCGGATCATCACACCGCCAATCGAGCCAGAGCATCAAAAACATTGAAGTCCGCCGGTTACTTCGTTGAAGAAACAGGCACCGCCGAGGAATTCCTCAGATCCGCCAGAACAAACCACCACGACCTGATCCTGCTCGACGACAGCCTTCCCGACCTGGACAGCCGCGACGCCTGCAGAAAAATCAAGGATGGTTCCCTGCTGCGTTGCAGCGTGGGTCCTTCGGTCCTCCTGCTCTCCTCTGCGGGCGATGAATTTCCCAAACGCGCCAACCCTTCCCGGGTGGACGGATTCATTTCCCGCTCCCTGGTCGGCCGGGAACTGATCGCCACGGTCAACTCCATGATCCAGCTTCGCAAAGCCGAGAACGCCACCGTCGAAAACGACCTCTACCGGCAGCTGGTCGAAAATCTCCACCAGGGAATCTGGGCCATCGACAAGGATGGGTATACCACCTTCATGAACGAACGCATGGCCGCCATGCTGATGACCACGTCCACCGCGGCGCTCGGCAAGCACCTGTTCGATTTCATGGATGAAAGGGGCGTCGAGATCTGCAAGCTGAACCTGGGTCGGCGGGAACAGGGCATCAGCGAGGATCATGATTTCGAACTCATCAGGTCGGACGGTTCCCGCGTCTACACCATCATGCAAACCTCTCCGGTTACCAACCCCGCGGGCGAATATATCGGGGCGCTTGCCGGAGTCCTCGATATCACGGACCGGGTTGCCGCCGAAAGCGGGGGCCGTCACCGGGCGGTGACCCAGATTCATCAGCTGCTGGAATCCACTCCGGACGCCATGGTGGTGGCGGACCGGACCGGGAAGATCATCCTGGTCAACGCCGGCACCGAAAGAATTTTCGGCTACCCGCGCAAGGAGTTGCTCGGCCGGTTCACCGAAATCCTGGTCCCTGAAGATCAGCGGAAAGCCCACCGTCAGGTCCGGGGGCGGTTCATCGCCAACCACGGGCCCAGGATCAACGGCGAGGGCTTCGAAATGTCGGGCCTGAAAAAGGACGGCACGGTTTTCCCCGCGGAAGTCAGCCTCAGCCCCCTGCACAACGTGGACGGGTTGCAGTTCGTCAGCACCATTCGCGACATCACGCGGCGGAAAAACGTCGAACGCAGGATGCAGGCCAACCTCAACGCCCAGCAGGTGATTGGGGCCATCCTCCACCTTTCGCTCGAGCCCATCACCCTGGTGGATTTCCTGCAGCAGACCCTGGAAATGATCCTGGACCTGCCCTGGCTGTCACTAATGAAGAAGGGAGCCGTCTTCCTGGTGGAGGACGAA
>JBDLKA010000022.1:0-42823 GCA_039714075.1 Candidatus Krumholzibacteriota bacterium | reverse complement strand
CGGATACCATGGCACCGGCAAGGAGAAGCGTGCCCAGAACGAAAATTCCTGATTTTTTCAGCATTTCCGTTCCTTTCTAGAAGAGCAGTTGGGCCCGCAGGGTGAACACATCCGCCTTGGACAGATAGTTCTCGGCGTCCAACTGGGTCGCGTCCGAATTATTGAACAGGTAGTTCTGGCGGAACCACCAGCGTCCCAGATGTCGACCCTCATAATCGATCGAGTATTCGAGCGGGTCCACACCGTAGGCGAGAACCAGTTCCAGCTTCCTGATCGGTGTGTACCGGAACCCGGCAAAGGGGGCGAAGTAGTCGGGGCTGTCGGCAATCAACTCACCGTTGGAATCGTTCCCCTCGAAATCATACTGGATGAAACGCAGATCCGCGATAAGGCCCGTGTTGCGGGACAGGTCGCGATCGTAGCGGAAGATCATCTCATAGGTGTCGATTTTTTTCGCGGCCACACCGGCATCGGCCGTAACGTAGGCGAATTCGATTTCACCGTGTCCCAGGAAATCCCCGGGGTTTCCCAGGCCCGCCATGAGCGAGGCCTTGTAGATTTCCTCGGTTCGGCTGGTCAGGGATTCGTCTTCGGGAACGGTCAGATCCGACGATTCGTAGTCCCAGTCGCGGGACACCCGGCGCAGCCAGACACCCAGGTCCAGGTCATCCTTGTGCCAGTCCCAGGTCAGGTCCGTCGAATCGGCCTCAACGGCGGCAGGGCTGTCCTCGATTGTGAAATAGATTCTGTTGTTGGTCGGATTCTGGTCGCGGAACTCGAAGGCCACTCTTCGCTGGTCCGGATCCGCTCCATTCATGTCCGCCACGATGTGCTTGAGGCTGAATTCCATGTTCTCGGTCGGCCGGAAATCGACCTGGCCCATGTACATGCGGCGGTCCCGCTCCAGGAAGGGCACGTCGATCTGGGCCCAGTTGTTGTCCAGGCCGGCGTGGTTTCCGGCCACAAACGCCTGCTTGATGTCGACGTAGTTGCCTTGGGCGCCGAACATCAGCTTGTCGGTCAGGTCGAACCGCAGATCCAGACCGAAGTTGAAATTCCTGGTTTCGGTATTGAACATATTACTGTCGTCGTCTGTTTTCAGATATTCGTTCAGGGCGGGGATGCCGGTGTCGGCCAAACCGACAATATCGCCCAAATCCAATTCGACAACCGAGCGCTCCAACCACACCGGGGTCCCGATTTCCACCGGGCCGAACTTCCGGGACAGCCGCAGGCCCACCTTGTCTTCACCGGTGTTGTCGAACAGTTTCGGGTCGCCGTAATAGTCGTGATTGTGCACGTTGGCGAAAAACAGCACCGTCTTGACCCCGACCGGATCGGCCTCGAACAGGGCGCCCGCGCTGCCCTTGCCGTAATCCAGGTGGTCGTGGAAAATGGTTCCGGGCAGGTCGGTGTTGCCGCCCAACAGCAGCAGGTCTTCTCCGGTATAGACCTCCTGGTTCCAATAGGCCTTCAGTTTGAAATTACTCGGTTCGATGGTCAGGTTGGCCTCGTCCAGGAATCCGGCGATGTTGTTCTGGATGATGTTCTGGTCCGAGTCCAACCGGATCCGCATGAAGGTCGCGGCGATATCACTTACTTCGGCTTCGAAATTCAGGTCCACGCTCTGGCTGGGCCGCTGCAGGCGGTAACGGGGATCAAACATGGCGGTGTCCCCAACCTGGGTCTCCACGTTCTTGGCGAATTCGAAACGGGTAAGGTACCGGCCACCCAGATACAGGCGGGCGTTGAGATTCGTATTCGGCTTGTGGCCGTCGCCATCGCCGTCCGCGGTTTCCGGCGCGGCGATGAGTTGGCCGCCGTCGTCAACGATCACCAGGGAATTGGCGCCACCGTAGGGGTCGGCCTTGGTGTCCGGGTTTTCCGGATCGGCGAACCAGGCGCCATCGACCACGAATTTGTATTCGTGCTCGCCCGAATCGAGCGAATGTACCACGGCCCAGTTGCCCTTGCCGTCATTCGTCAGGGGAATATCGTCGGCGTTCCAGCCGTTGAAGGATCCGGCCAGGTTGACGGTTCCCACACCGGGATCACGGTAGGTGAAAAGAATCCCGCCATCGACGGCACGGGGCGCGCCCACGGAAAAATCATCGGGTACGGCGGCGTCGGTCTTTTCACCGGTGGCCACCGGAGCGACCGCACCGGCGGCCGCGACAACGGCGCCGTCACTGCCGACGGTGACGACCGAATTGGAGCCACCGAACGGATCGGATTTCTTTTCGGGATTGTCGGGGTCTTCCAACCAATTGCCGTCGGCAATGAACTTGTATTCATAGGATCCGGAGTCGAGGGCAATCGTAAGGGTCCAGTCGCCCGAATCCTGGCGGACCATGGCCAGGTCCTGGGCATTCCAGTTGTTGAAGTCGCCGGCCAGAAACACAGCCTGGGCCTTTGGGGCGTGGTAGGAGAACACGATGCCGTCTTCGCCTTTTTCTGGAGCCGCCGCAAGCGCCGCGCCCGGAGGACCGGTGGTCAGCAGAACGGCTGCAATTGCCACCGTCAGAACCAGGACTCGTGATACTTTCGCAAACATGATCAGCTCCCTACCAGCAATGAATCAGAACCAGGCCTTGACCAACACCTTGAACCGGTCGGTCAGGTTGGAATCGCTTCCTTCGTTAACGAACCAGTCCGTATAGACAAGATTGTCCGACTGGCCCGCGTCGCCGTATTCGAAATAGAACTCCGCGCCCCAGCCGATGTCGTACTTGAGCTGGGCGAAGATCGTGTGCCGGGCTTCGGTTTCCTCGTTGACGTTCATGGCCCGCAGGTACCCCTTGAGCCGCTCGGTCAGGTTCACGTTCATATCGAAACCGTAGATGGTTACCTGACGGAAGGTTCCTGCGTCGTGGATGCGGCCCTGCAGGCGGATCTTGGCCAGGAAATTCTCCACCGAAACCTCCCCGAACCAGTCGGGATACGTCCGGAAGTCGCTGATGGCCGAATCCTTATCGTACCCGTGCCAGTTCTTGTAGGCGAAGCGGGCCTTGAACCCATTGATGAACTCCATGTAGATCTCGCCGTACCACTCCTCGGAAGGCCGCAGCCCTCCGCCTTCCTCGTCTAGGGTCCGCTGGCGTTGGGAATCCCAGATGAGTTTGGTGGTTACGGACTTGCGTGGAACCAACCAGATCAGCTCGGCGTGCTTCTGGATCTTGTTGTATTCGCCGCCCTCTTCGAACCGGTTGGAGACGTAGCTGCGGAAGTCCTCACCGAAGTCGTTGTACCAGGAGTGGATGGTAAAATCACCGATGTGGATATCACGCTCTTCGACCGCAATCGCCCTCGCGCGGTGACGCGATTCCCCGAAGATGAACTCATGGTAGGGTCGCTGGCTCCAGGCCATTTCGGTGGTCCAGCGCGATTGTTCCAGGTTGATGGGGCCCAGGCGCAGGCCGGTATTGATCAGATTGCGTGGTGTGAAGGCCACATCGAAGGAATAGACGTTGTTGTGCATCAGGGACAGAAGGTCTGTCCATATGTCGTCCTGGGAGGTGTCGGTCCAGTCCTTCCGGAGGTACATGGCAGCCGATTCGATACGCCCGTCCCAGGCCTTGTGCCTGAGTCGGAAGATCTTGCTGTCGGCCCCGTTTGGGACGGGTGATTCATTGAAATTGAAGGTGCCGCCGTCGTCGCTGACGATGAACGTCCCGCCCATGTTCTTGATTCCCAGGTCGGTCTCCCAGAAATCGAACCTCACGCCCTGGGCCTTGGGACCCCAATCATCGTTTTTCAGGTTTCCGTCGCCGACCAGGCGCAGCAGGGGCTGGTCGTTGATGTAGAACCGGTTTTGCCGGTAGAAAAGATAGGCCTCGTATTTGTTCTGCCGCAGCTTGATGTGGCCTTCACCGCTGAACCAGGGGGGCGCGTAGTAGTCCACGGCGGGGGAACGGTCGTCCTCCCGATTTGATTCGGCACGTACCTTGGCGAAGACCTCGAATTTGTCGTTGGGCCAGGACCAGAATTTGAGTTCGGCATAATGTTTGGGCATGCCGTTGCCGCCCGGAGGGCCGAACAGCCACTTGCCGTTCTCCTTCTGGGCGCTGACTTCGGCCTCGTAGAAACCTTCGACCTTGTTGGCTGCCAAGGCCGGACAAGTGAACAGGAGCGCAAGGGAGCAAACCATCAGGACGAGGCCGATTCGGGATGTCTTCCGTATCATCCGCACCCCTACTTCCTCACCGTGAAAGAAAGCATGTAGACGTTGCCCAGCGCTTTTTCCGTTTTGAGCGTGAAATCGGCCTGCCAATGATCGTCCTGCAGGCCGGCCCCCAGGGTCACCAGTCCCTTGTCCAGACCCGAGCGCAGGACCAGCGCGTCGTAAAACCAGATTTCGGCGCCCCCGTGCAGAATGATGTTGTTGAATTCGCCTTCCCGGTTCCTGAAGTCCGCGGTCACCAGAAGCGTTTCACGGAAGAGGTAACTGCCGCCAGCAGCCCATTCGGTGAAGATCGGATCGGGGTCGGAGGTGCTTTCGAGAAGTTGGAGCTTGGTCTCCACCAGATTGTAGACCGTGGCCCCGAGGGTCCAGGGGCCCCCGCTGTCGTACAATGCGCCCAGATCGAAGGAGAATCCCTGGTCCCCGCCGTTGTAGTGGGGGTCGTTGTATTTTTCATAACCCGGTGCGGCCAAAAGGAACATCTTGCCGGTCAAACCCAGGGACAGTCCTTCCAAAAACGGCATGTTGCCGGCCACGGCCAGATTGATGGTGTCCTCGTAATAGAGATCCTTGATCCCCAGGCGCACCCAGCTGGCGCCGAAGTGGAAATCGCCCAGGCGGGGCAGGTCCACCGCCAGATAGGTGTTGGTCAGGTCGGAGATGCCGTACATCCAGGAATTGGTCAGCATCAGGGAGGCCCTGTTGTCGCGCACCAGGCCCGCCGGATTCCAGTAGGCGGCGTTGGCATCGTCGGCCAGGGATACGAAGGCCGAACCCAGGGCCCGGGGCCGGGCGCCCATGCGGGCATGGCGGAAATCGGCGCGGGCGGTGGGAGCCACCCCGGCCAGCAGCGCCAGCAGGACAAATCCCGCCACCGAGCGGAGGATGTGTCTGCGACCGGTCATCTGATCACCGCCACGGGATGGTTGCTGCGGACGGTCCGGGTTCCTCCGCCGAAATTGTAGGTGGCCAGGACCCTCAGAATATAGATTCCATAGGGGACGGGTTTCCCGTTGGATTCGGTGCCGTCCCAGATCAACCCCGGCACGCGCCGGGGGACGGGGTCGGTGAGATCGCTGCCGGAGAAGGGGAAGGTCTGCGCCAGGATGTTCTTGCGGTCCCCGTAGATGTTGTAGACCTCGACGGTGATCGTCGCCTCCTGGGTCAGGAAGAAGGAGATGTTGGTGTCGTCATAGAGCCCGTCCCCGTTGGGGGAGAAGGGATTGGGCGAAATGGTGATGCCCGAGATGACCTCGCCGGAGTCGTGCGAGTTGGCCTCGGTCACGAAAAGACCGAAGGTTCCCACCTGGTTGATGGTCGCGGTCACGTTGTTGCCCGTGGGGGTGACGTTTCCGCCGACCTTGATCCAGCGGTCCGATTCAGAGTTGTACTGGTAAAGGGCGATAAGGTTTTCGTCGATGCCCTCCGGTACCCACTCCTGGGGGTAGTGCAGGGAAAGCTGTGCGTTGCCGGGTAGCGGGCCTCCGTAATCGAGGTAGCCTCCCAGGGTGTCGGAAGTGGCAATGTATACCTGCCTGAATACACCGATGGGTCGACCGTCGGGAATTCTGGGGGCGTTCCTGATCTCTTCCGCGATATTGCACACGTCCCATTGAAGTTCGATGTCCGCGCCCATCGTGTCGGGGTTGACCTGTCCACCGGTCCAGACTTCGGCGATGTGCCGGCGGACCAGATCCCGGCGCAGCTTGTCGGGCACGTTCAACAGGGCGCCCTCGACCTGAATCAACAGCAGATCCCCGAAGTCCAAATCACTGTCACGAGGGCGGCAGATGGCATTTTTTTCGATCTGAAGGGTGGTCACCGGAGAGATTGAAGTCTTGGGGGCCACGGGCGGATCGGCGTTCGGATCGCCCGGATCGGAGGCTTCGACCTCGAATTCCAGGTACCGGGTGCTGTCGATGGGCGAGTAGACCAGGTTTGAATCGAGCCAACTGGGCAGGATGTCCACAACCCAGGCGTCTCTGCCCAGGAACCCCATGGGGACTTCACGTTGCCAGCCTTCCTCTTCGAATCCGGTGGAGCGATACCGGAAGGTGGCCTCGGCGACCCGGTTGTCGTCGCTGATGTTGATCGCCATGGCCAACGGGGTGTCCAGGATGGGGGCGACTTTGGTGACGACGGAACCATCGCCGCCCGGATCGATGACCGGAGGGCCGCTGTCCTTGAAAGGGGTCATCTCGATGGCCACCGGGGTCATTCCACGTTCCATACGGGCCAAGGCGTCGGGCGAGTCGTAATCCAGGATTTCTTCCTGGGTCTTGAATTCCTCCGGTTCAGCCACCGTACCGGCCCCGGCCACCAGAAGCAGGTCCATGTAGTTGCTGTCACGGTCGCCGCTCTGACCGCCCCCGAATTGCCACTCGCTACGGGCTTCCTCCACCCAGCGGACGCCCCCGAGGACCTCTTCTCCTCCGAAATCATGACTGGCCATGCAGACGGCGATGTCCCATTTGGCGATGTCCTCGGGGGTGGGGTCGCCCAGGGCGGACTTGGAAACAAGCGCCGTGACCGTATCCAGGTCAGGATCGCTCAGGAGCAGAATATTCTTGTCGTTGCGCAGGGCGTTGTCGCGCCAGGAATCAACCGTGTTCTGGCCCAGCGAAGGAATCAGGGCCTTGTACCAACCGTCCATGATGATGGCCCAGTCCCAGGCGTCCCAGGGCTGGAAGGCGGCCTGCCTCCAGGGCAGCGAGGAGATGGAGCCCCCGGGGGCGTTATCGATCAGGATATCGATCTTGGTGATGTTCAGGTCCGCGTAGAGCGGGTTCCAGTTGGCCGTGCCCGGATCAGCCGGGTCGGGGAAGTCCCCCATCGACACCTGGAAGGCGATCATGTCGATCAACTCGCCGCCGACGTTGGCTTTGGTTTCGAAAACTGTCAGCCCGGTCAGGTCGAAACCACCCTGCACGAAGGCGATGTTGGTGGGGTAGGTGTAGAATTTCCGCCGGACCCCCGGCTGGTTCGGACCATGGTCGTCGCCGACCGGGTCGGTGGCCACGATGATGGGCGTGACCAGGGCAGTCACGTTGATGGTGGCGATACCGGTATTGGCCCAGATGTTCTCACCGTCGAAGGCGTTGACGATCAGGTCCTGGGCCCCGCCGGGGTTCGAGATGGGCACCAGGGTCAGCAGGCTGTACACCCCGTCGCCGGCCACCGAATCGCCGTGCCCGGCATCCCCGTCGTCGTACATGCGGGCCAGCGAACTGCCTCCCATGGCGCTCAGGTCCGCCACGACATCCCCGATGCCGTTGACGGATTCGGTGATCAAGGCCTCCAGGATCAGCGTTGCACCCGCATCCATTTCCGCAGGGGTTACGCTGACGTTTTCCACCGCCGGAGGAACAGGAAAGTCGGTCCGGACCACATATTCGCGCCCCCATGCTTCAAGAGTGACCGGGCCCTTGGTCGAATCCCAGTCGCCCGGCTGGGGATCCTCGTAGTCGAAAGTCAGGTTCAGGGTTGAATCCTGGGGGGCCGAATCGAAGGCCGAACGCTTTTCCCCGTCCTCCTGGGTCAGATAGGCTTCCAGCAGAATGGTGGGCGGGAAGGTGCCGCCAAAGGGTTCCTTGGGAATCCGGATGAGGACGCGGTCGGCCTCCTTGGTCACCCATTCACCCTGGATGTTGCCGCTGCCCTCGTAGCCGCCGGTGGTCGGATTCCAGAAATCCCAGCTCGAAGAACCGGTGTTCCAGCGACGGAAGTCCCCGTAGTCATTGGCCGAGTACTTGGTTGTCAGGACATAGTCCGGTTTCAAGGCGTGCCCGTAGTTGACCGGCATTCCGAAGGGGTCCCCTGAAGCGCCCGCGGCATCGGAATTGGTTTCGAAGGCAATGTGCAGTTGGAGGCCGTTCCAGTCGGACTGGAAAGGGATCTCCAGGAGAAGTTCGTCGGGAGTGTTGGCGACGACCAGGGCGGTCAGGTCGGTCTTGTCGAAAGTCTGCCGGGTCAGGGGCTCTTCGTACCAGACCGGGTCGGGGATCACGACCAGGTCCCGCAGGCGCAGGCCTGTTTCGGCACCGGCGAGGTCGCCGCTGGTCCCGGTGATGAAGACAAGTCCGGCTGTTCCGGAGGGGGTATAGGTGCTGGACGCCCGTCCGAACTCATTGGAAGTGGCGATGATTGGGTCGAAAGTTCCCAGGCCGGCCGGGTCAGCGGATAACGAGATGGTGCGTCCCTGGTCCGCTGTGGGATTGCCGAAATCGTCCACGGTCTGGGCATTCACCGCGACGGGGGTCACGAGATCGCTCAGATTACTGGGCAGGGACAATTTCCAGCCCGAAGTCGGACCTGCCACCGAGTAGAGAGGCAGAACGGTTTCTCCGCTATCCAGATCATAGGCCACGACATCAAGGACCCGGTTGTTGATGACCACCGTGGCGGTGATCTGCAAAAGGCCGGCGCCGGTGGCGGAAATGGAGGCGGAGGCTGTCCCCTCGGCATTTGTCAGAACGGTGGGAATGACGAACTGGCCTTTGCCCGAACTTCCCGAAGCCACCGAGAAGGTCACCGGGATATCCGGGATGAGACTGAGATTTTCGGCCGTGTCGAAGAGTTGGGCGGTGACGGTGATGGTTTCCATGTCGTCGGCGACCAGGGTGTCCCGGTCGGCCGTCAAAAGAACGGTCCGGGGTTCCGGATCAAGGAAAGCCACTACGATGCGCCCGGCAATAGGCGCCTTGTTCGGCTGGGCCAGATACACCCGCAGGACCTCGACGGCGGTGTCGCTCATCCAGAATTCGGCGCGCCCATCAACGAAACTCACCACGCTGTCGACCGGGGCTTCCTGGTCGGTCGGGTAGAATACGGGATTCCCGTTGGGGGGGGAGAGGTCGTCCATCTTGAGGGCGGACAGACGGAAACCCTGGAGGCTGCCGTCCAGGTCGTAAAGGTCGTCACGGCCCTCGTCATCCCGGGCGGCCAGCAGGACCCGGCTGCTGGTCCAGGGATCGTCGGCCGGGTCGTAGGCCGTGGCTCGGATCTCGGGCTGGGTTTCACCGTCGTCGTTGATGATTTCCAGATGGGTCGCCCGCACCGCGGAAAGCAGCAGGACTCCGAGAGAGGTGTCCGCCTCGGTGACGTTGAAGACGATGGTCCGGGGAGAGTACCCGAGGGCTTCCAGATCGAGCCGGTATTCACTGGGCCCGAGATAGATGCTGGCACTGTCCCCTTCCACGGGGTTGATCGCTCCGTCCAGCATGACCACGCCGGTGTTGTTGTCGGTGAGGGTCAGACGACCCTCGGCGGGCGGGCCTTCGAAGGAGATTGATGCGGTCACGAAGGCAGCCAGACTCATTTCCACGGCGAGGCCGGTGATGTCCTGGCCCAGCGTGACATCGACATCCATTGCGAGGGGGGCGTAAATCCCGATGACCTCGCCGGCGTTGGTGTTGGCTGACAGGGTGAAGCTGCCGCCGACGGGGGTGAAGAACTGGAAGGGGCCGCCGTTGAGGGGGAAGCCCACGAAGTCCAACTCGTTGCCTTCACTGTCCAGGAAGTAGATGGTTCCCGGTTGGCCCGGACCCTCCAGGAAGGATACGGCGCCGCTGATTTCGGTCTGGCGGACCATTGTGAAGTCGACGTTGGCCTGTTCCTCGCCCGTGGCGACGGACACCACGGCTTCGTCCGGCATGTAGGTCTCGACATCGACCCTGACGACGAAGTCTCCGCCTTCATCCGGAAAGAAGGTGTAGCTTTCTCCCGTCTGGCTGAAGTCGAACTCCTGGGTTTCCACATGTGTGCCGTCGGCTTTCTCCAGGGTCACGGTCCCCTTTCCGCCGGGGCCGGACTCGAAACCGATGAAACCGCTGATTGTCGTGGCTTTAATCAATCCACGGTCGATGCCGGTGACCACTTGGCTCTGCGTGACCTGGACGGTGGTTTGGTCTTGAAAATAGCCGAGGGAACTGGTGGTTATCCGGTAGGTGCCCGCCGGCAACCGGGCCAGGGTCCAGGTGCGAATGCCTTCCCCGGTCGTGACGACAGACAGGGGTGCGCCGGGATCCCGGTTCCCCGCGAAATCGATGAGTTCCGCCTGCACCGTCACCGTGGTCGAACCGGGATCCTGGGGCAGGGTCACGGTTCCGCTGATGGTGGCGTCGGCCGGGTCCGGCTGGCCGTCCCCGTCGGCGTCGATCACCGAGGGGGCCATGTTCGCCAGCAGCACAGGGTCCGGCCCGCTGCGGTCCAGCCCCTCGTTGTCGGGGGCGCTATCTATGCCGTTGCTGTCGGCGTGAGCGACGGTTGACACTGCCACGGCCTTGATGATGGCATGGGGAGGTACCGTGGTTCCCTGGTCGGGATAGATGGCGGACCAGGGCAGGGCGATCTCCGCATTGAGCCAGAACTGAAGGCGCGCGTTCTCCCCGGCGGCGGTTTTGGTCTCCGAACTCATTCCCTGGGCGGCGCTGACTTGCGAGGCCAGGCTGACGGTCGTGCCGTTGTCGTCGGTGACCAGCCGGCTCAGGGGTGGATTACCGCCAAGGCCCTCGGAGGGCAGCCGTCCCAGGACCAGCTCGAAGCGATGCCCCTCGGGCATCAGGAAGTTGCCCGGGAAATTGTCGAGGATGCCGGCGTTGTCGGGACCGACGCCCCGATCCAGATCCAGAAAAACCGACAGGGCCTCATTGGCTCCCAGATCCTGGTAGGTGACCGCCACATAGAGGCTGTCCTGGTCCCAGGTGCACCACAGCCGACGAACGTTGGAGGAACGCGTCAGATCGTCATCCCCACTGTCATCGACAACCAGGTCTGCGGGATCCCAATCGGTCCCGTCAGCCGTGATGGTCCCGTCAATGGTGGGATGATGGAAAGGAGCGGCCACCGCGAGTGCGGCCAGCAGCAGAATAATGATCACGACCGGAAGATGAAAAGCGCGGACGTGAGAGAGGCGTGGAACGATTTTCATAGTTGGGGGAATCTACCGCATCGGAGACCGCTGATTCAATCGAATTCCACTGAAATCCTCTTTTTTAACAGGGGGAATTGGTGAAATGTTGTTTCAACCTGGAAATCGGTGTATGGTCCCGGCCATGAAAAAACTGCGGGACCAAAAATTCATTCGTAATACGGTTTTCATTTTCATCGTTCTGGGTCTCATCCCCGGCTTGCTGTCCTGCGGCCGTGTGGACCGCAGCCGCAGCGTCATCGTCTGGGAACAGATGGATCCCAAGGAGCAGGAACTGTTCGACCTGCACGTCGAGCAGTTCCGCCGGGACCACCCCGAATTCGCATCCTTTAATATAGAGCGGGTCCATTACCGCACCGAAGACCTCCAGACCCAGTTCCAGACCGCCGCCCTGGCCTACGGGGGACCCAATCTGGTGTACGGGCCGTCCGACAAGCTGGGGCCCTGGTCCGTCATGGGTCTTCTCATGCCCGTGGAGGAATTGCTTCCCCAGGAGGAAATCGACCGGTTCCAGCCCGAATCACTTCCTGTATTGAATGGCCATGTCTACGGCCTGCCCGATCACGTGGGCAATCACCTGACCCTGGTTGGCAACATGGCCCTGGTTGATAGCATCCCCACGGACACGGACGCCTGGTTCCGTCAGCTCCAGGAACTTACCGTGGACACCGACGGCAACGGCAAGCCGGATCAATACGGATTGGTGTTCAACCTTCTGGAACCCTTCTGGCTGGTACCCTGGCTGGGAGGCTTCGGCGGTTGGGTCATGGACGATGAATCCTGGCCTACCCTGGATACGCCGGCCATGGTGGGGGCCCTCGATTTCCTGAGCGGATTGAAACAGGCGAAGGTCGTGCCCCTGGAATGCGATTACCCTCTGGCCGACACCATTTTCAAGGAGGGCCGCGCGGCCTATATCATCAACGGGCCCTGGTCCTGGGAAGGCTACCGCGACGCGGGGATCGACATCCAGTTGGCCAGCATTCCCAAAGTTTCCGCCACGGGTTTGTGGCCGACACCGGCGGTGTCTGCAAAGTGTTATTCCATAAATCGTTACATGGATCCGGCCACCAGTGGATGCACGGCCGCACTACTGAAGTGGCTGACCGGAACCGAGGTTCAGATCGCCTTGGCCAAGGGTCTGAGCGTACAGCCGGGGGATCGGGCCGCCGGGCAGGTCGAAGAGATCCAGAATGACCCGTTTTTATTGGCCAGCCGCGAGCAGATCGCCAAGGGCCGCGTCATGCCCATCGTTCCGGAGATGCGCGCCGTATGGGACGCCATGCGCCCCAGCTACCAGAGCGTGATGAACGGGGAACTCAGCCCCGAGGACGCTGCCCGGGCCATGCAGATCAAAGCCACCACCGAGATCGAAAGGATGCGTGAATGAGCGCGGGCCGGACCGAAAACCGTCTGGCTTTCTGGTTCCTGCTGCCCAGCGCACTGGTGTTGCTGGGCGTGGTGGCGTATCCCTTCTTCTTCAACGTCTACATATCCCTGACCAACTGGAACATGTTCCACTTCCGCAATCCGGAACTGATCGGCCTGACCCATTATTTCCGGCTGTTCGGCGAAGAGGATTTCTACCGCATCTTCGGCAAGACCATCGCCTGGACGGCCGTCAACCTGGTGTTCCATTTCACGCTGGGACTGGGGGCGGCCCTGCTGCTGAACCGCAGGCTGCCCGGCCGCAACATCTATCGCGCGCTGCTGATCCTGCCCTGGGCCATGCCGCAGTACATCTCGGCGCTGACCTGGCGCGGCATGTTCAACGTGGAGTACGGGGCCGTCAACCTGATGCTGGGCAAGATCGGCATCGAGGCCGTGCCCTGGTTCACCAGCGAATTCTGGGCCTTCATGGCGCCGGTGATCACGAACATCTGGCTCGGGTTCCCGTTCATCATGGTGATAGCCCTGGGCGGGCTCCAGAGTATTCCGCAGGAACTGTACGAGGCCGCCCGCATCGACGGCGCGGGGCCGGTGCGCCGGTTCTTCAGCATCACCCTGCCCATGCTCAAACCGGTGCTGCTGCCGGCGTTGGTGCTGGGCACGATCTGGACCTTCAACAACCTGAACGTGATCTGGCTGGTCACCGACCAGGGCCTGCCCGCGGACAAGACGCATATCCTGGTCACCTATGTCTACAAGGCGGCCTTCCAGTACTACCGCTACGGTTACGCGGCCGCCTTCAGCGTGTTCATCTTCCTGGTCCTGGTGTTCATCGTGAAGGGCTACAACCGCGCGGCCCGCGAGGAGGCGTACTGATGGCCCGGAGGTTGACGGCAGGCCGTGTCTGGAATCACGTGTGGGTGCACGCGCTGGTTTGGTTGTTCGTGCTGTTTTCCATTTTCCCCATCCTGCAGATCGTGGGCATCAGCCTGCGCCCGGGGGACCAGCTCTACAGCACCGATCTGAAACTCATTCCGGACAATCACACCTTCGATGCCTACCGGATCATGTTCACCGAAAAACCGTTTTTCCTGTGGCTGCGGAACTCGCTGATCGTGTCGCTGGGGACGGCCCTGATCGGCGTGGCCCTGGCCAGCCTCGGGGGGTTCGCTTTGTCGCGCTACCGCTTCACCGGCCGCGGCGCGGCTTTGCAGGGCATCCTCATGACCCAGATGTTTCCCGCCACCATGCTGCTGCTGCCCCTGTATTTGATGATGCGCAAACTGCACCTGGTCGACACCCTGGGCGGAGTGATGGTCGCATACGTAGCCACCGCGCTGCCCTTCTGCGTCTGGACCATGAAGGGCTACTACGACACCATTCCCGTCGCTCTGAACGAAGCCGCCCTGATCGACGGCTGTTCCCCCTTCCAGGCCTATTTCCGCGTGACCCTTCCGTTGAGTACTCCGGCCCTGGTGATCACGGCGCTTTTTTCCTTCATGACCGGGTGGAGTGAATTCATGGTCGCCAGGGTGATGCTGGCCAGCAAGGAACTCATGACGCTGCCCCTGGGTCTGGAATCATTGTTCACCACCTACCAGACCGAGTGGGCCAACTATGCCGCCGGGTCGCTTCTGGTGTGCGTACCCGTGGTTATTCTGTTCCTGGTGTTGAACAGATATCTGGTTTCGGGGCTGACTTTGGGAAGTGTCAAGGGATAGTGATAGTTCACCCTCGAAATATCCTTATAAGTCTAAATCCTGAGATAAAATGTAAAAATTTTGTAATAAACGATATTTTTCATACCAAAGGGTGACATTCCTCTTTCCATATGATAGGATTCATTGAAACAGGGTGGTGCAACATCAACTTGATCCCCGCTAAACATCCGGAAACATCCGGAAACATCCGGAAACATCCTGTTTGGGGGGGCTTTGCGTTGAGTTGCATGAATTCGCCAGCCTGGTTTGACTCCACTCAACACCCTACCTAGGAGGGGTACCCATGCGATTTTCTAAGGTGATGTTCACCGTCTTCTGTCTCGCTCTCGTTCCGATGATCGCCGGCGCTGCCGTGATCAATGAAATTCGGATCGACCAGGGTGGCTCGGATTACAACGAGTACTTCGAACTTTACGGCAGTCCCGGTGAAAGCCTCGACGGCCTGACCTACGTGGTCATCGGCGATGGCGCGACCGGCAGCGGTACCGTGGAAACCGCCCTCGACCTGACCGGTTACGTGATCGGCGCCGACGGTTATTTCCTGGTAACCGAGGATCTCTGGGTTGTCGCTTGCGAGGATGCCGTTGATCTGACCGTTCTCAGCAATGCCCTCAACTTCGAGAACAGTGACAACGTGACCCACCTGCTGGTGACCGGGTTCACCGGTGCGGTTGCCGACGACATCGATACCGATGACGACGGCGTGATCGACAATCCCATCTGGACCGGAGTCGTCGACTGCCTGGCCCTGATCGAGACCGTCGGTTCGGGTGATTTGACCTACTGCGACACCACTCTGGGCCCGGACGGCACCTATGTGCCCGCCCATGCCATCAGGTGCGGCACTTTCTGGAAAACGGGAGATTTCACCTTCTGTGCCCTGGATACTCCCGGTATGACCAACGTGGATATCTGCACCGTGGCCACCGAAGAGACCTCCTTCGGCAGCCTGAAGTCCCTGTACCGGTAAATCTTACCGCCGTACTCGGCGCTTTATTCGGCGATGCCCCGCCTCCCACCGGAGGCGGGGCATTTTTGTACCATGCGGTGTTTACTTGATTCGTCTCAAGTGCCACAGTGGGAAGGCGATGGAAAGGGAGTCCGTGGTGGCGAGCATCATGGCTGGAACCATTCCAACTGGTTAATCCCCGGGACGGTCGAATCATGAAAAAGATGCCCAGAAAACTGGTTTGGACGTTGGGGATCATTCTCGGTGTGATCCTGGTGGCCGTGATCGGCCTGCGGGTGTTTTTCCCGGCCGAGAAGGTCAGGGACATGGCCGTGACCATGGCCAGCGAAAAGCTGGGCCGGGAAATTTCCGTCGGGGATGTCGGCCTGTCGTTTGCCGGCGGGCTGGGAGTGGAGCTCGCGCAGGTCGAGGTTGCGAATCCCGCCGGATTCCCGGGCGAGCCCCTGCTGGCCGCCGCCAACATCGATCTGAAACTCCAGCTTTCCCCCTTGGTCAAGGGCGAGTTCCAGGTCAACCGCCTGGTCATCGAACAGCCGCGGGTCCGCCTTGTCCGGAAAGCCGACGGCGCCGATAATTTCACCTTCGAAATGCAGGGTAAATCCGAGGGTCCCGGGGAGGGTGCGGATTCTGGAGACCAAGCAGCCCAGAGCGACGTGGCGATCAGTTTCGATCGCCTGGAGATCAACGATGGCAGCCTGGTCTACCTCGACGAAGCAACCGGTCAAAAAGTTGACCTGGTCGGGCTGAACCTGGGGGCGGGATTGACGAATCCGCGGCCGGGCGTGTTCCGGTCGGCGGGCGGGTTGCGGGCGGACAGTCTTCTCGTGGTCGGGGAGCAGCCCCTGCCGCCGTTGTCCGCGGAGTTGGACTACGATCTTTCATTCGCCGCCGACGGACAGGTCCTCGAACTGACGCAGGGCGATCTGCTGATTAACGGTCTGCCACTGAGTTTCACGGGCCAGTTGACCACTCTGCCGGACAGCCTGCGAGCCAACGGCCAAGTGCGGGCCGAAAGCCTCGTCCTGACCGATCTCTTTGCTTTCCTGACACCCGAACAGCGCGCGCAGCTGGAACCCTTCACCATCGCGGGCGAGGTGTCACTGATAGTCGACCTGGATTTCGACCAGGTCCGGACCGAACCCCTGGCGTATGGGGGCCAGGCGAAGGTCACCGGGCTGCGGGCGTCCAGCCGCGATATCGACGGGGAACTTCGGGTCCCGGAAATCCGGGTTGATTTCAAACCCGACGAATTGAAGGTGGCCAGTGAAGGCGGCGCCTTTGCGGACCAGCCGCTGGAACTGACCCTGACGGTGGAGGATTTCGAGGATCCCAAGGTGAACGGAGCCGTATCGGGTTCCCTCGACCTGGCTTTCATGAAGCCCTTCCTGCCCCCGGAACAGAAGGCCGATCTGGCGGGCCGCTGCAATCTCGAGGCTACGTTTTCCGGCCGGACGGAAAACGTGGAGGAGATGGACTATGCCGGCCGGGTCGTCTTCAAGGATGTTTCCTACAGTGATCCCGTCCTGCCCGACGCCCTGGAACGGTTGAACGGGACGGTGAGTTTCGATCCGGGTTCGGTCACGTTGGAAAAAATCGAAGCCGTTTTCGGAGCGGGGGACCTGGCGGTGACCGGCAAGCTGGTGGATCACCTGCCCTATTTCCTGCCGGAGGAAAAGGACAATCGCGCCAACCTGCCGAAACCCAGCTTCACGTTTGATGTGCGGTCGCGCCGGATCGACATCGACCAGCTGTTTCCGGCCGCCACACCCGGCGCCGCGCCGCCCACCGCCCAGGCCGCGGTTCTGGAGGACACCCTGGCTGCGGAAGCCATTCCGGACATGTTGTGCCAGGGCACCATCAGTGCCGACACCCTGATCTACAGCCAGGTGGCTTTCACAGAGGTCGCGGGCAAAATCAGGATGAAGGACCGGATCCTGGAAAGTTACGACGTGACCGCCAACGTGTACGGCGGCCAGGCCCACGGGCAGGTGGCCATCGACCTGAACAACCTGAACGATCCGGCCTACAGCGGTGTTTACGAGGCGACGGATATCGAAGCCGACAACTTCATTACCCGGTTTGCGGAGTTCGCCGGCGGGGTCGTGTTCGGCAAGGCGGGCATGACCGGCAGTTTCAACGCCCGGGGTCGGGATCCGGAGCGCATCAAGAGCACCCTGACCATGGATTCGCAGGCGTCCCTGCTCAGCGGCAGGGTCGTCACGGGTGAATTCGTGGATTCGGCCCTCGGTTCCCTGGCCGACAAGGCGGGGCAGAAACTGGACAAGGAACAGGCCCTGAAGGATTTGACCACCCTGATCAAGGTGGAGGACGGCCGGGTGGGCCTGGACAAATTCACCACCAGGCTCGGGTCGTTCGGCGACGTTTCTCTCGGCGGGTCCTACGGCTTTACCGGGGACCTGGATTACCAGGGGTCGATCCTGTTGTCCAAGGATCAGACGGCCCGTCTTTACGCGAGCGGAGGCCTGGTGGGTTCGGTGGCCAATCTGTTCGGGGATAAATCCGAGCGGCTGAGACTGCCCCTGAGCGTGGGCGGAACCCTGACCAGCCCCACCATGGGTCTGGACTACAGCGAGCTGACCGACAATCTGAAATCCCAGCTCTCGAACCAGGTGGAGGATGACCTGAAGGACGAGGTGAACAAAAAGCTCAAGGGACTCTTCGGAAAATAGAGCCGGGAATTTTTGCCAATCTATTGTGTATAAATAAGATATGCAATAATGACGGGATCGTTATTCCAGAAAGTCTATTTTTGGGGCGGTTATCTGATATTTTTTGTGCAAATGATTAATAAATTATCCAAAGCTTGACATTTTTGCTCTCCATTGATAGGATTTCCGCAGGTTTGGGGTGAAGGTGGGGTTTGCCGAGTTTATACCATTGTTTTTTGCCTTCCATTTTCACCATCCATCATTCTAAAGCGTCTTAAGTGGAGGGTTTTGCCATGTCCAGATTCGGTTACGTTTTTCTGTTTCTAGGGATCATCCTGCTCGGGGTGGTTGGCTGTTCCCAGGATCAAGAGTCTTCTCCCACTTCCTTGAAGATGGATTTCGGATCATCCGGGACGAAGGCCATCGGGCCCAGTGAAATCGTTCTGTGCGTGGATGTTTCCGACAGCGTTTCGGGAGAGGAACTGGCCGATGTCGTGGCCTCGCTCACGGCCTGTCTCGCCAATCCCGAACTGATTCCCCAGGACGGCATGGTTGCCGTGGGGGCGTTGGTCTACGGCGATACCATCGGCATGGCCCTTGACGGCCTGGTCCCGGTAACCCCGGAAAACCTCACGGGCATCATCGAGCCGGCCCTGACCGGCCTGCTTACCGACCGCCTGGTTCCGACCACCGGTGTCGATCTGGCCGGTGCCCTCACCGGCGCCCTGACGGTCCTTTCCGCCAAGGCGGTCGATGACCAGCACATCCTGCTGATCGGCAGCGGCGAGGCCGACGACGGGATCGCCATTGCCGATGCCTGTGCGGCGGTGCAGGCGGCGGGCGTCATGAATTCGGCCCTTCTGTACCGGGAGAATCCCACTCACCATACCTTGCTGGAAGGGTGCGCCGAAGCAACCGGCGGCTATTTCCAGAAGGTCATGGAAAACCTCGAGGGCGCCTGCGCCCAGGCCTTGAAATACATGCTCGTGGTCGAGATGGAAGTCGAGCCCGATAATGCCGAGTTGATGCAGGGCGAGGACCACACGGTCACCGCCACGATTTTCCGGGGCGAAGACGCCGAGGCTTTCCCCGTGGTGGGCCATGACGTCGATTTCACCATCATCGAAGGCCCGAATGCCGCCGATCCGGCCGTCGTAACCACCGATTCGACAGGAGTGGCCACCTTCACGTTCACCGGCGACAGCGGTGCCGGAACCGACGTCATTGCGGTGGCGTCGCTCCATCCGGGCACCGGCGAGGCCTTTGCTGATACCGTGACGGTGACCTGGCTGAACACGGCTCCGGAATGTGACGCCGGCGGTCCCTACCTGGCGACCTTCGACGCCGACACGGTGATGGTCGAACTGGACGGCTCGGCTTCCTCGGATGCCGATGGCGACACCCTGACCTTCGCCTGGTCGGTCGACTTCGAGGGTGGTTCCCTCGACGACGCCACCGCCGCCAATCCCGTGCTGACCCTGACGGGCGACGCCCTGTGCGCCGACTCGCTGATGGTCGATCTGATGGTCAGCGACGGCATCGATTCCTCGCTGTGCCAGGCCGTGGTCGTGCTCGACGACCAGCGGGCGCCGATCGTCGAGGTCCGTGACGAACCGATCGCCCTGTGGCCGGCCAATCACAAGTACCACGTCATCACCCCGGAGATGGTCATCGAAACGGCCGAGGACGCCTGCGGCAACACCATCGACCTTGCCGATGTCCAGGTTGTTTCGGTCAGCAGTGACGAACCCGAGGACCACAAGGGTGACGGCCACACCGTGGACGATATCGTTATCGATTGTCCCCACGGTGTCATGCTGCGCGCCGAGCGCATGGGCGGCGGCCAGGGCCGGGTCTACACGATCAACTATCTGGTCACGGGCGAAAACGGTGTCGGCACCGAAGCCGAATTCAAGGTTGTCGTGCCCCACGACAACTCGGGCGGCGAAGTTGTCGAAAGAGAGGGCATGGGCTACACCGTCACTCCCGACTGCGGGGGCGACGAATAGTTCCACCCTTCCCTCCGCAATAACAGGCCGGAAGCGTCGCAGCTTCCGGCCTGTTCATTTCTCCCCGGAAGGGCTGTCACTCGGTGAGATGGGTGAACAGCGCCTCGGCGATGATCCGGTTCCCTTTTTCGTTGTAGTGCCCGGCGAAGATTTCCCCGAAGCCCCCGTCACCCGCGGCCCGGATCAGGGCCGCCTCGGGGTGGACGACGTCGAATTCGCCGTCCAGGGCGTCCAGGAAGGTCTGGTAGGTCCAGCGGCCCAGGCCCGCGTGGAGTTCCATCTCGGGATGCGAGGGCAGATGGACGATCAGGAAACGCGACCCGGCGGCGGCCGCTTCCTGCCCGAAGGCCTGGATCACCGACCAGCCCAGCTGCTGCTCCTCGCTTCGTTCCCGGAAAATGATCCGTTTCAGGAGCCATTCGTTGCGGGGGTCGGTTTTCAGGTCGACCACCGTGGCCAGCAACCGGCTGCCCTGCCACCAGGACGATTGGAAATCGGCGGGATCGTAGAAGTGTTCGTGGGGGCGCAGTTCCCAGGCCTCGAAGTCGCGCAGCGTGTCGGCCAGCCTTTCCGGAGGCAGGGCCGGCACGTTGATCAGGCTGAGACCATGTTCGGTGAGGATGAAACGCGGTTTGGAAAACGGCAGGCCGCTGCGGGGATCGTAGAGCGGGCGCACGAGGTTCAGATTCCGTTTGAGATTCTCCGGCTGGAATCCGAGCACCACCAGGTCGGGAGCGAAGGCGGCGCCCTGCTGTTTGAACCGGAGCATGGCCTGATCGATGCCGTACCCGCCGACCCCGAAGTTCAGGACCTCGGCCGCGATTCCGGCACTGTTCAATTCCTGCTCCAGCACCGCGCCGAAAGAGTGTTCATGGGGCACATCGTCCCCGTGCGTGAAGGAGTCCCCGAACAAAGCGATGCGAAACACGCCCGCGGCCGGCCGGTCGTCATAGGCCGGCACGGGGGAGCGGATTCCCTGGGAGTTGTAGCGGTACATTCCGTCGGCGGATTCGGCGTCCGCACGCGGGGCCCAGCCCAGGACCTGGTGGTAGGTGACGATCGAATCGTCGGACTCCTGCAGGGCCCGGGCCCGGTCGGCCACCATCTTCAGGGGCATCCTGTGTGGATGGATGATCCGGTTCTTGAAGTAGAAGTTCCCCGAGGCGTCCTGTTCTCCCAGGACCCGCACGACCATTTCGGCGGCGGCGAAAAAGAAGACCAGCGATCCCAGGCTCAACAGGATTTTCAGGAGGATCGGTTTCAGGGCTGTTTTCAAAGGTGGTTGCCGTCCCGCCGGTGGAAGATTTGAGATCCCGGTTCCCGCCCCCATAGCGTATAGTACCCGCAGCGGAAGTGGTACCGCTTTCCCTCGCGGCAGTCCCTCGGGCCAAAGGCGGCTTCATGCTGGAACGGATCTTCAAACTCCGGGACCACGACACCAACGTTTCGCGCGAAACAGCCGCGGGTGTCACCACCTTCCTGACCATGGCCTATATCATTTTCGTCAATCCCAACATCCTCGGCGCCGCAGGTATGGATACAGGTGCGGTCATCACGGCCACCATCCTGGCGGCGGCCTTCGGCACCCTGCTGGCGGGCCTGTGGGCCAACGTTCCGTTCGCCATGGCACCCGGTATGGGGTTGAACGCGTTTTTCGCCTACAGCCTGGTCCTGGGCCGTCAGGTTTCCTGGCAGACGGCCCTGGGGGTGGTCTTCATCTCGGGGATCGCCTTCCTGGCCCTCACCCTGCTGGGGGTCCGCAAATACGTCGTGGCGGCCATTCCGGTGAACCTGCGCCTGGCCATCGCCGCGGGAATCGGTCTGTTCATCACATTCATCGGTCTGCGTAACCTCGGGCTGATCGTCGACGATCCCGCCACGCTGGTGGCCCTGGGGCCGCTGGGCGTCCCGGTTCTGCTGGGTCTGGCGGGATTACTGGTCATCATCGTTCTGGAAATCCGCGGCGTCCGGGGTTCGATCCTGCTGGGCATCCTGACCACCACCCTGCTCGGGATGGTCTGCGGGCAGGTGGGCTGGCCGGACGCGGTGATGTCGCCGCCCCCGTCCCTGGCTCCGGTCCTGTTCCGGATGGATCTCGGCGGAGCCCTGCAATGGGGGATGTGGGGGGCGATCTTCTCGTTCATGTTCGTCGATCTTTTCGACTCGGTGGGCACGATCGTCGCGTGTTCCTACGAGGCCGACCTGGTGGCCGAGGACGGGACCATCGCCAAACTCGACCGCGTGCTCGAAGCCGACGCGATCTCCACCATCGCGGGGGCCCTGCTGGGCACCAGCACCACGACGACCTACATCGAAAGCGGCGCCGGAATCGCCGCGGGCGCGCGCACCGGACTGGCCAACGTGGTGACCGCGGGCCTGTTCCTGGTGGCCCTCCTGTTCACGCCCTTGATCGGGATGGTGCCGGCCTTCGCTACGGCGCCCGCCCTGATCGTCGTCGGGGTGTTCATGTTCCGCAACGTGGCGGTGATCGACTTCCGCTCCTTCGAACTCGGGGCGCCGGCCTTCCTGACCATTGTCCTGATGCCCCTGACCTCGAGCATCAGCATGGGGCTGGCGTTCGGTTTCGTGGCGCACATCATTGCCTCGGTCGCCGCCGGCCGGGCCCGCGCCATCCATCCGGTCATGTGGTTCGTGGGGGTTTTCTCGGTCCTGGAAATCGTGTTGGCGGCGTTGGGGTAGAGGCCGGTTCAACGCAGGAAAAGCAGCGCGCCGCCACCCACGGCAATCGCGATGCCGAACAGGCTCAGCGGCGAGGGCCGGTCGCGGTACACCAGCCAGGCCGGGACGACCACGAAGATCGGCACCATGCCCAGCAGCACCTGAGCGATGCCCGCTTCGGTGTTCTTGAGGGCCACCAGGGAAATCCACACCGAAACGAACGGACCCATGATGATCGCCACGGTCAGCGCCGTGACGCCGCGCCGGTCGCGTAGGCCCCGCAGGGTGCCGCGGACATCGAGCCTGGGCAGGACGGCCAGCCAGTAGAAGGCGGTGGCCCAGGTCAGGCGGATAAGAGTCGCCCCCAGCGGTTCGACGCCCCCGCTGCCCGCCGTGGCGCCGGTCATGCCCAGCTTGGCCAGGACGCTGCCGACGCCTTGGCCCAGCGATCCGATCAGCGCGAGCAGCAGCCCTGTCCTGAACACCTTGCGGGGCAAGTCACCGAATTCGCCGGTGCCATTGCCCTTGCCCACCGTGGCGGTCATCACCCCGGCGATGATCACGACGATCCCCGAAATGGCCCACAGGTTCAGGTGCTCGCCGAGCAATCCCCAGGCGATGACGGTCGTGTAGACCGGAGCCAGGGCCATCATGGTCATGCTGCGACGGGGACCGACCAGGGTGAAGGCCTTGAACAGGGCCGAATCGCCGACGGCGAGGCCGGCGACGCCGCTCAACCCGATCCACATCTGGTCCTGCCAGGCCACACCCGGGGGCCAGATGCTCCCGTACAGGAACAGGTGCATGGAGCCCAGACACAGGGCCGCGCCCGGCAGACGCAGCAGGTTGACGGTGGTCACGCCCAGCCTCTGCCCGGCGGTGGTGAAAAAGACGCTGGTCCAGGAAAAGATCAGGGCGGCCAGGATGGCCATGCTCTCGCCGAAGTAGGGGGAAGCAGCGTTCAATGGGGGGTCCAGTCCAGGGTCGGAGACGGGGATATCGTCCTGCCTAATGAGGATGATTGTCGTTTGAAGAACGTCACAAGGCCCCGGAAGCGCAACCCTTTGTTTTCGCGGAAAATGCTCCTTGAATTCCCCGAAAATTGACTATATTTGAATTGTCGAAAAATTAACAGGATCAGGATCGTTTTCTTAAGTGGTGGGCGGGGCAAGGGCCTATGATCCTCGGGACGGGCATCGATCTCTGCGAAGTGTCGCGCATGCGGGCCAAGGTTCAGGCTCCGGCGGACGATTTTGTCGCCGAGGTCTTTCTACTCGGCGAGATTGCCTACTGCAGGACCAAACATCACCCCGCCGAACATTTCGCCGCCCGTTTCGCAGCCAAGGAAGCGATCATCAAGGCCCTGGCCGGGGCGCACGGGGCAGGCTCCTTCTGGCGGGACATCGAAATCACGAATGAACAGGATGGGCGGCCGGTCGTCAGACTGCACGGCCGCGCGAAAGAGATGGCGGATGCCCTGGGTGTCCGCCGTGTTTTTGTGAGTTTGACCCACACCCGGGATCTCGCGGCCGCCACCGTGGTCCTGGAGGGTGGCGAGTGAATCCAACCTGCAGCAGCCGGGAGCGATGATGAGCAACACACCGACATACGAAGAGGCGCTGAAAGACTTCGACTGGGCCAGGGTGGAGAAGGAGCTCGGTTACCGGGCGGGCGACCCGGTCAACATCGGCTGGTACTGCACCGACCGGATCTGCGAGCTGGGTCTGGGCGACAAGCCGGCCCTGATCTGGGAGGGCTTCAAGGGCGATAAGCGGACCTACACCTTCGACGAAATGCGGATCCTGACCGACACCTTCGCCGCCTGGCTGCGGGATCTCGGCGTGGAGCCGGGCGAACGGGTGTGCCTGTTCATGGACCGGTTGCCCGAGCTGTACTTCGGGGTGCTGGCCGCCCTGAAGATGGGCTGCATCGCCCAGCCCCTGTTCTCGGCTTTCGGCGAGGACTCGCTGTGGACCCGCTTGGACAACGCGGGCACCTCGGTGGTCATCACCCAGCGCAAGCACGTCAAGAAGGTGCGCAAGATCGTCGAACGCCTGCCCGGATTGAAACACGTGGTGGTAGTGGACGCCGAGGGCAAAGCCCTGAAGGAACGCGAGGTGCCGCTGGCCCTGCACGACCTGCCGCCGGCTGAAAATTTCACCGTGCACCCGACGACCGCCGAATCGCCTTCCATCCTGCACTACACTTCCGGCACCACGGGCCAGCCCAAGGGCGCCCAGCATGTCCACTATTCCTTGATTTCCCAGTACATCACGGCCAAGTGGGTGCTCGATCTGCAACCGGACGACATCTACTGGTGCAACGCCGACCCGGGCTGGGTGACGGGAACGTCCTACGGCATCATCGGACCCTGGGCCAACGGGATCACCCAGGCGGTCCTGGACTCGGGTTTCAACGCCGACAAATGGTACGACTTCATCGCCCGCAACCGGATCACCGTCTGGTACTCGGCCCCGACGGCCATCCGCCTGCTGATGAAGGAGGGCACCGAACTGGCTGCCAAACACGATCTCGGCTCGCTGCGCCATCTGTGCAGTGTGGGTGAACCCCTCAATGCCGAAGCGGTGGTCTGGTCCGAGGAAGCCTACGGCAAACCTTTCCACGACACCTTCTGGCAGACGGAAACCGGCTGCATGGTCATCACCAATTTTCCGGGGATGCGGGTCAAACCCGGGTCGATGGGCCGGCCGTTCCCGGGAATTACCGCGGCGGTCCTGGATCCGGTGGAATTCACGCCCGTTGAAAAGCAGGGCCAGGTGGGGGTGATCGCCCTGCGGCCGGACTGGCCCTCGCTCATTCGCACCTACTGGAACAACGAGGAAGGCTTCCGGGGCAAGTTCAGGAACGGCTGGTTCGTGTGCGGGGACCAGGCCACGATCGACGCCGACGGGTACTTCTGGTTCGTCGGCCGCGACGACGACGTCATCAACACGGGGGGGCATCTGGTGGGGCCGTTCGAGATCGAGTCCGCCCTGCTCGAACATCCTGCGGTGGCGGAATCGGCCGCCGTGGCCAAGCCCGACCCGGTCAATATGGAGGTGGTCAAGGCCTTCGTGTCCCTGAAACCCGGTTTCGAACCGAGCGCGGACCTCGACCTGGAAATCATGAATTTCATCCGCAAGAAACTGTCGCCGCTGGCCATGCCGCAGGAAATCGAGTTCGTCGACGTCCTGCCGAAGACCCGCAGCGGCAAGATCATCCGCCGCGTCCTGCGCGCGCAGGAATTCGGAGAGCCGGTGGGAGACCTTTCGACCATCATGAACGACTGAACACGGACCACACAACACGGGAGACCAAGATGGAAGAGTACAAGAAGGCGATTCTCGAATACGTGATCAAGGAGTACCTGGAGGACGACGAGGACGAGGAGATCACCTACGAGACTGAGCTGATCAGCGGCGGCATCGTCGACTCGTTTTCCATGGTTTCGCTCAAACGGTTCCTGGAAAACAAGTACGAGATCCAGATTCCCGACGCGGACGCGAGCCCGGAAGCGTTCGACACCGTGGACAGCATCGCGGCCCTGGTGGTCCGCTTCAAACAGGCCTGACGCTGCCGGAAAGGGACATCATGGCTTATTCAAACGAATTGAGGGACAGCTTCAGCCGGGAGCTGGACGGCATCCGCGAGGCGGGCCTGTTCAAGGAGGAACGCTGGATCAAGAGCCCTCAGGCGGCCGATATCGAGGTCGAATTCCCCGCCGGGGCCGAGGGCAAGAAGGTCATCAACTTCTGCGCCAACAATTATCTGGGGCTTTCCAGCCACCCGGACGTTGTGGAGGCCGCCCGCATCGGTCTGGGGACCCGCGGTTACGGCCTGTCCTCGGTCCGCTTCATCTGCGGGACCCAGGACATCCACGGCCATCTCGAACACCGGCTGACCGAGTTCCTGGGCACCGAAGACACCCTGCTGTTCCCGTCCTGCATGGACGCCAACGCTGGGGTGTTCGAGGCCCTTCTGGGTGACCAGGACATCATGATCGCCGACCGCCTGGTGCACGCGTCGATCGTCGACGGCATGCGGTTGTGCAAGGCCATGCGCGACACGTACAAGCATTCGAACATGGAGCACCTGGAAGAGAAGCTGCGGGACCACCAGGACAAGCGGATCCGCCTGATCATCACCGACGGCGTGTTCTCCATGGACGGCGACCTGGCCAAACTGGACGAGATCGTGGCCCTGGCGGAAAAATACGACGCCATGGTTTTCGTGGATGATTCGCATGCCTCTGGCTTCATCGGCAAGACCGGCCGCGGCACCCACGAGCACTGCGGGGTGCTGGGGCAGATCGACATCATCACCACCACGCTGGGCAAGGCGCTGGGCGGGGCCTCGGGCGGTTGCGTCAGCGGCCGCCGGGAGCTGGTCGAACTGTGCCGGCAACGCGCGCGGCCCTATCTGTTTTCCAACACCGTCGCCCCGGTCATCGTGTCGGGCGCCATCAAGGTCCTGGACCTGGTTTCGGCCACCACCGAGCGGCGGGACAAACTGGAGTGGAATACGAAATTCTGGCGCGACGGGCTACGGGAGATCGGCCTGGACCTGAAGGCCGGCGACAGTCCCATCGTGCCGGTGATGCTCTACAACGCCAAACTGGCCCAGGACATGGCGCGCGATCTCTACGCCGAGGGCATTTACGTGGTCGGCTTCTTCTTCCCGGTCGTGGCCAAGGGGCAGGCGCGGATCCGCACCCAGCTTTCGGCGGGTCACGAACGGCATCACCTGGAAAAGGGGCTGGAAGCCTTCGCCAAGGTGGGGGACAAGTACGGCATCCTGGGCAAGTCCAAGAAAGAGATCAAGGAGATGTACGGGCTCTGAGCCCGCAATCCTGAAAGCCGGGAAGGGGAGGATCATGAGCGAGACATGCAACATTCAGGTCGAATTGCCTGACGACCTGGAGGCCTCGGCGGACAACCTGGAAGTCCTGCGCACGGTCTTTCAGACCATCATCACCCTCAGTCGGGAGTGCGGCAGCAAGTCCAATCCCGAATTGAAGGCGATGCTCTCTGACGATTGGCAGGTGCATTGCGGGCTGACCTGGTCCGCGTCGGCCGAGCGCGGCAAGGAATTCGAGACGGCCACCGGCAAGACGAAGGAGGAGGCCCTGGCCCACCTGCGGCAGATGACCTGCCTGCACGAAATGGACGGTTGCCCCTGAAGGCGGACCCGTCAGTCGATGTAGATGAACCCGGGCGGATCGAACCCGTTGAACCGGGTTGATTCGGAGTAGGTGTAGGCGCCCATGCTGCCGGCGATCAGCAGGTCGTCCAGGTGCATCTCCGGCAGTTCCACCTCCTTGATCTTGCCCTTTTTATCCCGGGAAAACACGTCGATGGAGTCGCAGGTCGGCCCCGCCAGAACGTATTTTCGCCGGGGCCCTTCGGTGTTGGTTTTCAGCGGGAACTTCATCTGGTACAGCAGGACCTCCATGAAGCTGCCATAGGTGCCGTCGTCGAAGTAGAGCCAGTTCTTCTTTTGCCGCACCGATTCCGATATCACTTTGGTGACCAGGATGACCGCGTCGCCCACGACGGCCCGGCCCGGTTCGGCGACCAGTTTGATTTCCGTCCCGAACAACTTGCGGTAGTGCCGGTCGATCACCGCGCACATGCCTTCGATGTCGATGTCCTCGTTTTCGTAACGGACCGGGAAGCCGCCGCCGATGTCGATCATCTCCAGATTCAGGCCCTGCTTTTCCGCATCGTCGAAAATTTCGCGGACCTGGTCTAGGGCGTCGACGTAACGTTTCACGTCCAGGCACTGGCTGCCCACGTGGAAACTGACCCCGCGCGGGACGAGCCCCTGGTCGCGGGCTTCCAGCAGCAGGGGCACCGCTTCGCCGGTCTCGGCGCCGAACTTGTCGCTCAGATGAGCCACGCTGCCCTTGTTCGAAACCATGATCCGCACGTGGACGTTGGCGCCCGGCGCGTGCCGGGCGATCTGGGTGATCTCCGAACGGTTGTCGAAGGTGAAATCATCCAGGCCGATGCCGAAGGCGTGAGCGATGTGTTTGGGGTCCTTCACTGTGTCGGCGAAGATCAGGTCCTCGCGCGGGTTGGCCCCGGCGTTGACCGCGTCCATGATCTCGCCCCGGGAGGCCACGTCGAAACCCGCGCCGGCTTCCTTGAGGATCTCCAGGATGCCGGCGTGGGGGTTGGTCTTGACGGCGTAGAACAAGGTCACCGCCGGCAGGCAGCGGTCCAGCCGCCGGTAGTTCTCCAGAAGTTTCTTCCGGCTGACGATGTACAGCGGCGTGCCGTGCTTTTCGACCAGGTCTTCAATGGTTTCCAGGGGCAGATCAAAGGGATTCATGCAGTGCTCTTTCCCTGGTGCGGATCGTCCACCAGTTCGCTCAGGGTCTGGAACCGGTAGCCGGCTTCCAGCAGTTCGTCCGTGATGATGTCCACCGCGGCCAGGGTCTGGCTGCGGTCCACGCCGATGCGCCAGCCGCCGTCGTGAAGGATGATGATCGCCCCGGGTTCGATGCGCCGGCGCACCCGGCGCAGGACGGTTTCAAGGCCCGGCTGCCGAGAATCCTGGGGATGAATGCTGCCGATCACCGGTTCGTAACCCGCCCCGCGCGCAACCTCGAGTACCTTGTCGTTGAACCAGCCCATGGGCGGCCGCATGAAACGCGGTCGGCGGCCGGTGACGCCTTCGACCAGATGGCCGCAGACCTCCAGTTCGCGCCGGATGATGGCCCGTGGCAGGAACGACAGCGGCACATGGTGATCGCAGTGGTTCCCGATCTCATGGCCCGCGTCGAAGGTCTGCTTCAGCAGGTCCCGGAATCGCCGCACCCGCCGGCCGACTACGAAAAACGTGGCCTTGATGCCCTTGCTCGCCAGCATCTCGAGCAACCTGGTCGTGTTGTGGGGATTGGGGCCGTCGTCGAAGGTCAGGGCCAGCCTCTTTTCAGTGGTCGCCACCTGGCAGATCAACCTTTTGCCCAGGTACTCCCTCACCGAGGGGATGTCCAGCATGCTGGGGCTCACGATTCCTCCTCGATGGCTTGCAGATACCGTTGCATGGCGTTCTCCAGGTTGCGGACCAGGCGCCGGCGCTCGAGCCGCAGTTCCTGGACCCTGAACCCGAGTCTGAACTCCAGGCCGGCGAAACGAAGCATGCGCCGGCGTTTTTTCATGTAACGAAAATATTCGCGGGCGAACAATCCGGCCAGGGGAAGCCCGAGGCCTGCGACAATGGTGGTCGCCGTCCCGAACACCCGAAACGATACCGTCAGCAGGGCTGCATACCAAACCAGGAACAGGGCCGCGCCGACGCCGAATTGGACCTGGTGGATCTTGGTCCGGTCGGGCGCGATGCGGTTGCGGAGCCAACCGGTCAAACGGTAGGGGAGCCAGTTCCCCACCAGGCCGAACATAGCCCAGGGAAGGCCCGCGATTCCTCCGACAACCAAGCGCCACAATTCCCCCCGCACCAGGGGACCCTCCTGTTCGCGAAGCAGGTCGTCCCTCAGTTTCAGAACGTGGCGTCTGGCGTTGTATCCCTTCATCTGACGGGCCAGCCGCCAGATGACGTCGGGGCTGCGCTCGTGGTAGTAGGCCAGACACCTGGCAATTCCCGCGGTGACGGCCTGGTCACGCTGGTAAGCCGAATTGCCTGGAATATTGAGGTCGTCACGGGAGAGCAACTCGTCCTTGAAGATCTTTTCCACGTCCAGGACAAACGCTTCATACTCGGACTGTTCGACGTTGACCACTTGCCGGCGCAATCGTTCCTGCAGCAGATCCGTCAGTCGGTTGACCGTCGTGGTGGGGTCAGCCTCGAATTCGGCGCGCCAGGCCGCCGGCACGATGGGTTCCCCGAATTTGACCAGCACCCGGCTGCGGAACCGGGAACAGCTCTCGAAGTTCAGACCGACCGGCACCAGGGTCAGCCCCAGATTCCAGCCCGCCCTTTCTTCCGCCCCCAGGGCGATGCGGGCCGTGCCTGTCTTCAGTTTCTGGACCCGCCTTTCCTCGGCGCTTGTCCCTTCGGGGAAGATCCCGATGGCTTCACCCCGGTCCAGGATCTCGTAGCAGGCGGAAAACATGGTGAGGTTCTTGTCGGTGGATCCCTCGACATCCTGGGGGCGGTAGACGGGGATGACTCCGCTTTTGCGCATGAACCAGGCTTTAAAGCGGTTGCGGAACAACCCGCTGTGGGCGATGAAGTGGAGCATGCGGTCGGCGGCCAGGCCCAGGACCAGACTGTCGGTAATGGAATGCGGGTGGTTGGACGCGAAGATCATCGGTCCGTCCGCCGGGGCCAGGGACCGGCCGACCACTTCAATGTCCTGGAAGTAGGCGCGCATACCCAGCCGGACGATATTGCGGTTTATCCGGTAGAGCAGAGGGTCGCCCATGGTTGTCTAGGGCCCCTGCGGCAACCGGTAACCGGCGGTGTGCAACTGTTTCAGATCGGTTATCGGCCGGGTGGGGTTCAGGTGTCTGGCCAGGAATTCATAGACCTTCAGCCGGACCTCTTTGGCTTCGCTACCGTCCAACCGATCGAAGCTGTGGCCTCCCGGCACATCCTGGTAGATCTCGTATTCGAATTCCTTGTCCGCGGCCTTCAACGCCTTGATCAGGTGTTCCACCTCGAGCACGTTGACGTCCTCGTCGTTGGTGTTGGTGTGGATCAGTAGCGGCGTCTGGAGTTTTTCCGCGTTCCAGGCGGGGGAGCGGCGCTTGTATTCCTCGATGTTCTCCATCACGGTTTCGCCGATGTGGTAGTCGGCGGAGTAGAGCGCGCGATAGTCGTCGTCCAGGTAGCCCAGGCGGGCGATCAGGTCGCTGACAGGAACACCGGCGTAGGCGCACTTGTAGTCGTCGGGGTTGGCGAAGATGTTCATCAGGCTGATCAATCCGCCGTGGCTCCAGCCGATCATGCCGACCCGGCCGGCGTCGATGAAATCGTAGTTGTCGATCATGTACTGGCGGCAGGCATGGTTGTCGTCCACCTCGCGCCCGCCGTAGTCGATGTTCTCGTAGACCGTGCGCCCGTACCCGGTGCTGCCGCGGTACTCGGGAGCGACGATGGCGTAACCCTGGGCCAGCATCTCGCGAACGATGTGGATGTAATAGGTGCTGAAGTCGGCATGCACTCCGCCGTGGGGAAAGACCAGCAGGGGCGTCTTCTGCGAGGTGTCCAGGTCCTTCGGAAAAAAGATGTAGGCATAGAACTTCACGGGATTGCCCGCCCCGATGGCCGTTTCGCTCTTTTCCTTCCAGCGCGGCGGGCCGTAGAGGCGCACCTTGTCGATCACCGCGACATCGCCCAGGCGGTCGAACCACAGCCCGTCGTCCACCTTCTTTTCCAGGGCGTCCAGGCGGTGGCGGAAACCGTCGAGGGTCTTGGCGACGCCGTCGATCTGGGCGGCGATGCTCTCCAGGGTCGGGGCCGGTTCGTCGGCCAGGGTGCCGGACACCAGAACGGCCGCCATGGTCAGGACCGTCAGGATCAGATTGATCGATTTCATGAAAAGACCTTTCGCCTAGTAGCCGGCCGCCTGGCCGTCCTTGCGTGACTCCGATGCGCCGTAATACACGCCCTGCTCTTCGTCGAACATGATGGCCTGATAGCCGCCGAAAGACCCCACGTTGACCTGCAGGCGGTGGCCCCTTTCCGTCAGTTCGCGGCGCGTTTCGTACCCGATGCCGGTCTCCAGCGATACGATTCCGCCCCGGACCATGGTTTCACCGGTGGGTTGGCCGGAGCCGGTGTGCAGGATGCGCGGCGCGTCCCCGGCCTCCTGCAGGTTCATGCCGAAGTCCACCAGGTTGACGATGATCTGCGCGTGGGCCTGGGGCTGGGTCGCGCCGCCCATCACGCCGAAGCTCAGCCAGGGCTTGCCGTCCCGGGTCGCGAACGCTGGGATGATGGTGTGGAAGGGACGCTTGCCCGGCGCGTAGGTGTTGGCTTCGTCTTCTTTGAGGTTGAACAGTTCACCGCGGTCCTGAAGTCCGAAGCCCAACCCTTCGGGACATACGCCGCAGCCCATGCCGCGGTAGTTGCTCTGGATCAGCGAGACCATGTTGCCTTCGCTGTCGGCGGTGGTCAGGTAGATGGTGTCGCCTTCATACAAGGCCGGATTGCCCGCGTCGTAGCGACGGGCGGCGCGCGCGGGGTCGATCAGTTTGGCGCGCTCGGCGGCGTATTCCTTCGATATCAGCCCCGCGACCGGGACTTCAGCGAATTCCATGTCGGCGTAGAACTTAGCACGGTCCTCGAAAGCCAGTTTCTTGGCCTCGACGAAGGTGTGGACGTATGCCGTGCTCCCGAATCCCATGCCGGCTATGTCGAAGGTCTCGAGGATGTTTAGGATCTGCAGCGCGGCGATGCCCTGGCCGTTGGGCGGCAGTTCCCAGACATCGACGCCCCGGTAATTCGCGGACACCGGTTCCACCCATTCGCTGCGGTGTGCGGCGAGGTCCTCATAGGAAAGGAATCCCCCGGCATCCTGTACCGTGCGGGCGATGACGCGGGCGATGTCCCCCTTGTAGAATTCGTTGCGACCACCCGCGGCAATCATTTCCAGGGTCCGCGCCAAGGGTTCGTTGCGCCAGACTTCACCTTTGGCCGGGGCCCGGCCGTCCGTGGTGAAGGTCTCGAGAAAGTTGGGCTGGTCGGCGCGGGTTGGCACGCTCAAATCCCAGTAGTAGGCGATCAGTTCGCTGACCGGAAAACCGTCCCGGGCGTAGCCGATGGCCGGCGTGAGCACTTCCTCCATGTCCAACCTGCCGAATTTTTCGTGCAGCTCGAACCAGCCGTCAACGCAACCGGGCACGGTGATGGGCAGGACGCCGTAGGGAGGGATACTGGTCAGTTCCCGCTTCCTGAATTCCTCCAGGGTCAGGGACCGGGGGGAGCGCCCGCTGGCGTTCAACCCGTGGAGCTTTTCCGTTTTTGCGTCCCAAACGATGGCGAAAAGGTCACCGCCCATGCCGTTGCCGGTGGGCTCCATCAATCCCAGGGCGGCGTTGGCCGCGATCGCCGCATCAACCGCGCTACCGCCTTTTTTCAGAATGTCCAACGCGATCTGGGTGGCCAGTGGCTGGCTGGTGGCGGCCATCCCGTGTTGGGCGATGACCTCGCTGCGGGTGGCGAAGGGCTTGCCGGTGATCCGGTCGGCGGCCAGGGCGGATAAACCAAAGAGCAGGGCTCCAGTCACAAAGGCGGCAACAAAACGGTGACGATTCATGGGGCGCTCCCGGTTGGATTGGAATTCGGCTCATGGATTCTAACCCAAGAAGGGGGCTTTGTCGAAAGATCCCGTTTCAGGGCAACGTTGCCCTGAAACCTGATGAAAAATCACATTATTAGACCTGTCCGGTAAACGACGGGTTTTCCGTAATTGCAGGATGAAGGGAAGTCATTTCTGGGAGCCTTGATTTTGGAAGGAAAAAATATATGTATCGGCACCACCGGAACCGGTTCGGCTTGGCGATCGCACTTTTATGCCTGTTCATAATTGCCGGCTGTGGTGGCGACGACCCGTCGCCGACCGAACCCGTGCCCGAGACTTCGGACCTCAATTGTGGGAATCCGGCCCTCGGCGCCGCCACCGCCCAACCCTTCGACCGGGTGGAAGTGACCGGGATATCCGGGATCGGTGATGCGACCTGGGTCGCGTACGAGGCGCCGTCCGGCGCGACCGGAATCACGGCGGTCCTCGTCGACGGCGATGGTCGCGCCGAGATCGTCGTGCCGCCCAATATCGACGACCTGCTGAACGGCGGGACGGTGCAATTGACGGTTACCGACGGGATCGAGAGTTGCGCGGCCCTCGAGATCGAGGTCATGCCGCTGGAACCGGCCGTGGGCGACCCGTTGGGGGATGCCGTAGCCGCTCTCGACGAATTGACCCTCGCGCTGGCCGCCCAGTTCGGGCTCGACCCCGGAGTGTTGGCCGCCACCAGCCTGGCCGATCTGCCCCCGCAGGCGATTCCGGTGGCTTTGCTGCTCGAGGCGCGCGCGGCCATCGATCCGGCCACGGCCCTGAACGACCTGACGTCCGACGAGGCGGCGTTCCTGCAGGCCCTGCTGGCGAAGATCGACCTGGCTACGGCGCTTGGTGATCTCACCGCCACCTCGAAAGGGCTGAACGGGAGTCCAACCCCGAGCCCAGCTTTTTTGAAGACGGCGGCAGCCTCCGGGCTCAAGGAATGCGGCGACCTGGGTGCCGTGCCGGCGGACCTGTTCGACCTGAATGGCCCGCAGGAACTGAGCGACTTCATCAAGGCGGCCCGCGGTGCGAGTGACAGCCTGGGACCGCTGAGCCAGAACATCGGCAACCTGGGAACCGCGTTCGCGGTGCTGGGGCTCGTCTCCCCACCTGTCGGCGCCATTGCCGGCTGGATGGCCTTCAGCATGAACCTGGTCCAGCAGATGCGTGCCAATCTCTACCCGAGTGCGATCAGCCGGCTGGAGTTCCAGGTCGACACCGATCGGATCGAGGAGGACTGGGACCTCACGCGCGGAGATCCCCCGATCAAGTGGTCCTTCGCCAAGGTCTGGGCCACCAACAACGGGATGGGCCTGGCCAGGGTCGGCCTCGATCTCATCACCACCGCGGCCGCCCTGCCCGGCGGCTTCGGAGGTGCCGTTGCCGATGCGGCGACCGGTGGGTTGGACATCCTGGGGAAAGAGGCGTTGAACATTCGCCTGGGCGAACTGGAGGATGATCCCGATGGGGGAGCCGAATGCTGGGGCATCGGCGTCACCGAGTTTGGCCCCGTGGTGATCGACGACGGCACCGGGGAAAGATGGGTCACCGCCGAGACCTTCGGCGGAAACGCCGTCCTGGTCAATGTGGCCAACGTCCGCAAGCTCGATCCGGAAGAGATCGGCACCGTGACGCTCCGCGTGCAAACCCAGCCCGAGCCGTTTCCCGGACCCATGGGGTTCGAGGACAAGCCGGTCGAGGTTGTCCGCAAGGAAGTGGTCTGGATTCCCCGGACCCTGCTGGTGGAAAACCCGGGCGAAACCGTGACCATCAAGTTCCGCGTGGACAACTCGAAGCACAACAAACCGGAGGACATCCAGCTGACCCCGGGACCGGGACTGCCTCCGCTGACGCCAACCTTCTCGGGCGGGGTGCACACGCTGACTTTCGTGACACCGTCCGAAGCCGACGCCTACCCCACGTACATCGAAGTCTGCAGCATGTCGAAGGAGCTGCCTCCTGATTCTCCGGCCCGCTGCGGGCGGATCGAAATCTTCGCCGACGAACGTGTGGTGATCGAAAAGAAGGACGTCTGTGTCGGGTCCGGCCAGTCGGAGACCTTCACCGCGACCGCAGGCGGACCGGGCGAACTCACGGTTATGTGGGAGATCGAAACCGGCGCGGGCGATCTGTCGAATACGTCCGGCCTCAGTGTCGACTATACCGCCCCTTCCAGCGGAAGTGGGGAGGTGACGCTGAGGGCATACCTCGAGTCGAAGCCGGAGGTCGAGGATCGCATCACCTTCCGCTATGGAGTGTGCTCCGGATTGGCCGTGTACTACGGGAACCTGGTCGAGATCAACTTTCCGCTGGGCTCCGGCGGCGCGTGCGGCAACCCGGATCTCGATGACCAGTTCGAGGAAATCACTTTCCCGGAGGAAGGCCTCCTCCCGCTGGTAGCGCCTGCGCCGGGGGACGTCTGGGTCGGCCGCTCCGAGACCTTTTCGCACCGACTGTTCGATGGAGGCGTATTCGGGGACATGCCGATGGGAGGGGACCAGTGCGTGTACGGGACGTTCAACGCGAATGCAGGGTACACCGGCACGCTGACCGGTTCCGCGGACGGCACGAGGCTGGACATCGACATCGAGACCGACGCCGCATCGAACTGCCAGGACCTGGGGACGGACCTCGGCATGGAGTGCAGCTCTGCCGTGGCCATGATGTCCATTGCCGGCAGGTTCGACTTCGACATCACCACCGCGGCCAACTTCCGGCTCAAGGTCAACCTGAGCTGCGACAGCTATTCGCCGCCGGGTTTTCCGCCGCTGTCGGGAATGGTCAGCATCATCGCCGTGCAGGTCGAACCTGACGGGACGTTCGCCCCGGTGAACGCCACGACCCAACCTATTCAGGTGCAGTGCAGCGCCGGCAATCCGGTGGTCGTCGATCGGTTGATGCAGTTTGCGACACCATCGGCAGCGGGCCAGACCGACCACGTGATGGTGATGTTCCAGATGGACAACACCAGCATCGGCGCCCTGCCGACCGACACGGGGGAGGTGCGGCGCACGGGGTTCCTCCAGGGATTCATCAGCGTGGACAGGGAGTAGGGCTGCCCCAGGCCGTGGTGGAATCGGTCCCCGGCATCTAGCCGATGAGAGCCTTGTTCGGGGCATCCGGAATGGCGCCGGCGCCCCGTTCATGCCAAAGCCGATGGCATGAACCACAGAGGGTCACCAGGTTTTCCCGGCTGTTGCCGCCTCCGCCAGAGCGCGGCACCTTGTGGTGAACTTCGAGAAACCGGGTCCTTCCGCACCCGGGAGCCTGGCAGCGGTGTCGGTCGCGTGCCAGAACCTCGCGACGCACGCGTGGAGGGATGGTTGTTGTATTATGGCCTCCTTTACGACAGACGGCCGCGTCGCATTTCATTCGTTCGGCCTCGGCCCGGCTTAGCTCGCGCTTTCCGACGTCAGTTTCCACTGTCATTTTGCCGGCTTCTTCGTGAACATGGATTTGTACCGGCGGCCGCCCGGCGAGGGCCCCCCGGGGGGCCTTTTCCTTCGTTTCCACCAAAGAAGCCAGGGCTTCCAACACCAACTCGGCCTTGTCGTTGGGGACGCCGCCCAATTTGTGGAGCCGCTCGACCAAAGCGGACCGGCGGGCTTCCTGTTCGGGGGTCAGATCCATCTGGAAACGGACCGGCAGTTCCTTCGGTGCGACCACGGTGGGGGCAGCCGGTAAAAGTTCACCTTGGCCGGGATCGACCTGGGCTGCCCGCTTGACTCTCTTCACTTCGCGAACCAATTCCTGCCGTGGTTTTTTGGCGGCCTGCAACCACTCGTCCTGGGTTTCGGGCGTGGCCACCCCGACGATTTCCCGCGCCTTGGTGTATCCCAGCTCACCGGAAACCATGGCATCTCGCACGGCCGGCAAGCCATCCAGCTGCCGGGCCAGCCGAATGAAATCACCGGTCCGTGATTTGGAAAACCCAAGACCTTTCATGGCGTACTGGTTGATGGAGGAATAGCCCAACTCGCAATACAACCTTCGCCGCATGACCTCGGCGAACCATAGAACGGCGCACTGCCGGGCCAGCTCCATGGCCTTCAACGAACGGCGCAGAGAAGAATGAACGTGAGCGGCGGATTGGTCGGGAACGTAGGAAACAGCGGACATGATATACCTCCAGGGTTGGGTGCATGGGAGGTACAATCAATATACGAACAAACAGCGAAAACAGCAAGAAAAAAGTCAGCTAAACAGCAAATTTTTCAATTGGTTATGGATTTCAATAATCAACCAAAACGCACCCAGAAAAGACACCCGGGGAGCCGGTTCCTACCCCCCCAACTCGTCCAGCAACGCCTTGACCACCTTCTCGGCGTCCCGCTGGCGCAGCTTGTCGTACCGGATCGCCCAGATATGATCCTCGTAGGCCAGGTTCCGCAGTTCGACCAGAAGCTTGTACTGGGCGGGGTTCGTCCGCAGGACGCCCAGGTTCTGCCCCTTCATCCGGGCACCGGCTCCCAGGGCGGGCAATAGTTTCCGGGCCAGTTCCCGGGACACCGTGTCGGTGCCATGGCGGTTCTTGAAGTACAGCAGCGATACGGCCTCGCCGAGGGCGGGCACGTTGTCGGCGTGGAAGCTCAGGAAAACCTGCCGGTTCTTGGGCACGCCCTTGAAAGCCCGCTTGGCCACGTTGACCCGGGCGTCGAGATGCTTCTGGTTGCCCTTGGGCCAGGCTTCCGGCCGGTCCCGTTTGTTCCAGGACGCGCTGTTGATGACCTCGTTCCTGTCGTGCACGAAGGTCCTCGAAGCGGGGGAATTCTGCCGCAACAGGTGGTTGGGGCTGAGCAGCGTCAGGGTCACGTCGGCGCCGTTGAGTTTCAGCAGGACATAGACGCGCAACGCGATGTCGTAGACATATTCATCCTCGACGATGGTGAAGGTCTTGCCCTCGCTGTCCTTGGCCCGGACGGTCGTGCCGGGGTCGATGCCGCCGTGCCCGGGGTCCAGGACAAAATGCCAGCCGGCCAACCTGTTGCCGACCCTGCCCATGCCCGCGACCTCTTTTTCAAAGGATTCCCACAACAACCTGGCGTGGCGGTAGGCGACCGGCGGTGATATCGAACTCTCCTCGAAATAGTTGGAGTGTTTCTGGTACTTGGCCTTGGGGGCCTCGTAGTAGTAGGGGCCGTTGGCGGCCTGGATCCGGTAGACTCCCCTGACCGGAACATTGACCACGCTCCAGTCCAGGCCGGAGGCTGTCTGCCGCGAACTGGCCTTGCCGCCCAGGCCCGGCATGGGACGGACCCTCAGGTTCTGGCCCGGATGGATGACCGATCCGGATATCCCGTTCAGATCCCGCAGCTCCCGCAGGCTCATCTGGTGCAGACGGGCGATCTCGGTCAGGTTGTCGCCCTTGTTGACCTTGTAGACCGAAGTCCGTTTGGCCGCCGCGGCGCTGAGCCGTAATTCCTGCCCGGGATAGATCCGGTCGGATTTCATGTTGTTCAGGCGTTTCAACTCGGTAACGGAAATGCCGTAGCCCTGCGCGATTTCCCAGAGTGCGTCCCCGCTTTCCACGATGTGCACCGTCTTGCCCGCGTCGCGCAGCCGCAGTTTCTGGCCGACGAAGATCCGGTTGCCGGTCAGGTCATTGATCCGCTTGAGTTCGGCCACGGTCAGTCCGAACTGGCGACCGATCTCGGTGAGCGATTCTCCCCGGCGCACCACGTGCACGGCTTCGTCCAGGGGAGTGGGCTGCAGCTTCAACTGCTGGCCGACATAGATGCGGCTGCCGGTGATCCCGTTCAGTTTTCGCAGCAGGGAAAGGGGCAGGTCGTTCCGGTCGGCGATGTCGGTCAGCGTGTCGCCCAGGCGGACGATGTACAGTTCGGTGTCCTTGCGGGGGATCCTCAGCCGCTGGCCGATGGCCAGCTCGTCGCTGCGCAGCTTGTTCCAATCGCGGATTTCCTGCACGGTGACATCGTGCCTGTGGGCGATGACCGTCAGGTTCTGGCCTCGTTTGACCTTGTGGATCAACCACTCCTGGGCCCACGAACGGGGCGCCGGCACGATCATGGCCAACAGGCAGATCCAGGTGATGAGGCGTCCAGTGATGATGCGTCCGTGCATTCCTAACATGGAATTATTAAACGGCTCCTTGCCTGAAACCCGACCAATCCTTCGGTCAGGGTTGTTCCTTTTCCTCGGCTTCGACGAACACCTTCCGGACCAGGGGCCACTCCTTTTTGACGGCTTCGGTCAGGCGGGCGACTTCGTCCTCGATCTGTTCCGCGGTGCAATGATCCGCGAAATCCAGACTCACATTCACCAGAATATACTCCGGACCCATGTGGAGTGTTAGGACTTCGTTGACTTTTTCCACTCCGGCCACCTTGGCGGCCAGGTTGCGGATGCCCGCGATCGTGGCCGGCGAGGCGGCTTCACCGATCAGCAGGTCCTTGGTTTCCACCGCCAGCAGCCAGGCCGTGCCGGCCAGGATCAGGCCGATGGCCACCGACGCGGCGCCGTCGATCCAGTACAGGCCGGTCGTCTGGCTCAGCCATATACCGACAAAGGCGACGATGATTCCCGCCATGGCCGCGGAATCCTCGAACAGCACGACGAAGGTGGTGGGGTCCTTGCTTTCGCGGACCGCCTGCATCATGCTCCGCTTGCCCCGGATATGGGCGAATTCCTTGAAGGCGAAGAACCAGGCGGCGCCCTCGAACAGGAAGGCCAGGGCCAGGACCAGGTAGTTCAGCCGGGCGTTGACCATGGGCTCGGGGTGCTGGATGTGCTTGATGCCCTCGTAGATGGAAATACCCGCGCCCAATCCGAAGATCAGGATGGCCACCACGAAGGACCAGAAATAGATCTCCTTGCCGTACCCGTAGGGATGTTCCGGGTCGGGAGCCCGCTTGGCCCGCGACAAACCCATCAGCAGGAGAATCTGGTTCCCCGTATCGACAATGGAGTGGATGCCCTCGGACAGCATGGCCGAACTGCCGGTGAACGCGGCGGCCCCGAGCTTGGTCGCCGCGATCAGCGCGTTCCCCGCCAGTGCTGCGAAAATGACTTTCCTGGATCCCGAATGTGACATGCGTCCACCTTTGATCAACCATCTTCACGAATATTCCAGCGGGTGAAATTGTACCCCGATCCCGACCGCCGGCCAAGGCCGGGTCAATGTCAGGTATCATTACGAATTATGCGGCAAAATACCATACGAATCTTGTTTGCATGGGGCGGTTTGTGGTATGATTCGCTTTGCTGTAAATTGATGATGAATCCCCCTCAAAGCGGTCTTGAATCCGGGTTTAAGAGGTGGAATCTGTACCTTGCGCCCAAGGCTGAAACAATGAAACTGGCACGCTTGACCTCGTTCCTTATTGGTTTCGTCCTGCTTTCCTTTGTTCCTTCGTTCGCGGAAGTTCCTGGCGATTTACAACTTGTGGATGTCATCGCTGTTGACGGCGTGGGGGATGCCGAGGGCCTCAATCCCGCGGCGGATGTCCTGTCGGTCGGCGTCTACCGGTCCACCGAAACGGGGGCGGCGTTTCTGCGGGTCAGCTTTTTGTCCCTTACCGAAAACGTTCCCGGCCAACTGGCGCGGGCCTTTGTCGAATCCGGCCGTCCGGGTCGGGTTGAAATTTCCATCAGGGACAATCAAGACGGGTCGGTCATCAACTCTGCGGTGCTGGAACGGGACGATCATGACTTCTCACCCGTGGAGGACAAGGCCCTGACCGGCGCCCGGCGCCACCCCTCGGATCCGGACGCGCTCTACTTCCCCCTGCCGGCGGACGCGCTGGCGGCGGCGAGCTCCGTGGATCCCTGGCGGATCACCGTCATGGCCGATCCGGGGACCGGTCCCCGGGACGTTATCCTCGCCTCCTTTCCCGCGGACAAGGTCTACGAGGCCCACTGTGCTTTTGTCCTGCACGGCAACCAGGGCATCGGCTACACCGATGTGCTGCACGGCCGCAGTGACGACCTGGAAGGCAGCGGTTTCGACGAGGCCATGCAGGCCCACGAGACCAACAGCGTTCCGGGCAACTTCCATATGAGCGGGACCCTGATGACGTCGGCCGAATGGTCGGCGCGCAACGGCGACCCCGTCGATTTCAACGCCTGGCTGGCCACGGGTGTGACCGCGGGCTGGGCGGGCATGCTCACCTCGGCCTACGGCCAGCACATGATGCCCTTCGTGAACAACGAAATGAACGACTGGTCGGTCAATATCCAGGCCCAGATGGTCAATACCTTCTACGGCTACACTCCCACCGTGGCCTGGGTGCCCGAAAGGGTTTGGCTGAACACCTCCGGTTACCCAAGCAGCGGCGTGAACGACTGGATCGGCGACAACTGGCTGGGGCACGGCGTGAACGGAGTCATTCTGGACGACGACGTGCATCTGACCGGGCACGACAACCACCAGATCCACACCCTGGCCGCCAACGGCCTGCGGCTCATTCCCCGCGACCGCACCTTCACCGGCAACATCATCGGCGGCAACGGCCAGGGTTCGCTGGACATCCTGACCGGATTGGCCGGAAGCGGCGTGGGCGAGTTCCGGATCGCGGTCTTCGCCGAAGACTGGGAGGCCGTGGCCGAGATGGGCGGCTGGGCCGGCATCGTGCCCAACGCCAAGGAGACCTACGACTGGATGATCGCCAAGTGCGCCACCGAAAGCGCCTGGTTGCACACCTGGAAACTTGCCGACGCCCTGGCCAATCCGAACTTCAACGGTTCCTCGATCACCGTCACCCCGGGCACCTACAACGAAATCGGCGGTTTTGACGGTTACGGGGGCGCGGACAACAGCTGGTACGGCCACTGGGCCGGCTTCATCCCCTTCGCCAACGGCGGCGACGTGAACGGTACCTGCGCCGGCGGCGGCGGAAACTGCAAGAACTACGGCACCTTGTGGAACGAGGCCTACACTGCCCTGCTGGCCGCCCCGAACAACAACATCTCCCAGGCGGGCTGGTACGTGATGATGACCAACCTGCACGAAACCGCCTGGCACGACTACATGGGCGGTCCCATCAGCGGCTGGCAGCACAAGTATTCGGC